>CANQNY010000006.1 GCA_947625335.1 uncultured Clostridia bacterium | reverse complement strand
TTGTGCCGAGAATGGTACCGCCCGTTGTGAGGATACCCGAAAAGTCGCTCGGCGCCATTTCCTTGTAAACGCCGTGTATAAGTCCGTGATACCCGTCGTGGATACCGATTATATCAACGTTATCAGTACCGAAAGTTTCATAGGTCGCCTTTGCCACTCCCCGTATGGTCGCATTAAGTCCGGGGCAGTCGCCGCCGCTTGTCAGCATACCGATTTTAAGTTTCGCCATAGTTTTATCCTCCTTGAATTCTTTATAATGTGTTGTTCAAACGGTAATCATTCCCGTAGAACAGCAATACTTCCATACTAAGCAGCCTTGAACAAATCCTTTCGGAATAACGCTCCCGTATCTCGTCGCCTTTTAGATTGGTATTTACGATCATAGGCAGCAGGCGGCTTTGACGGGCGTTTATAATTTCGTACAGCGTGGAGATATAACGCTCGTTTTTTGGGGGTTCCGAGCCGAGATCGTCGAGGATAAGCAAATCGCAGTCCATAATAAGCTGCATTGTATCGCCGTCGGCTCTGCCAAATTGCTCTTTGTCTATTCGCCGCAGAATTTCGGGCGCAGAGTCGTAGATAACGCAGAACCCGCGCTCTATCACGCGGTTTGCCGCCGCAAGCGAGAGATGCGTTTTCCCAAGCCCCGTACCCCCGACCATAAGCAGTCCCATGCCCTTGCCGTTGAAATCCTCGGCAAAATTCACACATTCCCGATAGTTGTTTTTCATAACTTCGCGCTGTGTTTTCCCGCTTGATCTGGAAACAGTTTCCTTATCGGAATAGTAATTCACATCAAAGCTTTCAAACGTAGACAGTTTCAGCGGAGAATGTGCGTTAAGCTCCTCCGCGGCAACGGTGTTCAAAAGCCTGCTGAAACACTCGCACCATTTCCCGTCAGCCGTCCCTTTGTCGCGGCATTTTCGGCAGCTGTACACCGGGTCGAGATAATCCCGCGGATAACCGCGCCTCTCCAGCTTATCGCCCATTTTTTTCTGAATTTCCATATTATCGCTCATAGCTTTGCGGATAATTTCCTCCAAATTCTCCGTTTTATTCGCTATCGCGGAGAATATATCCGACATCGTGTCCGCAAGGCTGCGTTCAAGCTCGCAGTATTCGGGGATCTTCCCGTGAATTTCTATCCGTCTGAGGTCCTCAACGTGCTTGTTGTCGCTCCTGCGCTTTGCAAGCCGCTCCTGAGCCGCCTCGAAAATTCTATTATCGAATGACATAAATTACCTTCTTTCAGCCGCCGTAGCGTTTTTGGAAAATTCTGTTCATAACGTCGTCTACATCAAACGAAGAATTTTCGTCCTTTTTGGAGGGCTGTTTGTCGCTGTTTGCAGCCTCGACGGTGGAAATGTTGTCTGATTTCCAGTTTTCGAGTATCCTGTTGGTGTAATTTACATTCCACTTGCCAAGCTGGTCTATAGTTTTCCCGCAGGCAAGAATTATCATTTCCTCGCTGAAATTCCATTGTTCCGTCCAGATTTTGATAAGCTCTCTCTGCTTTTGAGTAAACGAATTTTGAATGTCAAATTCTTTTCGGATTTTCTGTTCCGTGGTATTGATTTTTTCTATAGAACGAATTTTAGCGTCCGCAAGCTCCACCGAATTTATCCCGTTGTCGCTCCAGTCCTGCGCTGCAGCGTATATGTAACTCGAATTTGTCTTGCCGAGCTTGTTGCAGCAGCTTATAAGCAGCAAAGCCACCGCCGCGGGCAGCCCGTAGTAGTCCACCAGCGAGATCACCATCACATTTTCGCTTTGGCGCAGAGGTCTGCCGTAAATTTTCTCCACCTCGTTAAACAAACTGCGGATATCGCCGTCCTCTTTTATGCGCCTTGCAATCTCGCCCGAGGAGACCGCCGTCGGCGAACGTTTAGCCTTTGCGGGCGCAGGATCGGGTTTAGCGGGGGAAGGCTCGGAACTGTCAAGAGTAAGCTGTTCGGGGACTTTTCGGGCAGGCGCAGTCTGTTCGTCGCGCCGCGCCGTCAGAACGTTATCGTTATCGTCGCGGCAGTCTATTATTCCGCGCTGTATCCAGAATTTCGCCGCGTCTTCAAGTTCTCCCGCGTCGGAAAAACCGAGTTCCGTTTTCAGCTTGTCCTCGGAAAACGTCTCTCCACCGTGCCTTAAAAGGTATAGCAGGAGTTTCAGCGGCTTTTCACCCGCAAGTTTTATATATTTGTCCACAACGCTTGCCGGCACGGCAAAAACGCTGTTCCATTCTCCCACATTCAAACAAAATCCCATTACATCACCATTATTTTACAAAAACTATATATTTTTATGATACCACATTTCCCGTGATTTTTCAAGAGGAATTTTAAGATGTTCGGGAACGATTTTCCGAATTGTGCGAAAACCCGTAAAAAACGCGCTGAAAAACCACCACCGCCGCAGCAATCGCCGCCGTTATCGCCCATTCTCCCGCCGAGGCGGCAGTTATCCCGAAAAACACGGGAAACAGTATCGCCGCCCCCGCAAACGCCGCGTAAAGCACGGCAAGCATTACGCCTCTGCGGACGGTTATCGGCTGACAGACTTCAAAAAGCGCGCCAAAGCATGCGACCGCTGTGACTGTCACGGCGGAGAGGTTTTCAAAGCCCGTTACCGCTTTCAGCACGGACACCGCGATAACTCCCAAAGCAGCGGAAATTCCCGCGGGAGCGGATCTTTTCAGCACGGTTTTCAGGAAATCGCCCTTTACGCGCTCAAAATTCGGCTCTAACGTCAGCAAAAACGACGGAATTCCGATAGCAAGCGCGCCGATAAGGGTTATCTGGATGGGAATAAGCGGGTAATTCATCGGCAAAAACAGGAACACGACCGCCACTACCGCCGAAAATACGGTTTTTGTAAGAAACAGCGCCGCCGACCGCCGAATGTTGTTTATACAACGCCGTCCCTCGGCGACCGCTGTCGGCATAGAGGAAAAATCGCTGTTTGTAAGCACAAGCTGGGCAACGGCTCTTGCGGCGTCGCTCCCCGACTGCATTGCCGCCGAGCAGTCCGCCTCCCTGAGAGCTAAAATGTCGTTTACGCCGTCTCCCGTCATTGCCACCTTGTGACCCGCGGCTTTGAGAGCCTTTATAATCGCCACTTTCTGCTGCGGGGAAGTTCTCCCGAAAATTGTATATTTTTCCGCGATTTCGGGAATTTCTTCCTCGGACACCCCCGTCATATCGACGCATTCTCCCGCCAAACCCGCAAGGATTGCAGAATGTGCGGCGCAGGCAGGGTCGTCGCCGGAAATTATTTTAACGGCAACTCCCTGTTTTTGGAAAAAGGACAGCGTTTCTCGCGCGGAACTTCTTATTACGTCCGAAAGCGTGATAATCGCCGCGGGTTTAAGCTGTTTCGGCAATTCATTTCCGATTATCGGCAGGGGAGACCTTGCCAGAACCAATACTCTAAGACCGCTCTCCGACAGCTTTTTACATTCTTTGACAACTTCCTCGTCATTTTCGCCGAGGACTCTGTCCGCCGCCCCAAGAACCAGCGTTCCGAGCACGTCGAACTGCGCCGCGCTCCATTTTCTCGCCGAGGAGAAAGAGACCGTTTTTTGCGCTGTATACGGGGAGTTGCAGGAAAAATGTTCCTTGATTGCGTGCAAGGTGAAATTTTCCTCGGGAAAAGCTTTTGCAAACGCGCAAAGGGCTTGATTTACATCAATATCCGCGTCCAAAGCCCGGACGTCGGCAATTTCCATTTTGCCCTCGGTAAGAGTTCCCGTTTTGTCAAGGCAAAGCACGTCAACCTGCGCCAGAGCCTCTACACAGCACAAATCGCGGCAGAGCATACTGCGCTTTGAGAGCCTTATCGCACTAAGCGCCAGAGCAATCTGCGTAAGCAAAACCAGCCCCTCGGGTATCATTCCGATAAGAGCCGCCACCGAGCTTGTCACACCCTCGGAGATAGGCTGTTCTATCACAAATATCGCTTTAACAAACAAAATTATGCCGATAGGCAGAATACATACCGAGATGATCTTTATTATCTTATTTATCGAATTTATTATCTCGGAATTGCTTTTTTTGAGGTATTTCGCGCCGCTTGTGATTTTTCCAGCCGAGGACTGCGCTCCCACGCGGACAACCTTCGCTTTGACGCTCCCCGACACGATAAAACTCCCTGAGTGCAGCTCGCCGCTTTTTTCCTTGAATACGGGTTCGGACTCGCCGCTTAAAAGGCTCTCGTCAGCCTCGCATTCTCCGCTTAAAATAACTGCGTCGGCGCAGACCTGCGAACCCGCCGAAAGTATCATTAAATCGTCCTCGACAACCTCTCCCACGGAAATTGTCGTCTCTTTTCCGTCGCGCATAACGCGCGCGTGCGGCGACGAGATAAGCGTCAGCTTGTCCAGAGCGCGTTTTGCCCGCAGAGCCTGTATTATACCGATCGCGCTGTTAAGCACCGCGACCGCGAGAAACAGCGCGTTTTTGAATTTTCCCGTCAAAAAAATGGGAACAGCCAACAAGAGGTTTAAAAGATTGAAAAAAGTGAAAATATTCTCGAAAAATATCTCTTTAACGCTTTTGGTCTTTATTTCAAAACCGTTGTTTGAAAGTCCCTGCTTTGCTTTCGTGTCGGCTTGCTCCCGCGAAAGCCCCGGGTATTCTTCGTCGTTCATATTCCCTCCGAAAATTCGTTATATAAGTACAGTATAATTTCTTTTTTCGCGTTTGTCAATGCTGTTTTGTGATGAATTTGTGAAAAATTTTATAATTCGCTTGATTTTATAACTCAAATGTGCTATAATAAATTATTAGGGAAAATATTTGACTGCCGTCTTAAGGCAATGCCGCATAAAGCACGGTTTCGTGTTCTTTGTGCGGTATTGTTTAAATTTTGCCTAAAATTTCCAATACGGAGGACGACAATATGACAAACATTATCAGAGATTATGCCGAGAAAAAACAGGATTTGTGCCGCAAAAACGATACGATTTCCGACGAGCTTTACAGCCTTTACGGCGTAAACCGCGGACTTCGCGATATCAACGGCAAAGGGGTGCTTACGGGGCTTACCACAATTTCCCAGATGGTCTCGTTCAAAACGGTCGACGGGGTGGAGTCTCCCTGCGAGGGCGAGCTTTGGTACAGGGGGTACAATGTCAAGGACCTTGTGGCAATGTGCGGAGATTACGGGTTCGGCTTTGAGAGAACGGCGTATCTTCTGCTGTTCGGAGAAATGCCGACGGAGGAAGAATCGGCGGAATTTTCCGGAATTCTCGGAGAATGCCGCTGCCTGCCGACGAATTTCACCAGAGACGTCATTATGAAAGCACCCAGCAAGGATATTATGAATTCTATGACGAGAAGTATACTTACTCTCGCGTCGTATGACAGCACGGCTCTTTCGGGGGACCTTGCGGACAGCCTTTATCAGTGCATTATGCTTATCGCGCGGTTTCCGATGCTGGCGGCTTACGCTTATCACGCGTACAACCACTATGAAAACGACGAGAGCATGTATATTCACCGTCCCGATCCCGCGCTTTCTACTGCGGAGAATTTGCTTATGATGCTGCGCCCGGATAAGAGTTACACCGCGCTTGAAGCGAAGGTGCTGGACGTGGCTTTGCTGCTGCATATGGAACACGGCGGCGGCAACAACTCGACCTTTACGACGCGCGTTGTAACCTCGTCTGGCTCGGATACATATTCCACCATTGCGGCGGCGATGTCGTCGCTTAAAGGTCCTAAACACGGCGGCGCGAATATCAAGGTCATGGAGATGATGCAGGATATCCGCGAACACGTCTCGGATATTACCGATTACGACGCAGTAAGCGATTATCTCGCAAAACTGCTTGACGGAGAGGCTTTTGACCGTAAGGGTCTTATTTACGGCATGGGACACGCGGTATATTCGCTGTCCGACCCGCGCGAGAGAATTTTCAGGTCTTACGTCGAAAAGCTTGCCGTGGCAAAGCACCGCGACAACGATTTACAGCTTTACAAGAATATCGAGGACGCCGCGCCGAAACTCATTGCGAAAAAGCGCAAGATAATGAAGGGCGTAAGTCCGAATGTCGATTTTTACAGCGGATTTGTGTATGATATGCTGGGAATACCGATAGAGCTTTTTACGGCTATTTTCGCTATTGCGAGAATTGTCGGCTGGAGCGCGCACAGGATAGAGGAACTTACCACCGCAAGCAAGATTATCCGCCCCGCTTACAAGAGCGTTATGAAAAAACGCGAATTCAGCGAAAATGTGTAAAAAATATTTCGAGCTGCCTTTCGGGGGGACATCTAAGGGATATGGTCGCTAACCCGCATTACAAAAGGAAATGTAATGCCGCTTGAAAACGCAGAGTTACCCGAAAGGATAACATGCCCACCCCAAACAACAAATTAGGACGCTTTTCGACAGACGAGCGTCCTTTTTCTTTGACAACTGAATAATTTGCATTTTGGGGAATAGCGTTGCATTTCATGATTAAATCGCTAAAGCGGAGAGTTGCAGCTCTCCGCTTTTTCTATTTCAAAAAACAAGTTTTGCTATGGAGCAAATCTATTCCAAAGCCGACGAACTTCAAAGTGCCGTTCGCGAAAAACAGGCGCAAGGCAAAAACTCCGACATCGAACAGAAAAAGCTCCTCCGAGTGAAAGAGCTTTTTCGGGCATATGAGAAAATCGCCGAGGGCAACTGTTAGGGTAGCGCATAGCGACCGCAAAATCAGAAGGGATACAGAAATCGGTATGATTTCGTTATATTTATTTTGAGTGCAAATCCTTTGGTATATAATTTCTGAGTTCCTCTAAAAACACTTCCGCCGCTTTGGAAAACACATAATGCTTTTTCCAGATGATGTCAAGCCCGACGTTCATCGGCGGGTCAAGCGGGCGGAAACAGAGCGGATTTTCGTCATAATCACGGATAACATTTTCAATGCACAGCGCAATTCCCACGCCCTCCTCAACGAGAATTGCGGCATTGTACAACAAATTATACGTTGCGGCAATGTCGTATTTTTGATACAATCCGCCTGACCAACCCGAAAATTCGCCCTCCGCCATTGCCTGATTTGTCGCGATAATCTGCCGTTTCAAAAGGTCTTTTGGTGTAATCGCTGTCTTACCTGCAAGCGGGTCGTCACGCCGCACAAGAACGCCCCAGCGGTCGGTTGTCGGTAACTTTATCAAATCATACTTTGACATATTCGCAGGTTCAATGCAAACGCCAAAGTCCAGAAGTCCTCTGTCAAGCCTGTCTGAAACGTCCTCCGCGTGACCGCTGTAAAAATGAAAACGAATATCTGGATATTTTTTCCTGACATTATAAATCACCTTTGCAAGCGTGCGAATTCCCTCTGTTTCGCCGCTGCCGATGTAAATATCACCGCTTATGTTGTCCGTTTTCGGGCTGACGTCGGCTTTTGTTTTTTCCACAAGCTCCAGAATTTCCTCCGCCCGCTGTCGAAGCAACGCGCCCTCGTTTGTCAAAATAACCTTTCTGTTTGTGCGCTCAAACAGTTTTACGCCGAGTTCTTCCTCTAAGTCGTGGAGCTGACGGGAGAGCGGCGGCTGTGACATATGCAGAATTTCCGCGGCTTTTGTGATGTTCTCCTCCTGTGCTACGGCAAGAAAATATTTTAATGTTCTGATGTCCATAAATACACCCCCAAAGATATTATAGCACAGTTTGTCATACTTTTCAAGTATATCAAAACAAATAAAATATGTATTTGCTATTTCAAATATTCTATGCTATAATGAAATCAGAAAGGGGAGAATTAAATGGTTGAAGAAATTCTCGCGTATTTTTCGGGGCAACTCCCAACAGTTGACGAAAACGAAATGAACCGTCGAATTTGGGCGGTTTGTCAGGAAACGCAAAAGGCACTTGCAAAACTTAATTCCCGCTATCACACGGACGCGGAGATACCCGCGCTTATGTCCGAGATAGTCGGCGAGGAAGTCGGCGAGGGCTTTAGAATGTTTTTGCCGTTTTACACGGACTTCGGACGGAATATCCACATCGGGAAAAATGTGTTTATAAATTCCTGCTGTCACTTTCAGGATCAAGGCGGAATTTATATCGGGAACGACGTTCTTATCGGTCATAATGTTGTGCTGGCGACTATAAATCACGACCTTGACCCAAAACAGGAGCGTAAAAATCACTACTCGCCGATAAGGATTTGCGACCATGTGTGGATAGGCTCAAATGCAACAATTTTGTCGGGTGTTACCGTGGGAGAATGGGCAGTTGTTGCCGCGGGAGCAGTCGTTACAAAGGACGTAGAACCGTATACAATTGTCGGCGGCGTTCCTGCAAGGGTTATCAAACGTATAGAAACGGAGGGATAAAATGAAACGCATTATCTCAAGTTTATTATTGCTGACGCTTGCTTTCGGATTGGTCGCTTGCAGCAATAATTCGGAAAGCGAAACCGCAAACAGCGCAAGTACAACATCAACTTCCACAGAAATTATTTCAAGTGAACCAAATTCAAGCGAAAGCGTTAATTCCGAATTATCGCAAAGTTCAGCAGTATCATCATCTTCAGCGACTTCCAAAACGGAAAGCAGTTCAACAATTCCCGAAACATCTTCCTCTGCAACAACGGGAAGTAGTTCGGACAAAAGCACCGAAAGCATTCCAACTCCGAGCGAAACCGCAAACATCGGTGAATTTAACTTTGAAAGGAAAACGGTTATGCTGAACAGCGGGTATGAAATGCCGATAATGGGTTTAGGCACATACAGCCTTTCCAACGAAGAATGTTACAATTCGGTGACGGCATTGCTCGAAAGCGGCGGGCGGCTTATCGACACGGCGTATATGTACGGCAACGAGGCGGCAGTCGGGCGCGCAATACGGGACAGCGACGTGCCGCGCGAGGAAATTTTCGTTATTACGAAAATCTATCCCGGCGAACAGTTCCGAAATCCCGAAAAGGCGATACAAGACGCGCTCAATAAACTTGACATCGGCTATATTGATATGATGCTGTTGCACCACCCCGGCGAAAATGACGTTAAAGCGTATCTTGCAATGGAAAAATTCGTAAAGGACGGGAAAATACACTCGCTAGGTCTGTCGAATTTTTATATTGAAGAGCTTGAGGAATTTCTGCCGCAGGTGAATATAACCCCCGCACTTGTGCAAAATGAAATTCACCCGTATTATCAGGAACAGGCGGTAGTGCCGTATATTCAAAATCTCGGCATTGTTGTGCAAGGTTGGTATCCGTTCGGCGGGCGCGGTCACACGGCAGAAATGCTCGGCGATAAAACGCTGAACGAAATTGCAAACGCTCACGGAGTTACCGCCGCGCAAGTCATTCTGCGCTGGAATTTGCAAAGGGGCGTGGTTGTTATCCCCGGTTCGAGCAATCCCGACCACATCAGGGAAAATCTCGATATTTTCGGATTTAAATTGTCCGACAGCGAAATGGAAAAAATAGCAAAATTAAATCGTGATGAAAAACACGATTGGTATTAAAAATTCAGAAAGGCAGGTTATTACAATGAACGAACTTAAACTGACAAACGAATGGGATAAGACATTCCCGAAAAGCGAAAAGGTGGAGCATAAGAAGGTGACGTTCCGCAATCGTTACGGCATTACGCTTGCCGCGGATATGTACACGCCGAAAAATGCGGAGAGCAAACTTGCGGCAATTGCAGTCTGCGGACCGTTCGGCGCAGTCAAGGAGCAATGTTCGGGACTTTACGCCCAGACAATGGCGGAGCGCGGATTTCTGACGATTGCATTTGATCCGTCATTCACGGGAGAAAGCGGCGGCACACCTCGCTATATGGCGTCACCCGATATTAACACCGAGGATTTTATGGCTGCGGTAGATTTCCTCTCGGTGCAGGACAATGTTGACCCCGAAAAAATCGGAATTATAGGCATCTGCGGCTGGGGCGGTCTTGCAGTAAACACCGCCGCGCTTGACACGAGAATTAAAGCGACTGTTGCGTCCACAATGTACGATATGGCGCGCGTTAATGCGAACGGATATTTTGACGCAGATGACAGCGAGGAACAGCGTTATCAGAAAAAAGTCGCCCTCAATGCACAGCGTATCAAGGATTTCAAGACGGGCGAATATGCGCTTGGCGGCGGCGTGGTTGACCCGCTCCCTGAAGACGCGCCGTTTTTCGTGAAAGATTATCACGATTATTACAAGACAAAGAGAGGCTATCACCCGCGTTCGCTCAATTCAAACGGCGGTTGGAACGTAACGGGCTGTATGTCGTTTATGAACCAGCCGATAAACACTTACAGCAACGAAATTCGCAGCGCAGTGCTGATAATGCACGGCGAAAAGGCGCATTCCTGCTATTTTGGAAAAGACGCATATGCGGCAATGACTACAGACAGCAAATACACGGACAACAAGGAACTTCTGATTATTCCGAACGCCGTTCACACCGACCTCTATGACGGCGGCGGGAAAAATGCAATTCCGTTTGACAAGTTGGAGGAGTTTTTCAAAAAATATCTGGGATAAATTCCATTGATATTATTTCGGCACGTTCTCAATTTTTGAGGACGTGCTTTAACTTGCACAACGATGATTATCGGAAGTCGTCGCGGAGCTGATGAAGATACACAGGAAATTGACGAGCGAGGGCAAAATCCGCGCTAAATCTCCCGTTTCGTCCTCTCGCTGTCCGCTACAAAAAGATACCGTTCAATTTCGTTTTCAAGGCTTTCCCTTTTGTGGTAGATAAACCCCATTTCAGGATTATTAAATAACTTTGTAATGGACTCGCTTACTGTACTTTCTGTCATATGTTTTGCCTACTGTAATAATCCAGATAGTCATTGATTTGCGAATCTGAAATACCCTTGAAATATTTCCCCGAAATAGGCGTTACAAAACGCGCAACTTTCAAATATATTTTTTAAATCTGCATTGCTCGTAAACCCGCTCTCCAAGCAGCGTTACAGCTTGTTTTGGGCACAAGCTGACGCAGCGATAACACATTGTACATTTGCTGCCTGCAGTAGCCTTATTGTTTTCAATTTTTATATTTCCCATAGGACAATTTTTACTGCATAACCCGCACCCAATGCACAAATTACTTATTTTTAATTTATCGGTATAATTTGTTGTTTTATGATAAAACCATAATCTTTGCCCGAAAAGACCTTTTATCTGCGCTATAAAACTCAATCCCTCGCGCGGATATTTTCCTAATTGAATTTGCTTTGCAACTTCTTCAATGCGTTTGCCGGCGGCTTTTACGAGCAATTTATTTTCTTCAATGCT
Organism: uncultured Clostridia bacterium; assembly: GCA_947625335.1. Taxonomy (GTDB): domain Bacteria; phylum Bacillota; class Clostridia; order Oscillospirales; family Ruminococcaceae; genus CAG-115. The sequence continues at coordinate 33,520 of CANQNY010000006.1, read as the reverse complement.
CTTTTTTAACAGCTTACTGTCGCATACCGAATCGGGCATTTTGAGCTGCAAGCCGCCAAGTATCACCGCGCCGTATTTTCTTAAAATTCGGGCTGTACAACCCGTTCCGTCGCCGCTGAAAAGTCCCATGGTATTTACGCAAAACACCTTTTTCCCGTTCCATAAAGAAGAATTGGTTTTAATAAAATCACGCACCATAAACGGAGCGTTTGAAAACTGCGTCGGATAGCCGAGTACGATTGTATCGTGTTTTTTCAATATTTTAATAATATCGGAATGTTCCAGCGGAAAACATTCCGCGGACAAATCTAACAATTTAACTAATTTTTCAACGCAATGTTTTGTGTTGCCTGTCCCGCTTAAATATACTCCTACCATTTTTAATTTCCTCCGTTAAGTTCAAAATTTACTATTACAATTTTATCATACTGAAAACATAATGTCAAGTATACAAGTCATCTTGCCGAAAATATTTTGGATTAAAAACGTTGTCGGAGAATGAATTGCACTCAAAAATCCGTTTCGGGTTTTTGAGTGCAATTTTTCTGTTTCCGAAAAATTTGTGAGAGGTGTTGCAGGAGCGTTTTCGTTTTAAGTTGAAATTTTATTTAATTTGAGAAATTTCATTTCGGACTTCGGTAACGTGCGGCGTGTAGGCAGTTTACAGGGTACAGTAAACAGGGTACAGGGTACAGTAATAGGTGCGTTCGCTAGCGCAAACGCTTTTAGATGGTAATAAAGAGGAAATGTTGTCGACGCTTATCCTTACAGACAATCTAAATAATCCGCGGAGCGGATACATTCTACTGTACACTATACATTGTTAACTGTAAACTGTACAACAGCGCGTAATTGTTATATTTTAGTTTTATAAATTCTAAGTTCAAACTCCGCGCCGCTGCGGTCTGCGGTATTTTTCACGGAAAGCGTTCCGTTATGCGCCTCGGCTGTTTTCTTCGCGAAAGCCAGACCTATCCCATAGCCTTTACTTGAAAATCCCGTGCCGCGGTAAAATCTCTCAAAAATGTGCGGGAGCTCGTTTTCGGGTATGCCGCCGCCCGTATCGGAAATCGTTATCTGCGTGTAGATGTTGTTTTCTAACGCGGATATTTTTATAACTCCGTCCCTGCTGTCGTGTTCCATACAATTTTTCAGAATATTCTCAATTGCCTCAGTCATATACTGCCTGTCAGCCGTAAGCGAGGGTTCCCCGGCATACTCGGTGAGGACGGTTATATTTTTAAGCTCTATAGAGATGAAAAGCGGCTCTAACGCGGAATTGACAATTTCCGACGCGGACAGCTTTTCGGGCTTTAAAGTAACCGCTCCCGCGTCAAGCCGCGAAATGCTCAGCAGCGTTTCCAAAAGCCATTGCATTTTTGAAAGCAGAGTGAACATCTCCGAAATATGCTCGGCGCGTTCCTCGCGCGGCATATCCGTTCGGCGCAGCATTCCAAGAATTACAAGTATAGTCGTAAGCGGCGTTCTGAGCTGATGAGAAATATCCTCCAGCGACTCTTTCAAGAACTGTTTTTCGTGTTTTAAAGCGGAATTTTGCTCTCTTAGCATTATGGTCATTTTGTGCAGCTCCGACGATAAAACGCTTATCTCCCCTTCGCTGCATTCTTCAATAGAAACGCTTTCCACGCCGTGGAGAATTTTGTCAATATCGTCGCAAAGCTTGGACAATTTTTTCCGTCTGTGTGACAAAACAATAAACTGCGCCGAAATAATAACAACCGCGCAGACAAGCAAAACCACCGCCGCAGTTTTACTCAAAAACATACAAACGGCAAATCCCGCAGCCGTGACCGCGCATTGAACAATCAAAAGGCATTTTGTATCGCTGTCTAATCTGTTCATTCGTCCACCGCCTTATAGCCCATTCCGCGGATGGTTTTGAGTATTTTCGGCTCTGCGGCGTCGTCCTCGATCTTATCGCGAAGACGCTTTATATAGACGTTTAATGTGTTGTCGCCGACAAATTCTCCCGAAAGCGTCCAAAGCTCGTCCGCAATGCGCTCGCGGGTAAGCAAGATCCCCTTGTTTGAGAAAAACAGAATAAGCAGCCGGTATTCCAGCGCAGACAAAAACACCTCTTCCCCGTTTTTAGTAACCACTCCCCGCGCGGTGTCTATAACGACGTCGGCGCATTTCAGCGTCGTTTGAGAACCGCTGTGCTTTCTGAGAGCATTTTTTATCCGCGCGACAAGCTCTCTCGGACGAAAAGGCTTTCCTATATAATCGTCCGCGCCGACCTCAAACCCCGCGACCGTGCAGGTCTCGTCTGCGGAGGCGGTGAGGAAAATAACGGGCGTATCGCCAAGCGATTTTATAAGCGCGCATATCGCAAGCCCGTTTCCGTCCTCAAGAGAAATATCAAGCAGCACGCAATCGAAATTTTCTGTTTCAAACAACTTCACGCCGTCGGTCTGTCCGCGGGCGTGCGTTACTTTAAAGCCCTCTCCCGACAAAAATCCCGAAATGCTTTTAGCTAACGGATCGTCGTCCTCTATCAAAAGAATACTTCGCATAAGCACCCCCGTTTTCGCGAAAGCTTTATTTTTACTTTATTATAGCAAATTTCTCTCGTTTTCGCAACAGTTTTTTCAATTATTACAGAATTGTAATAAAAAAGAAATGCAATTGTTATTTTTATGTGGTATTATATTGATAAAAGGAGGAATTCAAATGGAACTGCTTAAAATCGAAAATCTCTGCAAAACCTACGGCAAAGGCGAAAACGAAGTAAAAGCACTTGACAACGTGTCGTTTTCCGTGCCGAAGGGGCAGATGCTGGCTGTTGTCGGAGCGTCGGGCTCGGGGAAATCCACGCTGCTCCATATTATCGGAGCGGTTGACCGTCCCACTTCGGGAAAAGTTTTTCTTGACGGGCAGGACGTTTTCAAGCAAAGCAACACAAAGCTTGCGGTATTCCGCCGCAGACAGGTGGGTCTTATCTACCAGTTTTACAACCTTATTCCCGTGCTGAACGCCGAGGAAAACATCACGCTGCCGATGATAATGGACGGCAGAAAGCCCGACCCCGCGCACGTTGAAAAAATGCTCGCGTCGCTTGACCTTACCGCTAGGAGAAATCATCTTCCGTCGCAGCTTTCCGGCGGTCAGCAGCAGCGGATTTCTATCGGGCGCGCACTGTTCAACTCCCCTGCCGTTATTCTGGCGGACGAACCCACGGGAAACCTTGACAGCAAAAACAGCGCGGAGATTGTGGAGCTGCTTAAACGCTCCAATAAGGAGCTGAACCAGACCATGATTATCATCACCCACGACGAGAAAATTGCTCTTCGGTGCGACAGAATAATCACCCTGTCCGACGGCAGGATAGTAAACGATACGCAGGCGTAAGGGGGTGGCTTGATGTTCACGGGAAAACTCGCTCTTCGCTACATTAAAACGCAAAAACGCCACTCGGCTCTTACAGTATGCAGCATCGCGCTTGCTATAGCGATACTTACGGTCATATTCACCGCGTTTACCACATATATGGGTTGTATGTATGAGGTAACCTACAAAAAAACGCCGTATCACTACACGTTCTCATATTATATTGTCGAGGGCGACACGCAGAAGTCTGAAAAGATTGACGCATTTATCGAAAAATTCAAGGAATACGGGACTGCCGAAAAAGAGGAAAATGAAGTAATCGTAAGCTTTGAAAAGCGCATAAGCGGATCGGTGTATTGCTTCTTTGAAAAAACGTTTCCGATAAATTCGGGCAAAACCGCAGTAGAAACTATACGGGACCTTCTTGGCGAGGTCGGTCTGCAGGTAAAAATGCATGGGGCATCAATTTCCGACGACGATGTAGGCTATATCGGTTCGTCTTCGCTCGGGAATTACCGTCCGGTTGACGACAACGACAGAGTTCAGTGGGTATTGTGGATAATTCTGCTGTATGTTGTAATTATCTTCATCATTCTGGTGCTGAGACTGCTTATCGACACGGCGTTTGAAATCTCGTCAAAGGAGCGCGAACGGCAGTTCGGAGTGCTTCAGTCCGTGGGTGCTACGCCTATGCAGATAGTGAGGATTATCACGTTCGAGGGGCTTATTCTGTCGGTTGCGGGACTTCCGCTCGGAATTCTCGCAGGTATAGGCATTGCGTTCGCGGTGTTTAAGATAATCGTCAACGAATGTATTATCGGTGTATTTTTCACCGCCGAGCAGGCATCGGAGCTTATAAAGCTCCATGTAAACCCGCTTTTAACGTTTCTGGCGGCGGCAACGGGAATTTTGTGGGTATTGCTTTCGGCATACGGCGTGGGAATGAGAGTTATAAAGAAGACGCCGATACAGGCAATGAGCGCGCGGTCAAACGCTGTCAAAAAGGTGAAGAAAAGATCGCTTTTCGGGAAAATTTTCGGCTGGACGGGTACTCTTGCCGCACGAAACAACCGCCGTCAGCCAAAGCGGTTTATAGTCTCCGTGCTGTCGCTTACGGTGTCGATAACGCTTTTCGCGTCGGTTACCATAATTGTCGACAAATTTGAAAACAGTCTGACAGGTCCGTTAGAAGAGCAGGCTCCGCTTGCAGAATTCAATTTCGGCGTGTCTTATTATTATAAGCCAACCTCGGGAAATACCGCTTACGAGGACGTTTGCAAGAGGTTTGAGGAGTCGGGGATGTTTAAAGAGCCGCTGGCGTATATAGCGAATACCGACTATAACATAATATCCCAAAATCCCGGCGAAGACCCTTCAAGATACATTATACTTTTCTTAAACAAGCCGCTGTATATGAAGCTGTTTAACAACAATCCTCCCGTATCCTACGAGGAGCTTTCCGAAAACCGCTCGTATATTATGAAGGACTGCTATTATCTGAATGCTGAAAACGGGAAAATCACCTACACGCGTCAGGACAGACTTGCAACGCTGGATAAAGAGAACATTCTCCCCGAATACGTTGATAAGTTTCAGAAGGGCGATCCCTCGCTTTACTTTGGCGACAGCTATGGGGAAAGCACGGAAGAACCCGAAGTTGCCGAAGACGACGAGGAGGATTCCGAAGACCGCATGTATTCGTATATTTACCGCGGAACAACCGAAAAAACGCTTGATATTGCGGCAACCTACACACTCGGGACAAACGACTCCTTCAGGCACTCCTACGGAAACCTTGTTTTGCCGGGGTTTGACATGTGGGACTTTATTTCAACCGTTGACGCATATTACAGCGGAGAGTATCAATACGACTACGATCACGTTATGTTCGGGGGAAATATGCTTTCGGACACCTTTGTCGACCTTATAGACCCGACAAATTACGACAAAGCCGAGGACTTCCTTAACAAAAACGGCGATTTGTTCACATGGTATAACGATTCTTTCCGCAGTTACAGAGAAACAAACTCTATGCTGTCGGCAATACGCATAGGCTCTAACGCGCTGAATATTCTGTTTGCGCTTATTGCGATAGTCAATATGGTGAATATTCTTTCCACGGGAATTCTCAACCGCCGCGGGGAAATCGCCTCTTTAATAAGCGTCGGCATGACCGACAAGCAAATGAACCGTATGACGGTGATAGAGTGCCTGCAATATGTGTTCATTTCGGGAATAGCGTCAATTATCCTGTGCGAGGTGCTTATGGCTCTTACACAGATGATGATAGGCAAGGACGATATGGTAGCGGGTATGTTCGGACAATTTATCTCCTACGCCGCACCAATACCGAAAGTGCTTATAGCCCTTGTTCCCGCGTTTATAGCGGCACTTCTGGCGTCGTTTATCCCGCTTTACGGACTGCGAAAACAGTCTATTGTCGAGCAAATTCGCACTATTGATTAAAAATCAAAGGCTGTGCCTTATCGGTACAGCCTTTTTTTCGTGTTATCGGAGAATAAAAGTTACTTGCAGTCCTCTATTTTGGACTGATAGTAGTCAAGCAGTTCTCCAAAACGCTGGAAATGAACAACCTCGCGTTCGCGCAGGAATTTTATCACTTCGTTTACGTCGGGATCGTCCGAAAGCCGCAGAATGTTATCGTATGTAGCGCGGGCTTTCTGCTCTGCCGCGAGGTTCTCCGCAAGGTCGGCAATGGGGTCGCCCTTTGACTGGAGATATGCCGCCGTAAAGGGCACTCCCGCCGCAGACGCGGGATAAACTGCGTTTGCGTGGTCTACATAGTAGTCTCCGACACCGTATTTATCAAAGCTTTTTGCGCCCTCGCCGTCGGTAAGCTGCCCTACTATGCTCCCGACTATCTCAAGGTGCGCAAGCTCCTCCGTGCCGATGTCGGTAAGCAGCGCCTTGCCGCGGTTGTCGGGCATGGTAAACCTTTGCGAGAGGTATCTTAAAGAGGCTGCAAGCTCCCCGTCCGGACCGCCGTAAACCAAAAAGATATACCTTTCAATTATCCCGTATTACTAAGCCATTTTTGCCACATTATAAAAACAAGACAACCTCCCATAAATGTGAGGTTGTCCAATAATATAGTAAAATTTGGCGTTTGCTATATCATTATATATTGCATTTTAACACAAAAATAAATCCGCGATACTTCAAAAAGACTTTTAAAAAGCCCTTTTAAAACATCGCGGATTTGCCGGCGAAATTATTAAATGCGTTTAATTTTTTCTTTGACAGCATGCGCCAGTCTGTCAACTTTGGACTCGCTCCAATGACTTTCAAGCGCGATTTGAACGTTAGATTTTCGGCGCGATCTCTGCTCGAAATATTCCTGCTCATCGGGCGTAAAGTTACAAAGCTCTCGGCATCTTTGCAGCTCACTCACAGTCAAATCAAAGATTTTCAAAACCTTTCCCATACCTATCCTCACTCTCGGAAGACTTATTCCACAGCAATGCTTTCGGCGGCAGGAATATCTTTCTCGAAAGCCTTGTTAAATTCTGCCAACGCAGACTCAACAAGCATACGCAGTTCAAGGTCGGTAACCTCTATTCCCTTTTCGCGTAACATTTCAGCCGCTGCCGATAATGCCTTTTCAAGTTTTTCTTCTCCGTGCAGTTCTTTGTAAATCTGCTCTACCGCGCGGACTACGGTTTCGGCAACTTCCTTTTTGGTCTTTGTATTGCAAATCTTAGTACAAAGAGTCTTAATTTGTACGCCAAGCCACGCGCAAACCGCCGTGATTATCGCGTAAAGTATCTGCATACCGTATTCCGAAATGAAATTTCCAAAAAACTCCATAAACATTCTCCTTTCGGCAAAATCAAATCAAATTGTTTACAATTTTCTGTACAGCGTCATGGTCATATCCCGCCGTCTCAAGGCGTTTGCGTCTTTCGTCACCGTTGCCCCAATCTCCGCGAGCGACTTCTTTTGCGATTTCCTCGTTAGATTTCAAGGGTTTTGTGCTTGTTGTGGTAACAAACGCCTCAAATCCCGCTCCGACAACATTCTTTTTCATTGCCTCAGCGTTTGACTTGAAAGAGAACGCTCCCACCTGAACCTTATACAGCTTGTCAACATAAACTATGAAGTTATCAAACCCCTTGGCTTTAAGGCTCTTTGCACACTCCATTGCATTTTCGACTTTTGAAAACGCGCCTACCTGTACCCGATACAGCGTTTTTCCTCCCGCAGCGGGGGTGTCGGTGTCCTTGTTGTCATTTTCAGATTTTATCTGCTTAAGGTATCTCTCGACTTTCGCCTTAAAAGCGTCCCAATGCGGCAATATGTAATAAGGACATTCCTTTTTGGGATACCAATGCTTGTGAGTAGTCAGCTTGTCTATCCCCAGATTATGGCGGTCCAGCAGTATAGCCGCCAGAAGTGCGCCCCTATCTTCCGCGCCTACGTCGTCCTTGCTCCCGCTGCCGTTCATAATTATTTCAACAGCTATGGAAGTTTCATTGCCCGGACCGTTCCCGTCTGCCGCGTGCCAGCCTACTTCGTTTTCAGCAAGCACTTGCCAACAATCAGTTTCGTCAATGTAATAATGCTCGCGCGACAGCCCCATAGACTGGTTTTGTACAACTGCGCGGGCATACTGTTCCGCGTCGTTCGTACCTTTTGCCTCGTTTATGTCATCGGTATTGTGAATTGTTATCCATTGCACTTTTCCAGTACCGCCCGAAAGCAAACGGTCAGCCTTGTAAAGGTCGCCTTTTGCGGCAATAAGTTTCCCGTTGCCGTCGAAAGCGTTCATTTTCCAACGCGTCCTGAACGGAATGATTTTTTCCTTGATAACAAGCCCGTGTTCTGTTCTCACTTTATCAGGTGTCAAAAACGCCATAATTTTACCGTCCTTTCTTAGTTACTCATTTTCCAGTTTGTCAATTCGATGTTCGATCTGGTCGATACGTTCCTCGACAACAGGCATTCTCCGCGCAAAATTGTTGTGTTCTGCAACGCGCTTTTCAAGCTGCTCAATCCTATACGCCGTAAGTTTAGAGCTTACAACGATGCCGCCGAAACTCCCAAAAAGCGTTCCCACAAGCGAGATAAGTGCAACAATAACTGTATTGTCCATTATTATTTACCTCTCTTTCATTGCTTTAGCCGTCTTTCACCGCAAACGCGTGCGATGGTGTTTGCGTACTCCGTGAACCAACAGCATAATATTTTGTGTCGTTGATTATCATTTCATTTGGGAGCGTTGCGCCCGAAACTGTAGAAATTAAAACATACAAATCGTTGAACATTGCTCCCGTTTCCACATTAGGGCATTTTGCGAACGAAAAATTGCTAGCGGTAGCAGTTGGAGAGGGTGCGCCTATGGGCAAAGTATAATTGCCAGCCTCGTTATCTGTAACGGCATATATACTGCTGTATACAGCATAAAACGCCGTACAGCAGCCTAAATTATCATTTGCAATAACAGTTGTAAAATATTGATTGTTGCTCTTTGGGCGAATATCCAGCGCAACCGTGCTGTTTGATGTCACTAAAACATCAAGGAAATAAGAACGCCCCGCTGCCCATTGTGCCTCGTTGCCTTGTCTAGAGCTGCCAGAGGTTAATTTGCCATATTTGTTTTTTATTATCATATATGTGCGGCTAGAATTATCGCTTTCAAAAATAACTCCGACCCCGCTCTCGTTTGTCACGCTGTTATCTTCTCCAAGTGTCCAACCCTCGCCGAGAGCGTTGTGCAAAGCTGTCGCAAATGCTGCAGGCAGAGTTTCAAGGCTCTCCTGCGGAGCAATTTCAATTGTTTGTATAGGCATTTTTATTCCTCCTCTGGTATGATACAAATTACATCATCTACAAGTGCCTGAATTGCGCCTGCAATGCTTGTGAGTACCCCGCCGCCAGACCCACCGTCCGACGGCGGCTGCTTAAAATTTGAGTTGCACCAGTTGGATCCGTTCAGCTGTACCTTACCTTTACCATAAAGGTAAATCGTACCGCGCGTGTCAGGAATGACCGCGCTCCCGCCTGCGGGTATGGCGCATACGCCGTCCGCCTCGGGCATAATGCCAGACTGTGCCGATGCGTAAATAGTAGACGAGCCAAGGTTTTGCAAGGCGGTGTTCTGCCCGCCAAGCCCCGTAACGGCGGTTTCCTCGCCCGTCAAATTCACCGTTTTGAACACTTGAATTCCTCCTTTTAACCAATTTGAATTTCGTCGCCTAGTCCGCTATCAAAATATAAATGACGTTTGTTATCATCCCCCCACCTCACACGCAAAGTAATACCTCCGAACCTGATATGTCCAAGTTCAACACCGGGTTCAGGGAATACTGAAAGCGATGCTTCGGTGGATACAATTTCAAAACCGCTTGTGTTTCTATTATAGTTATTATGTATTCCGTATTTATCAATATTTATTATTCCAAAGCCCGTTTGCTCTGATGAATATATGGTAAATCCGTCTTGAAATGGCATCTGCATCTGATTGGGGAAAAATGTAAATACCTGCTTGCCGGTATAGTCTATTATCCCAAACCCATTACCATAAAAGCGAAGTTCACCTCCAGTCGTAGAAACAAGCCTGTCTGTATCACCGCCCCCGCCTGCGTTGGCTGCCATCTTTTCGGTTTGGGAGCGCGGCTGGACGTATGTTTTCTCCTCGGAGGCTATCGGATTTATTGCATTATTCGCGCCTATTGTAGCTATTTGCGCGATTTCCGTTCCCTCGTCGTAACTTACCATTTGCATTGACGTGGAACTTATCAAGTCCTGCCTCCCTCTATATCTCCAAACGGAGTGCGTAAGCATTGAGGAGAAAGTGCCAATGTCAATGTTCCCGCCGCTTTGTAATCTTATATAATCCCGCACCTCAAGCGCGGGGTCGTTGGCAACAGACGCTTTAAAAGGCTGTATTGCCATTCGGTGTAAAGCCTCGAGTACTATTTTTTTTAGAACGTCAGCCACCGAACGCGTCGTCTGTCCGATTACCAAAGGGTTTTGTTCGGTTTCGTAAGAGATAAGCGAACTCTTATGTTCTTCCGCTGTAGAAGTGGCTTTATAAAATGCGGGCTGATTATCCTTGTCACGCATTACCAGTTTGAATATCTGCATACGAGTTTCCGAAAACTCCGTCTTAAAACGCTGGTCTGCCGTTATTGTCCGATCGGGCGTTATATAGATATACTGCTCATCAAATGTGAAATTTCTCGGCTGCAACTGTTCAAATTTCAGTTTGCCGAAACGATCAATGCAAGTAAAGCACCCCATAAGATGACCGCACCACATAATGGCATCGCGGGCTGTTTCGATTTGCGTTGAGGAAAAATCAAGCGCGAGGTCTCCGTTAGGGTATGCCGAAACTTCCTCCTCGGTTTGCGCCATATTGCCATTACAGAGCATCGCCGCCGCCTGATATGCAGTCTTGCCTTTAAGCTGCGCTCGCATTGTTTCCGTAAGCGCATATTGCAGTTTTACCATAGCGTCGTAAGCGGTGATTTTAAACATATTCCTTTGCCGCTTTACCGAGTTTGAATTCACATAAAATATGCCCATAGGTATATCTTCAAACTCGCCGTTTTTCAGCTGCAAGCCGCAAGTAAGCGTTATTTCCGCGTCACCGTATGACCTTGACGTGTTGTTGTCTATGATGTACATAGACAAAGTGGCAGACCCGCAATAACCTAAACTCATATCGTCGTCGGACGACATAGCGCGGGTATCTATCTTAATTTCTTCTTTATCGCTGACAGTAGTGTCCGAAATCGGAATAATTTCGCCGCTTTTCAGCTTTATCTGCCCGCCAATCCTGAACGTCCTGACGTTCTCGGAAATGGCGGCTTTGTATTCGTCGCTGACGGGATACATACAACATCGCTCCTCCCCTTAATATTCAATAAACGACATTGAAAGCTTCCACAACGTATCAAGAGGATTTTCGCGGGGGAGTACAACTTTCGGCTTTCGCGTTGCCTGTGCATATCCCGAAAAAGTGCGCATAAACGGAACTTCTTCCTCCGCTGCCATAGGGTCAAAGCAAGTAACCTGTATTTTTTCGGGCTTGCAGGCTTTAAGGATTACCGCGAGCTGCGCCGTTGTAATTATGTTCCACGTGTATTCGGGCGACAAAACGCCTTGCCTTATTCTGTCTCTTATGAGAAGTCCCGTTTCCGAACGCGCCGAGGAGTCCGAGTCGAAGTCTGCCTCAACAAACGTATAATCCGACGGCGTGGGCATAACAACACCGTCTATTTTAAGCCAACAAACCGTGCCTTTTGCCATTACTTGTTACCCTCTTTTCCCCCTAAAACAAAAAAAGAGCCGACCGACAGGCGCATAATGCACCCGCCGAATCGGCTCAAAGGCTCTATACATATTTAATTATAATAATTATAGCACATTAAATTCACATTGTCAATAGCTTTTGAAAAAAATACTTGACGTTTTTATAACAAAATTCCCCTCGGTATGCCGCCGAGGGGAGCTGCTTATTACTGGGTTTCCGAATTGCTGTTATTTGTGGGTTTAAGAGAATTTCGGATCTCCTTTAGTGTTTCGTTCATTTCGGTGGTGTTGTTTACGATTTTGGACACCGAAACGACCGCCCAATACATAAACAGAAAAACCACGAAAGCCCCTGTAAGAATTCCGAAAGCTATTCCCGCGTCTTCTGCTCTGCATATCAACGCGATAAGCGCAGACACCATTCCCACGCCGCTGACTATGGTAAGGAAAAGCGTTATCCCCGAAAAGATTTGACCTATCGGGTCACGCGTGTCTATAAACTTCTTTTTCCCTTTTGCCATAACCTTTTACCTCCTCAAATTTTATTGTTATTTATAACTTTATAAAAATTAGTTACCTATATTTTCTTGTAACGCTTCATACATAATATCTGCGAATTCGTTGCTATTCAATCTTTTATATTTATCGCCAAACCATACAATTTTACTACAGTTTAAAATTTTACCGTTCCATTTTGTGGCTATAACACCAAGAGCCTCAAAATTACCTTCTTTGTTTGCCCACACAAAATTAACCACGCCGTGTTTTGTATTAACCAAAATATCGGTCATATCAAGATACGCTTCAGCAACGATTTCATCATCGTTCATACTTTCCCATCTGTCAATATAAGTGACATACTGCCCGTCTAAGTCAAACCATATGTTCCCAGAAGGCGTGGTTAACGTTTCCGTTGAATTGCTAAGTACATAATCTTCAGTTAAAACAATGCTCGGTTCTTCACTTGAACTTTCAGTATCGCTACTTTCAGCAATACTTGAACTGCTTTCATCAGTATTTGTACTGCTTGTGTCACTTGAAGTAATTGTATTTCTTGATGTGCTTGAACTACTTGTTTCAATCACGCTACTAGCCGTTGAACTTGATGAAGTGGATTCAGAGCTATTGTTTTCAAACAACTCTTTGTTTGCTGAACACCCCGAAAGCAAAAGAACCGCCGCGCATAATATCAATATTGTTTTTTTCATAATTATACCTCCCACTATACTGTTTATTATTATACTTCTTATCAACACAAATTGCAAGATTTTTCATATTTTTTGTTAGTTTTATACAAAAAAATTCTATTTTTTAACGAAAAATTTCTCTTTAACTTGTATTTAACTTAAATATATGTTAAAATAAATCATATTATAATTTGATTGAAAGGAAACGATAAAATGAAAAAAGCCTTGATTATTACATTTTCGGGTATTGCGGTTCTGGTGATTACTCTCCTTTTTATCTATGACCGCGGTATGTATAAAAGAAATCTTGAACTTTCGGCAACAAATTCTTCACTAAGTTCAAGTTGTGACAATCTTTTGTCAAAAGTTAGCTCTCTTGAAACAGAAAACGAGGAAATGTCTCAAGAACTTTCATCGTTAAAAGGGGGAGACGGTAACGAAGAATATCGTATGCCCAAAGAAAACGTGAAAAGGGTCGCAAAGGTATTGACGGTACCTGAAAGTTATTGCACTAAGCAGTCCTCTACCGGTTTGGATATTGACCAGTATAACATAAAATCTAGTGTGTATTTGTCTACATATTTTTACGAGAACAAATCACAAGTTAAACTAATTTGTAACATTTCTTCAAATAACACAGTACAAGAAAAAGCCGCATTTGTCTATTATTTCTTTAACCTTCATTTGGGCTCATATGCCGAAGATGAAATTGAAATAAACGGTTGTGAAAATGCTGTAACCGTTATTATTGACAATAATGGAAATCCTATCGTAGTTTGGCTTGTATACAAAGACGGCGACGAGATAAAACACGATATGAATTTTGTTGATACTGATGTACTCGCTGCGCTTGATGAAGTAATTGAAAATACTGATGTATGGGAATTGACCGAAGACCAAAAATTATATACTTTACCCGCCTCCACAACTTCCGAAAGCAACAAGCCAACATCTTCAAGCGAAAGTCAACCCGTTTCTACTCAATCAACCGTTACTATTGGAGAGAGAAATGCTCTTAAAAAAGCAGAATCCTATTTAAACTATTCAGCATTTTCGCGCAACGGCTTAATAGGACAGCTAGAATACGAAGGGTTTTCAACCACTGAGGCGACCTATGGGGCTGATAATGTCGGCGCGAATTGGAACGAGCAAGCACTAAAAAAGGCAAAAAACTATTTGGATTATTCTGCTTTTTCCTATACAGGTTTAATAAAACAGTTAGAATATGAAAAATTCACGCACGAACAGGCGGTTTACGGCGCGGATAAATGTAATGCCAATTGGAATGAACAAGCTGCTAAAATGGCAGAGCAATATTTAAAATACACTAGTTTTTCAAGAGAAAGCTTGATAAACCAGCTTGAATATGAGGGATTTACGCACGAGCAAGCCATATATGGTGTTGCTCAGAACGGATATTAAAAATTCCGCCCTGTTTACTAAAAATAAACACCGAACCCCCGCTCTTTCGGAACGGGGGTTCGGCTTGCGAGGTAAAAAGCGAAAGGAAAAAATCGGTGAAATTACAAAAGCCGCTTAACCGCCAAAGGCAGGAGTGCCCCTTTGACAATATCATTTTACCACATTTTATTTGCTGTGTCAACCGAAAATTTTCGTAAAAATCCCCGTCCGCAGAAAAAATTGCAGACGGGGAAAAATTATTTTGCCATACCGTTTGACGCAATTACGCGCCCATTCTGATAATTTGTGACTGCCTGACCCACTTGGTCGCCGTCAAGCTCAACAACGCTATTAAGCTGTACATTTACATCTATCGGTCTGTCAACCGACCCCCAAAGCTGCGCCGCCTCCGTTACGGCTCTCGGGTCATATCCTGCCGACTGTACAGCGGGCGCAGTCTGCGCGGCGTAGGAGTAACTTGTTTTCGGCTGATATATTTTCGAGAAACTTGCCGACGCTTGCTCCGCATATACGCCAAAATCGGGCATATAACTTTGAAACAATACTGCGACCCTTTCGCCAAACTCTCGAATTGTCGAAAATACGTCGTGTTCGCCTCTAAGAATACCTAATCTAAATCCCTCGTCAAAATCTCCGCCGATTTCCATTGTCTTTCTCGACGGGGAGTTTGATTCAAGCGATTCTCTCACCGTGTCAATTGATTTATTGCCCAAAGAGTCAAGTGCTTTAAACAAGTCATCTTGATTTTCTATTGTGCCATCAACCCAGCCTTGAATTGTATCTGCAGCAATTTTCTTAGATTCATCAGTAACTTTAACACCCGTTTCAGACAAGGCATCGTATATGTCGGAATACCCCTCTTTTATTGTTTCGAGGTGTTTTTTCTCCGCTTCTGCAACAGCGTCAACATTACCCACCAACGAGTTGCCTGCCAAGCTCCCAAGAGGCGAAAGAAACGCCGTTGCTTTTTCCCAAAACGAGCCATTTTGCATAGTATCAGCAAGCGTTTCCCCGTATGCCGTGAACGTTCCGCTTAAAGCATCGCCAAAAGCAATTTGTTCTGTTGCCGCAGAATCCAAAACCGCTTGGTCAAGTTTATCTGTTATTGACGACACAAAAAGGGACATTGCATTGTCTATCCTGCCGGTATCAAATTTGGCACTTTCGTCAATTGCTGCTAAGGTTTCTGAAAACATTTTATCAAATGCGCCTTCTCCAACCATTTCGTCAAACGCTTGTGCAACGGTCTGCCCCGTGTCCTTGTACATTGCCGTCTTAAGGCGTTCCATTTCGGTTTCGGTTGACTTCCTAAGCGCAAGACGTGCCTCCTCAATACTTGATTTGGCAGTTGCCGCCATTTCCTTGAAACTGTTGATATTGTCCAAAAGTTCATCGTGATTTTTAAAATCGATTTTTGCGGTTGTTGCTTTTTTGAGTGCGTTATAAAAAGAGTACGATTCGTCAGTACCCAAATCTACATTTGCGCCCATATTCTTGATTGTGTCATTAAGTTCTTGCAATGCTTCCTGCCGTTCTTCAAGCGACAGGTCACCACCTGTTATATTTTTGACTATTTCTTCGGCTTTTTTCTGCTGATAATTAATAGAGGATCCACCCAGTTCTTCCAGCAAGTTGAATTTACCGATTAAGTCATCTACGCTACCGCCCATTTCAGTAACAAAAGTTCCAAATGTACCCTGTAAACCTGTTATTATCCCCTGCACGGCATCTCCCAAATTATCTCTGATGCTATCGCCAATTTTTTTAATATTATCTGCGAGTGCCTGCGCGTCTGCCTCGGTCATTTCCGAGTCCAAGTTCATATATTTGTCGGTTAGATTTGAAACTTCTTTAGCAGCGTTTCTCAACTGGGTTTCATTGCTCTCAAACGCTTTTGTGTTGGCTAAAATATCATCATAGTGATCGGTAATTGATGAAAAATAACTCTTGAACCCATCAGTAAACCCTCTGATTGAAATGCCACCATTGTCCATATAAACAATGCTGTCAGAAATGGTTCTGTTTATTTCCCTTTGAGCGGAATCCCAACCCGCCAAAGCGCCAACTACCGCGCTGATTGCAACCGCAATTGCCGCTATGGGGTGACCCGTAGCCACAAATCCTGCAACTGCTCCCGTTGCGATACCAAAACCCGCCTTAACTTTCATTATATTGTTAGCGAGGTTGCCGGTGCCCGTTTTAAGGTTTTTAATGCCGCTATACAAGAGTACAGCCGAAGATGCCGCCGCCGCAAGCGCAAGCTGAAAAGGAGAAAAACTTTTTACAGCCATAAATGCAGTTGAAGCCAATTTAGGCAACTGTGCTATAAGCCCACCAAGCTTTATTCCTACAATCGCCGCGCCGAACGCTGCCACATACGGCAGAGCCTCTTTCACAAAGCCCACTATGCCGCTGAACACCTTTTTCATCTTGTTGTAAACGTCATCCGCGCTCTCCGACAGACCGTCAAGGAAATCATAGGACGGCAAATCAAGGTCAAGGTCATACGGGTTTGTAAGGTCACCCGTTCCGCTTTCTTTATGACTGCCGATTATGTTCAACTGGTCAATGCTTGAAAGCGTCCCCTTGAACGTCTTCGCCGCTGCCGTCGCATCGTCAAAACTTGACGCTATTCCCTTGTTGCTGTCCGCTACAATATCGCCGTAGTTAAACTGCGGTATCTCAAATCCCAAGGAATCCGCTATACCCTGCACGGTTTCGGTAAGTATGCGGACAAAAGCCGTAAGATAAGGCAACGCCGCACTTACAATAGGCATTAACCCGTTTCCGACTGCTCTCTTAAACTGATCTATTCTCTGCTCGAAAATCCTCATCTGGTTCGCAGGGCTTTCGATTGTACGCGCCATATCGTTCATAGCGTTTGCGGACTGCTCCATAATTGCGATATAGCGTATCTGCGACTTCTGCGCCTGCGTCATATTCTGCACGGATTCATAAATCCCGTGATTATACGCCACCTGTTGCAATGTAGCAACGTCAAGCGCATAGCCCAATCTTCTTACCTTTATACCCTCGGTTTCCCGATATTTATTAGGGGAGTAGACCATATCACACGGTAATATTTACCGCCGTAGCACTTCGATTTAAGGGGTTCTCACCCAGCGGGTAATTTCACCCCGCCCCTACTTCTGTTGACGAATCTCACGTCCGAGGAATGGTCGTTAGACTTCCTTATCAGAAAGCACAGGATTAACATATCTGAAAGTTAAGCCGTTTGTTTTCAGACTTAGTTTTTCCCTGTTAGCACGCTTTTTATCGTCATTTCCTACGATAGCTAAACGCAAAGCGCACACCCGCCATTTGGCGGTTCACTACGTTGTTCGAGATGTGTCACCACATCAAGCCGCTAAGTTTAACGGTTCAAGTTCACCGGAAATTCCGCTCTGAAGTTTCAGCATTGACTCCTCTACGGAGATGTTGAAGAACGAGGATATATCATAACCTAGTTGAGTGAGGTTCTGCGACATCAAGACTGCCTTATCCTCCACAACGCCGAAACCCGAGGCGATTTGTTTAAATGTTCCCTGATTTCTTATCCATTCGGAGACATCAATTCCCATAAGTTCGTTGACGCGGTTCGCAAAATTCAATGCCTCGTCTGCCGCATCGCCCATAGCCACGGAAAACAGGTTAAGGTTTTCAACATAAGCGTTTGAGCTTTGCAATATTCCTTTTATACGCCCAAATACGGCAATTATCGCCCCGATATTAAACAAATTCTTTATTTTGGTAAGCAGCGAATTTGTCTTATTTGTCGCTTGACCCGCAGCACCGCTATAACCCGCAAGACTTGCAACGGCATTTTGAAGCGGCGCAGGGAGCGACGCAACGGACTGCGCAAGAGTGCTGAATTCTGTTGCAAGTGGGTGTATCGCAGTAGCCAGTTCACTTATTTGCGATGAGAACGTGCCCATATCAAGGTTACTAAGCGCAGTGCTGATTTCGGGCAGTTTCTTAAGGGAGTTAATAAAGCTTGACAGGTTCGTTTTTCCAAGATTTTCAAGCGGCTTTAACGCATCTGAAAGCCCCTCTATTTTCTCTTTAACCCCCTGCATATCCACTCCCGAAATGCCCGCCGCCATTGTGCCGAGCTGGGAAAGTGATCGCGCCGTGCTTGACAGATCGGGCAACTGCGGAATATTCGATAGTGAAGAAAGTGCCGTACCAAGCGCGGATATGCTGTCAACTTTCGTCTGGTCTATCGCGGGCATTTCCGAGATTTTCGCCGCCGCTGCAGCGAGGTTTTCCACCTGTTCAGCAACGCCCGACAGATTCGCCGTAACGGAAATGTTATTCATTTTCTGTACTGCGTCCGTGATATCCGACAATTTGGAGGCGTCGACCGAGTTAATATCCTTCGCCGCTTGTGCTATGTGCTTAAGCCCATCTACGACCGAGGACGCGTCCAAAAGTCCGCCCTGTGTCGCCGCTTTGAGGGCATTGAGCTTTTCCGTCAGCTTGTCCACGGCGTTCAATGCATCGGTGGAAGTTACTTCAAACTCAATCGACAGGCTGTCAATGTTTAAGTCATTTGCCATTCTGCTCTTGCTCTCCTTTCATTAAAGCAAGGAAATAATTATACGTCTTTTGCCGCAATTCTTCAATTTCGGTCTGGCGTTTTTCTTCCTCGCTTTTATAGAATTTGATAGGTTCGTCATAATACGGAGCTGCTTGTGTACCTTTCTTCGCAAATGTGTGGTATAACGGGTGTACGGCGCACAAAGCGTCATAAATATAGCGACCCTGAAGCCACGCTTGATAGTTCATTTTTTCAAACTCCTGCTCCCGCCGCATTTCATACGCTTTTCTGTACGCCTTACAAAGAGAGGGGTCTTGTTCCCAAAACCCCTCCGTTGTCATTCCCATATTAAGGTACATCGGGAAAACGCGCTCGAAAAGCTCTCCGAGCGTTTCCGCTTTCCCCTTTTCGTGTGAACGGTTCTGCTCCGTTAAGTCTCCGCCCACTTGATAAAATTTTCGTCGTCCTCATCGCCGCTTCCGATAAGGCTCTCGTAGGTCTTGCGGTATTCCTTTACAAGCGCGACAATAAACCCGTCCTTGTTCCCTATCTGCTCATAGATCTTGTCGATCTCGTCGGAACGCATTTTCTTGTGGTTCATCATAAACGAAGCCTGAACAATAAGCGGGATCATGATGTTTCCCTTATTGTCAATCTCATATGCGTTAAACCCCGCATTTTCGAGAGCCGCAGCGGACTTGCGGTTAAACCCAAGGGAATACTGTTTGCCTTCAAACGTAAAATTTACCATATTATGTATACCTCCGTATAAATTAAGCTGCTTCCCACGCCACAACCGATGTAGGAGCGGTTTCCAACTGGATTTCGCTTGTCTTTGTGAGATACAAATCTATGCTGATTACCGCACCGACATCAATTCCCGGCTGTCCGAGGGGCGAAGGCTCAACCGTGTAGTAAAAAGCTTTTGTCATATTAGGTATAACGACCGCGACCCACATCCTTTTGCCTTCTGCTTTCGCGGCAGCAAACTTAGTCATTATGTCTTCCCACTGGTTCTGAAGCTGTTCGGTGTAATTTGCTCCGAAAGCTGTCGCGGACGGCAAACCTTTCAGACCCGCTACGCCTACGCGCTCCGTCAACTCGTCAAGTGTTGTTGAATCGATGATTTCAGGCGATTCGTTCATCGCGGGTATCGAAGAAACGCCCACGATATGGGTGTATTCATCCGTCGGGCGTTCGCCCTTTGTTGTCTCAAACGCATACGCCAAAGCAACACCCGCCGTTGACAAGTCAATTCTTGATGCTCTTTTAATTGTGCCCATTTTTAGACCTCCTTGTTATTGCTGATACACAATTCTGTCCTTGCCGACAATGCCCGTAAACCTCATTGTAATTCTATAAATAGACATATCCACGAGGTTAGGGACAGGCTCGCACACAGTGCGGTTAAAGCCTATCGACTGCATTAAATCGGCTATTTCCGTTGCTATTTCCCACGCCTGCTCCTCTTTGGTGTTCACATCGTTTGTGTAGATGTTAATTTCAAAAAGGACATTTATGTGGTTTTCCATTTGTAGATCCCGCGTCCGCTGGTACACCGCATTGTTTTTCTGTACGATAGACGCTGCGGGGAATTTCGGCGGCGCGGCAGTGTCCGATTTTGTTGTAAAGATATTCGGGAACTTTTCACGGAGCGAGTATGTAAGCCAACTGAAGATTTCCGTGTAAAAGTCAAGCATATCAACTCAGCCCCCTGACGTAATCTCTTAGCTGCTGCGCGGTGTTGTACATAAACGGTCTGGAGCTTTGCCCCTCTGTAAAATGCATTTTCCCGTCGTCTCCGGGGTAAAACCAACCGACGCGCCCGTTGGGGAGCGTGACGTAATGCGTCCCGCCCATATGCCGATATGCGGTCTTTGATATCGCCGTTCCGACATATCCCGAAGACTTCCCGGGAACTCCCGTTCCAAACTCGATAAACACCGCATAATCACAATCAACGCGGATAAACCCTTTCCCTGCTTGCAGGTCGGTATACCCGTTGACTTTGCTGTAAAGCTCGCCCGTATCGAAGATTTTCAGCCTCAACACCTCGGCGCGGCACATATCCACGCCCGCAGCAGTAATGCTGTCAACCAAAAGCGCGGCTTGCTTTTTGAGGTTTTGCTTGTACTGCTCCACCCCCTTTATCAGCTGCTCAATACCGTTTACTCCCAGTTTAGCCCGTAGTTTCATTTGATGTTTCCACCCTTTTCAGCGCGAAAAGCGCAAAATTGTTGCTTAACGCCTTACGGGCAACAATGTAATTGTGCGGGTCGGGCGGTTTTGCGCCGTCCAACCATACAATCGAATTCTCCGACATATTA
This sequence comes from uncultured Clostridia bacterium, assembly GCA_947625335.1. Lineage (GTDB taxonomy): Bacteria > Bacillota > Clostridia > Oscillospirales > Ruminococcaceae > CAG-115. The sequence continues at coordinate 12,419 of CANQNY010000006.1, read as the reverse complement.
AGCTCCGTATCGCGCGTAATAATCACACGGTCATATTCGAGCAAATTGCCGAAAACTTCCGAGTCCGTACTGCCCTTGTTTGCGGAGACGTTTGCCCTCGCGGACAGCGTTTCGGAATAAATTATCTCCGTGCCTGTCAGATACCCGTTCTTGTTAACCTTATCCTTGTACCCCTCGAAGTTCTGCCAGTAAAACTGTTTCATAAGGCGGCTTAACATACTCTAATCCCCCCGGGGACGGATTGTAGCCAATCGGGTATATCGCGCCAAGTAACGGAAACTCCGTTTTCAGATGTAGAGCTGTAGCCCTCCGCGCCGAGCTTTCCCAGATACCACACCGCGCCCTCCATGATGTTCATCTCGTACTTTATCGGGTAAAGCACGATATCGGTGGGCTTGAATCCGCAGCGATTATTTACCGCCGCTATGGCAAATTTCAGCGCATAACGCAATTTCGCGTCCTTATCAACCCAATATTCAAGGTCGGTGTCGGCAATGCGCTCTTTAAGCTCTTCAACCAGCGTGTCAAGCATTTGTCCTCATCTCCCCTTTTTGGTTTTAAGGGTGTCAGTTTCGGCGGTTTTGGATTTAGCCACCGCCTCGGGTTTCGGAGTTTGTTTTGTTTCGGGAACAACCACGGTGTTTTTGAGCATTTTGTCCGCGTCAAAAACCTCTCCGTGCGTGTACAATTCCTTGTTGTAGATGACGTTGCACAACGCCTTAACTTTCATTGCGGCGACCTCCTTTCCGCGTTATTCGTCCGCGTCAACTTTAAGCTCGTAAACCTCGTCCATGCGCTCAAACGAGGGCAGAACGACTTCCGATACCGAGATTGTCGTTCTAAGCGGCAGAACGCTTGTAACCGAAGAAGTAATAGCAATACCGTTTTCAACAATTCTTACCTTGTTCGGTGTTGCACCCGAAATAGAGTCAAACTCCTCGGGTGTTGCCGCATAAACCATATTTCCGAGAGTACCCTCGGGAATAAATGTTACAACCTTGTCGGGGAAGAAATTCTTTGCCTTGCCCTTTTCGGTCGCCGCATAAATCGCGTTGTAAACGATAGGTCTGATGCCCGTAAGGGTTTCATAAATCGATTTTGCGAGTTCGGGAGTCATGTACACAAATTCATTTCTCGAAAGTGCCACATTCTTAATCTGCGCCGAGCTCATAAGTTCATTGAACGTTTTCTGCGACATAAGCCCATATCTTAACTTCTTACCCTCAATAGCCGCCTTTTGCACAACTGTGTTTGTGTCATCAATAGGCGTTGAAGATGACGGCGTAGACCACGGCGACGAGGAAGCATCGGTAAAGTTAGAGGCATACCACTTTCCCGCAGGGTCGTAATCATACGCATAGGTTACGTCCGTGCCGCTGATGGAAATTTTAGGCTTGCCGTCTGCGGGGGCGAGAAGCTGCATAACCATACGCTCCGAAACAACTTTCGCGCCGCGAATAAGGTTGTTTGAGTCGTCGTAAACTTTGGAAAGAACCTCACGAACGCGGCTGTCGCCGAGCTTTTCAGCGTCCATAAGACCGCGGCGGTCTTTTTCCGTAAGCTGAATACCCTCGCGGAAAAGCGGCATTTCGGTCTCAACCTTTGCCACGTCCATTCTCGAACGGAGCGCAACTTCCGCATCATAAGCAGCCGGTGCAAGGGTAACGGGCAGATTTCCCGCGCCCTTTATCCACTTCAAATCAAGCGAAGTCTGTTTTTTCGGGGAGAAAAGGGTTTCACCGAGATACGCCTCTTTTGCGAGTGCGCTCTCCTCCCATGCCACGCCGAGATAATCGGCAGAAATCAAATCTGTAAACGGCATATTTTATTCCTCCTCTGCTTCGCTCTTAACGAAAATAAGCGTCGGGAAATATTCCGCTCCCGTGCTGTTCTCGCTTGCAAGTTTCGTTTTGTCAACAATTCCCATTACGACAACTGCGCCGTTGGGGTTTACGTCGGGGTCAACGTCATAAAGGCAAATCCCGACCTGCTCTTTGTCCAGACCGTCTGTAATTTTAACAGGCGTGCCGGACGCTGTTTTTTCCTCGAATTTGTGCTGAATTGCCATAAACTTAGGCGACGCAAGAAATTCAACGCGCCCGCCCGTTATCGGTGTTTCGGAAAACTTCATAACTGCCTCCTTGTGTTAAAACCATTTTGTCTTTTCCAACGGAGTTACTTCTTTCGGCGCGACGATACTTTTCACGAAATCGGCGTTTTTGTCAGCCTGCTCTTTGGGGTTTCCGCCCGTTTTCACGCTGTCGGGAGAGCCCTGCGAAAGAATTTCCTTGCGGACTTTTGCCTCAACCTGCGCCGCATTGTCCGAAAGCACTTCCTTGATAACGCTTACAATCCCCTCGGACTCGTTGCTGATAATCGCCGCCGCCAGCTTTTCGGAAAGCTCGGATTTAATCCCCGCCGCCGTCAACGCTGTTGTGGTCTTAAGCCGCGCAATTTCGTTTTTCGCGTCCGCGAGCGCCTGGGCGTTTTCAGCCTGGACTGCCGCCGCCTTTTCCTCCTCGGACATCTTTGCCTTAAGAGCCGCGTTAAGTTCGGAAATTTTCTTGTTCATCTCCGACACCTTCTTGTCGAAAAGCTCTTTAGAGATCATCTTTTCGAGTTCCTGCGGCTGCTGCTCTGCTGAGGTTTCAGCGGGTTTTTCCGCGTTTTCGGGCTGCGTAACCGTCTTGTTTGTTTCGTCTGCCATAAAAATACCTCCTAAATCTCTGCGTTTGTAGACTTCTCTGTCCTTTGCGTTTTAACGACTTCTCTGTCGTGGTATATATAAAGCAAAAAGCCGCCCGAAAAGCGTTAAAAACGCTCTCCGAACGGCTCAAGGCTCTATATCGGTATTAAATTTTTATTTCAATAACTTCTTTGCACCCGCGGCATAATATGAACACCGCCGCCGAGTGGCTGTAAACCTTGTATTTTGCAAGTTTTTTCCCGCAATTCGGGCAGTAATACCAGCGGTCATTTAAAAGGTCTTGTGTTTCGGAGCTTTCTTTCAAGCTCCCGTTATCGTGCATCTGCAATTTATTACCTCTCTAAGCGGGGCACCGTATGTCTGGTCGCGCGGGAACATCATTAAAAACCCGCCTACCGTAAACGGTTGATCTACCTCAACCCTTTGACCATTTGCGATAAAATGCGTTAAACGCTCGCGCCCGTCTAATATCGTGTTCCAAACCTTGTATTTATACCCTTGTTGTTTCAAACGCTCAAAAGAATTGCACTCGCAAAGAGAATTCGTCACAAACCGCGCCGCCCTCGTCGCTCTCATAGTGGAAAACAGCCACGTTTCGGCAATAAACTTCTCTAAATCCTCGGCGGTAATATCACCAAGCCACCTAGCGGTCACGGACATTATTTCGAGAAAACTGCCACGCGCTTTTCTGTCAAACTGCGCGGAAAAAGGCGTTTTCACTTCCAACGCACTTTCGCTTGCCGTCGAATATATAACGTTCAATCTGTCGGAAAAATCCCCATAACTTTCCATAAAATCACGAAGTGAATTCCCCGCTGCGTCTCGCATATCACCGAAAAGCCTTATAAGGTCTTCCTCTGTCTTTATGCAGATTTTCAGCCTGCGCCTGATTTCCTGCTTTGACAGACCGAGCATTTCCGAAAACCACGCTTTATCGCTCTTTTTCAGCTCCTCGGAAAGCCCCATACTTACACCTCGTTAAATTAAATCATCGGTGTTGTCGGTGCTTTCGTCCGTCACCATTCTGTCAACAACGCCTGTCACATCGTTTGTAATATTCCCGAAATAGATAACGTCCTCATTGCTAAGCCCTATCTGTTTAAGGTTCATCATAGCCTGCGACTTTGTAAGGATATTGTCGCGGTTTGCTCTGGTAATATCAACGTCAATATCTGCCGCCGTCATTCCTGAGGGTATAGGTATCTCATTGTCGGCTTTCAAAATATTGAAAATTATCGTCAAGAGCTGTCTTTGCGCCTCCTCAACAAATATCGTTTTTTCGTTAGCAACAGCGTCCTTGTCCGACTGCCCTGTCCTTATATCCTCGGACACGCCCGTCGAAGATGCCGAATTGTCGGTATCTCTGTCGGGAATACCCGTTACAAACTTCAGCGCGGTTTCCATACTCGACCGCAGCTGTTGGACTGTCGTTCCGTCAAGCGACGGGTGAATGAAATTTGCCGATTGATTTGTACCGGGCGGACATCTAAGCGCGAGAACGCTCCCGCGGGAATAATCCAGCTTTTCAGCCTCGTCGGGGTCTACTCCCAAAAGCACCAGATACGACTTTACAACGTCCTGCACGTTATTCACACAATCGCTCATAACGGAATTTATTCCGTCAAGCAGCGAAACCGCCGTTTCAAAATCTCCCATTCGCATGGTGTTATTCGGGACTTCGATTATAGGAACTGCGCCAAGCGTGTGGCTTGCAGGTATCATGGTCTTCTCGCCCTTGTCGTTGACCTCATAGACTTGATTACTCGTGAAAATACAAATCCTGTCGTCATACTCTATCCCGCCGTAAACAGGGCGGTAAATATCATACTCGGAGTATACAACAAACGCTTTCCACGGTTCGATGTTCTGAATTATGAACGGCACGCCGCGCCTTTTTTCGCGGTCATAATTGACGTACAAAAACGCGTGACCGCAAACGCTCTGATACCACTTCATTTCCTGAACGGCGGTATTCCCCGATTTCAAGGACATCATATTGTTGAGCTTTTCCACAAAAGCGCGGTATTCCTCGCTGTTGTCGCGGGAAAGGTAATTTATACCTTTCGGGAATGTGTAAGCGGACAGATTTCTTGCAATCGCCGCCGCATAGTTTACCACGATTTTGTTGTTTGAGGACGCTCCGTTTGATGTGTCCACGCGCTCAAGGATAGGCTGCGCGTTTCGGGTATAATCCCAAAGCCATTTTGCGTCGAGCTGATTTTTGCGCTTGCCTTTAAGTCCGTTTATGTCTTTCAGTATATCCTCTATGGACGCGTTCGCACTAAGTGAAGTCACAAGCCGCGACCGACCCATTAAAACGCGGTTATTGTCTCCGAACCTCTCCACATCTGACGTTATCATCTGACTTTTCTTTTGCCCTTTCTGGGAATTATTGCAACTCCCGCGCCCCTGTTCCTTGCTTGTTTCATTTCCGCCAACATTGCCAAACTGTCTGCCGCGTCATCGTGCTTGTTTCGCCCGTTGATGTTAAAACGCTCCAGCTCGCGGATAAATCGGTCATAATCGCTACCCGGTTTGTATAAGCTGCGGTCAAGGAAATAAAAGCTGTTGATTATCGGCTCATATTGCTCTATACGCACCATCTTGTTTGCCTTTGACCTCTTAGTGAAAATACGCGTATTTGCTCTACCCATGATGAAATCTCTAACTTTATCCGCATAAACATCACCACCTGCGTTTTCCTCGAATTCTCCTAAATTCGGTTGATGTTTTATTATAAAATTACCGACAAGCGGAACCGTTACTGTAAATCCCTCTTTTCGGAAAACCACATCGGGGATATAAACATCGTCGCCGTATTGATAAGCCACTGGCGCGGACAGGTTGTCCGAACCCGAATACGCCACGTCACAAGCCATATATATCAAATCGGGCTCTCCGGGCGGCAGTTCCTTGTACCGTTTCAAGTCCGCGAATATCATTCCCTCGCGGTCTATCGGGTTCTGCTGAAAAACGCACTCAAACGCAACATCGGACATATTTGCCTTGATGTCCATAAAGTGCTGCGTCGTCATGGGATTTACCGTGAACATGAAATTGCTCTCGCCCAGCTCGTTAAGGGCAGGACGCTTTATAAACTTGCAGCGCGGATTATTCTCGCGTGAAGTTTCCATAACGGCTAACGGGTCTTTCGTCGCAAATCGAGTAGCTATCATAAGCTCCCGAACGTGTCCGTTCGCGCGGCGTTGTCGGATATCGCCCGTGTATTTCTCCACCGCATTTGCCACACGGTCGGGGTTGCTCGCTTCCATTACCGATGCTATAAGGTCGTCAACGTAAAGCAGCCACGAGCAGTTAATCACACCCGCCATACTTGAGTCAATACCCGCAAAATACAGCGTTCTGTAACCGTTGTCAAACTTTTTCGGGTATAAGTCTATCCAATTGTCCTCGGAGGACGATTCAACCTCCACGCCCGGAAAAATCTGCTTGTATGCCTCGGAATTCACGATTTTCAGTATATCGTTCATTACTTTACGGCACATTTTCAGCGTATGCGAGGCGAAAAAGCATGACTCTTCGGGGTGTCTGCCGATTACCCAAGCCAGAAACCGCGTCCCGAGCGCAGTCTTGTATGTACGCGGCGGCGCGGATATGCCCAGCATATCATAATCTCCCATTTCAAGCCGCTGAAGTTCTTTCACGTCCTCGCGGATAATGTTTCGCCGCGTATAAAAGAACCTGCTTTCAAGGTCTTGCCCCAGCTCCAGAGCGGTCAGAAAACACTCGAAATCGTCATATGCAAGAAAACGGTAAGCGTCGTTCATTGACCGCGTAAGCAACGCCACGCTCGGAGGACTGCAAGACTTCACCTCGTCGGCTCTGTCCTTTAAAACTCTCAAAATCTGTTTCCAGTTTTCGGTTTCCTTTTCCTTGTCTTTCAGCGTTGCGTAGGAGATAGCCATTCGGCGATAGGCGTTCACGGTATCGACAATATCAAGCCGATATTCTTTCCCGTTTTTCTTTGTCGAGCCGAGGTTTTTTAAAAGCTCTTGACATTCTTTCAGCGTGTATTCCGCTTCGCTTCGGCGCAAATCGTCAAATCTCGTCATTTCCGCGTCGGCGCGGGTAATCCCCGACTGCGACAGCGTTCGCCTTCTTGCCACTCTCACGCCCCCTCGCGCGCGCAAAATATACTTCTTTTCACAAATAATAGCACACGCGAAAGATAAATTCAAGATTTTTCACGCAAAATGACGCTTTTTTAACGCTTTTATGGTGCTTTCATAAATAAGTCTTTTGGGATAGCCTATTTTTCAGAACCGTTTTTGAAATTATAAACGGGTTTAATTATCCCCGTAATCGATACGGTGTCTTCAATATTCGCAATTATTTCCTCCATGGGTTTATAAGCCATGGGGCATTCGTCAATCGTGTCAGCCCCCACCGAAGTGGTATACACGCCTTTCATTTGCTCCTGATACTCCTCAACCGAGAATTGCGCTCTTGCTTTTGTGCGTGAAAACAGCCTGCCTGCACCGTGGGGAGCAGAACAATTCCATTCTGCATTACCTTTCCCGACGCATATCAGACTGCCGTCACGCATATTCAGGGGTATTATCAAGCGTTCTCCCGCCTCGGCAGATACAGCCCCTTTTCTGAGTATCTTCTTGTCGGTGTCAATGTAGTTATGGATCGTACAGAAACGGTCTGTAAAAGTCAGCCCAATTTCTTCAACAATATCCTCAACAATTGCGGAGCGGTTTAAAGCGGCGTATTCCTGCGTAATTTTCATATCGTCAAGGTATTGTTTAAACAATTCTCCCGAAACATAAGCATACTCTTTCGGTATATTGTTTGAAAATTGAGCCTTGTGTTTGCGTATTTCTTCCTCTATCTCCCGCGCTCTGCCTGCCGCTTTTAACCGAGAAATAAGGCTTTTTATTTCAAGTTCATCTTTGCGCAGAAGCTGTTTGTAACCTGCCTCCTGATAAAACTTTGCAACCTCAACGCCTAAATGTCTTGACCCCGAGTGTACCACAAGATACAAATTGCCGTTGTCGTCTTTGTCAACTTCGATAAAATGATTGCCGCCGCCCAGAGTTCCAAGGCTGTATAAAGCCCTGTTAAGGTCAACGTTATTCGCACAATGCAGTTTTTTCAGTTCATCTTCCAACAAGCCTTTTGCAAACTTATGGCGGGTATTTCTTGCCCCATTTACAAGGCTGTCTATCTGCTTTTGGTTTATAATTGCATTGAGTTTCTGTAAATCGAGGTCTTTTTCGAATAGGCGGCATACTTCCATACCGCAGCCGATGTCAACCCCTACGATATTCGGCACAACCTTGTCTGTAAGCGTAATTGTCGTACCTATGGTGCAGCCTGCTCCTGCGTGTACATCGGGCATTATACGTATTTTCCTGCCCGAAGTAAATTCTTGATTTAACATTTCCCGAATTTGAGATATGGAAACTTCGTCAGCGGTATCGGTAAACACCTTTGCGCTTGCGTATTTTCCTTGTAATTCAATCATAATTTTCCTCCCAATCTTGCCGACCTTTACGCCTTAATCAACGATTTTTTCCTCATTGTTCATATCATTTTCCCTTCTTACTGTATCATAAACTTCGGTCTGTTAACCTTTCGCGCATATGATTTCAGCGTTTCAGCCGCTTGCAGCATATCTGCTCTGTTGTCGTGGTCGGCATGCAGGTCAAGCGACAGCCCTATGACCACCCCGCACGCCTCGCCGAATGTGAAATTAGGTGAGTTAAACAGCTTTTTATAAGCATTCGCCAGAACGCCGATTGTATACCCCACGCCTATTGCGATGTCCACAAACTCCTTTCCACCTATCTCGGGCAACTCAATCAGCTCTTTCCCCACGGAAACTCCCTCCTCATATTTTCCTCGCCAACGATGGGAATAAGACTGTCTTTCATAAACACGGGGACGTGCATATTGTCTGCAATATTGCAAATTGTGTTAATCCACTCTTTTTGCGGTACAATCTTGTTTTTTCGGTTTCCCGTTTCCGCTCCGATAATCACCCATTTTGTATCGACAATTCCAAGTAACCCGAGGAGCGGCTCAACGCTTACGAAACAATTGTACTGACTGTCAAACCAAAAATCATAACCGTCCTTTGTAGCCGAATATCCGTACCACATATTGTCCGATTTGCACAAAATCCCTTTTTGGTGGAGCTGCTCATACCGAAAAGGATTTTTTGTGAGGAACAAATAGCGATGCTGCGGAGCTTTTTCGCAGGCGGCGAAAACTTCCTCTATCCACTTGTCGGGAACCCATTCTCCGAACAGGTCAGCCATAGAGCATACGAAGATTGTCCGAGGCTTTTGCCAACGTTGAATTTCTTCAAGGCGGTAACGGTGAAGCGTTGGCTCAAATCCAAACGGGTAGGGTGCTTGTACCGTCTTTCCGTTTTTCCAAGTGACCGCCAGCGGCTCTGTGAGTTCTGCCCTCGGCAGGGGACAATTTGTCGTGACCCCGCCGTTTAGGTCATATCCCGCGAACCTTTGCGCTACTCGCCTTGCATAGCAATATTCGCAGCCGTGCAAGCAGCCGGTAACGGGGTTAAATGTGCTATCGCACCACTCAATCTTTGTTTTTTTCATCTTGCACCCTCCTGTTCCAGATTTCAGCTGCTCTTTCATTAGCACCATACTCAGCGGAATAATGTATTTTGCGAGTTCTGCAAAAACAGCCCGAGCAAGTAACATACGATTCGCTATCTATGTCAGATTGTATAAACATAGCTTTTTTCCCGCAAAAAGGGCAGAACCTTAACTCTATTTCAGGCATTTTCAGTTCGCCTCCCTCTGCCTCTTATAGTCACATTCGCATCCTGCAACAGGCGTGTAACCATTGCCACAGGTATTTCGTGCTTGACTGATAACTGCTTAATACTCAGACCCGCATTGTATTCCTCTGCAAGCTTCGCAACGTCCACAACCACATCTCCCGCTCCCTTTATGTGCATTTTCCTCTCTGTTTTCCCGAATAAAATCATCTCGATTTGCTCACGGTTGCAAGCGTTCAACTGCGCCAATATCCGTATTTGCTGTTTGGGTCTTTTCGCGTATTTATAACTGCATCTGATTTCGGCTTCCGACATTTCCATAAAACTGCTCCTTTCTCACCTGCGTTGTAAGCTGTAATCCATTTTTGCACAAATCCGTCTGCCTGCCCACGTCGGAAAACAGAACATAGGCGTAAACCAGAGGTCAGGCGCGGGTGGTGCAAGCAGGGGATTTCCCGTAAACGGGTTTAACAGCGAATCGCCAACCTTAACAACCGCCGCTATTCCAAGCAGGGAAAGCTGTATATAGCACATACAAGCGGTCATTTGTGAAATGTCCTGTGCGACAATAAGCACACATTCCTGTGCATTCCTGCCGATTTTTTCAAGCTGTTTCTTTGCGGCGTGATAAGCCGCAATAAGTGTCGCTCCACCGCCGCACGCGCTGTCGGCTATCGTGATATATCCGCGCTCTTTTATCGCTTCGGAAACGTTCTCCGTGACCGTCATTTCAGCCATTGCCCGACATACATAATAGGGTGTGAAAAACTGCCCTTTCCAATGATCGCCAAGCCCCAGCTGCATATACAAGTTACCGAGAAAATCCTGCTCCGGTTCGCGCTCCAACTCCTCTACGGTGGCGGCATACATACCCGCCAGAGCCCGCAGTTCAGTTTTGTTGTACCGCGCGGCAATTTTCTTGTATTGTTCTTCCCGTTCCTGCCTGTAATCCACGGCATTTGAAATCGCAACTGCTGTCATATATGTCCAATCGTCCCAAACTTGCCAAGTGTGGCGCGAGTTAAGCAGCGGTTTCATAATCTCCTCAAGATTCATTGTTTGCATTCCTTTATATCACGACGTGCAGCAGTTCGGGATTGTCGTGTATGTTGCCGATAACAGTTAACCGCTCTCTGTAATACGCGCCAACCTCCACGGCAGGTTTGTTGTACCACTTCAGCATATATTTTCCGCATATAAATATTACAATCCCGAGCCTATTGCAATAATCAAGGGCTATCAAAAGAATATCTCCCTCAAAAATCTTCACGCCGTTTTTGTCCTCAAGGTCTATGTATTGTCCGACCGTTTCGGGGTCAACCTGATATATCTTATCCGATATTCGCATACCGTCAAACGCTCCCTTAGGAACAATCACGCTGACTTCCTTACCGCCTATCAGCGTTTGAATAAAATACCCCTCTACCCATTTGCCATTGTCAGCCCGTTTGCCGCGGAAAAGATTATCTCTCCTCATTTTAGCTCCTCCTGATTACCGCTTAATCCTTTTTCCCGTCTTTCGCAAACCTCTTTGCATTTCGTTCCAGTCAACAAGCGCAAGATAAGCAGACAAGGCAAGGTTCACCGCACACCTCCCGCATTTAGGACAAAACTATGTCCAATATTTCCCGTCATTTGTGACTTTAAGGTGCGGCATTCCGTAATATAACGTTTTGTTATTGCTGTCGGAGCAGCATATACATCGCAGTATTCCGTCAACTTTCATTTTCGTCCGTCTCACTTTCGAGCCAACTTTCCCAAGCTGTTTTGCAAACAAAAAATTTGCGCGAGTCACAAAACTCTTGTATCGGGCACTTTTCGCAACCTGTAACCAGCTCTGCCGCAATTGTCGCCATTAGCCGAACACCTATTCTCGCCTTGATTTCCTCAAAGTTAGTCACTTTCAGCCCCCCTGTTCCACCTCTCAATCGCCTTTTCTTGATTTTCGTCAATAATCTGCGCGTCGCAATTAACACACACAATTCTAACGCCGCCCCTGTAACGGCTATTCATAACCAAAACTCCGTTCCCGCAAAATGGGCAAGCTTTAAGGTCTGTTATATCCATCTTGTCATTCCTCCTCATTTTTTCCCCTCAAAAAACAACTTGTAATCCGCACCCAAATCCGCAAATTCGGGATATTTTTTAACTTCGTCGTATATTTCCGAGCCTTTAATGCAAAAATCGTACCAATGGCATTTTAACCTTATTTTTTCTTCCTCCAACATTGGAACATCAAATTCCTCTACTTGCTTCTCAAACCGCCTATACAACACACAAGCGTGCGTTCCTCGCATTTACTGCCGCACGACGGGCAGGTGGTCTTGAATATCATTCCGGACGGGTCAAGACGGCAATACCCAAACTCCGAATTTATCTCCTTTTCTTCAAATTCCCGTCCGCAATTCTCGCACTTGAATTTGATTTTCAAAAACAAATCCTCTGCTTCCATTATTCATCACACTCCCTCTCGTTTCCCTTTCTCGTTTGCCACCTTGCATAGGCAAACATATCACCAAAAATGCCGCCCCTCGTCAGGATTTCTCCCGTGTTTGCCCCGCAAAAGTCACAAACAACAGCCGTGAGATAATATCCCCCTCCCGCCGAATGCGAGCTTATATGAGCCGTGCCGCCACAAAACGGACACGGTTTAAATTCCAGACAGTCTATCAGTCCCATGTTTTCCTCCTCTGTCGTTTTTGCCGTCAGACCAACCGCCATTTTGTTTTTAAAGTTCGGTGAGGGGTAGAGGAAGACCCGCGGGGGGTCTCGCTGTATAGTGGGGTGGGGGTGGTGCAGGCTGCCCGAGGTGTTCCCCGCTTTCCCCGCATTCCTGCGTTCTCTAATTGCGTAAAACTTTTATTTTACGCAATTACCTATATAACCGAACAGATACCCTACTAAATAAATTATACCACAAACACGAGCTGA
>CANQNY010000005.1 GCA_947625335.1 uncultured Clostridia bacterium | reverse complement strand
ATTGTCACACCAGAAAAGCTTGAAAAGAGCCGCGAAAGGATGTAAAACTCCAAAAACGCCTCGATATAGCCCGCCTGGCAGTTGCTGACGATAAACAGCGGGTACTTTTCGGAAAGCGCACAAAGCGTGCTTTCGGTATCGGGGTAGATGTACCCGCCGTTTTGGCGCAGATACTCGTTTTCAAACTCACAGCAGCGTTCGAGTATCTCCCCGCGTTCGCGTTCGGACTTTTCCGGGAAGAATTTCTCGGCGATTTTCACCATGGTCATTCCCATAACGCCCTTTATATCCTTTTCTGTGAATCTGTCCTCCCCGACAGCATTATTCCACGAAACCGCGACGTTTTCCGCGCTGTCCCAGAGCGTCCCGTCCATATCGAAAATTATCCCGTCAAAAGCCATAATTCCTCCCAAAAATACCCAAAATGCCAAAGACCCGCTGTCGCAGACAGGCAGCGGATCTTTTCAAATGATTTTCTGTTAAACTTCGGGTTTTGCGTCAGCAGCGGGCTTTTCGGACTTGCGTCCCTTACCGTTCTTGTCAGCTTTTCCCGATTTGCGCTCTTTGCGCTCCTGCCACCAGATCCACAACGGACCCGCAAGGCACAGCGAGGAGTAAAATCCTACCAGCATACCGATTGCAAGCGGGATAGCAAACGACAGAATTGAAGTAACTCCTAGCATCGAGCATACGATAACTATCGAAACCATCGCCGTAACGGTGGTCGCCGTGGTGATTACCGAACGCGACAGCGTCTGATTTATCGAGAGGTTTACAAGCTCGCGGTCGGTCATTCTGCCGCCGTGTTTTGCCCTGTTTTCACGCAGGCGGTCGTAGATTATAATGGTGTTGTTGATAGAATAGCCGAGCAAGGTCAGAATTACCGCCATAAAGTTGGTATCAAGAGCCATTCCGCCTATGACATACACCGCATAGGTCATAACAACGTCGTGCAGCAGACAGAGTATCGCGATAACGCCCGCCGAAACGCCGCCGATTTTCCTAAATCTGAACCCGATATAAATTACCAGCAGTACAAACGCCACAACTACCGCAATAAGGCAGGAAATGAAGAACTGCGAACCCGCCGACGCGGAAACGTTGGTCGTATCGAGGTTTTCGATGTTGTTGTCGGGGAACTCTCTCGCGAGATTATCGGACACCGCCGTCAGCAGATAATCGTCCATTTTCTCGTCCGCCGCAAAGGAGATAACGATAGTGTTCATTTCTCCCGTAAAACTCGTTCCCGTGGTAACCGTTGCCCTTGGAGTGCCGACGTCCTCGACTGCCGCCTTGATGTCGTTTGTATTGACTTCTCCCTCGTAAGAGTAGGTTACAATCGTACCGCCCTTGAAACGAATGTCAATATTCACACCGATAACGAAAGTGAGAACTATTGTAAGCACGGCAGCCGCCGCAGAGATGATAACGAAAATTTTGCGTTTCCCGACGAAATCGACGTTGGTTTTCGCCTGAACGTCAATATTCTGAACGGTGTCCTTGCCTTTTTCGATGTCGCCCGAAATTTCTTTCTTGGACACGCCGTAGAACCACGGTTTTCTAAAGCATTTGAACTTCGACAGCGAGATCGTCATAAAGCGTGTTGCCCAGCAAGCCATTATGAAGTTCATAATTACGCCCGCAAGCAGCGTGTAGCCGAACGAGTATACAGTACCCTCTGTCGTCGCGCCGAACCATGTTCCGAACACCGCCATAAGGATAAGGGCTACTATAATAACCGTGAGGTTGGAGTCGAGAATTGCCGTAAATCCGCGCGAAAAGCCGTTTTTCAGCGCGCCGTCTATCGTGCGCCCGCTTTTCAGCTCTTCTTTAATTCTTTCCGTTGATATAACGTTTGCGTCAACGCCCATTCCTATTGAAAGAATGATACCCGCAATACCCGGCAGCGTCAGCGAGGACGCGTCGTTGAACCCGAAAAATCCGGTTATCGCCGCAAACATACCCGCAACCTGCCCCGCAAGGGCAATTACAGCCACAAATCCGGGAAGTCTGTAGTACACTATCATAAAAATCGCGATAAGAATAAACGCGATAAGTCCCGCAAGCGCCATAGCGTCGCGTGCACCCGTACCCAGTACGGGGGAAATGGTGGAAAGGCTCTCGATTTCGAGCTTGAACGGCAGCGCGCCGCCGTTTATTTTATTCGCGAGGTCGCGAGCGGACTGCTCGTCGAAAGAACCCGAAATCTGGCAGCTGCCGTCGGTAATAGGCTCGTTTATTGTCGGGTAGGAAATGCAGATATCGTCCATCCAGATGGAGATTGTGTCCCCGACAAGCCGCTGTGTAGCCTCTGCAAAAGCCTCCTTGCCCGAACTTTTCAAATCGAGCATAACTATCCACTCATACGTTCCCGAGTTATCATCGGTTCTTACATAGCCCGCCTGCGCCTTTTCAACGTCCGAACCCGTGAGAACGATATTATCCGCAGTATCGCCCGTCGGAAGTCCGTTCTCGTCAACCTCGTGCTTTTCGCGGAACGTCAGCATTGCGGTCTCGCCAATCTCCTGAACCGCCTTTGCGGGGTCGAAAGAGGTATCGTCCGCCTGCCACGGGAACTGCACGATTATGCCGTTTGTCGCCGAATCGACATACACCTCGTAGTCGTTGATGTTTTTATCGACAAGACGAGTTTCGATAATCGACTTCGCCGCGTTCAGGTCCTCTTCCGTGATTTCGTGTTCAGCCGCGTAATCCTCTGGCACTCCGAACGTCACATTTACGCCTCCGCGAATATCAATTCCCCATCTTATATCGTCAATTCCCCATATCCACGAGCTTTTTACATCTCCGTAGTAGGTATGCACGCCCGCCGTGGACAGCACCGTAAAGACAATTATAAGAAAGAAAACGATAAAGAAATCGGGTTTTGTAATCCTTGTCTTTTCACGTTTTATTCCGTTTAATACTACCATTGATTTTATCACTCCGTTCTTTTTCATTCCATAATTTGGCAACAAAAGCTTTTTGCCCTCAAGAAACAATATCACATTTATCTATTATAATACAAAATTGCAAAATAGTCAAGGGATTTTTACAAAATCATTATGTTTTTTTGGTGAAAATCAACTGCAATACTTGAAATTTCGGCTGTTGTGTGTTATAATTATTAATGAGTAGTCCGGAGCAACGGCATACAAGGAGATATTATGGACAATAACGGCAATTTTAACAATAATAACGGCAATTTCCCGCAAACCAACCAAAACCGGCAAATGCCGCAAACGCCGCCGGCAAACGCGCCCGCGCCGCCCCGCGGAGCGGTTTCCAAGGGGGAAATGTTTGTCGCGACTAATCTTTTAAGCAAGATAGGCGTAATTTTCGTTATCGCAAGCGTTATCGCGTTTTCGGCGGCGTCGGAGGGGTATATTCCCGCCGCCGTGAGAATGGCGTTGGTTGTGGCGGTGGGATTTATTATGCTGGTGGTGGGGGCGGTCTTCTTTAAAAAAGGCTCTCTCATCTTCGCAAACGCGCTGATTTACGGCGGCGTGGCGGAGCTTTTTGTAAGCACGCTTATCGGGCGGTTCGGATTTGAGGTGTACAGCGCGGCGGGAGCGGCGCTGGCATGCGGAGTCGCGGCTGCCGTGGGCGTTGTAATGGCGCGGTTTACAAAGTCGCAAGGGGTGCTTATCGTGACGGCTGCGCTGTCGATAATCCCGCTGTTTTACAACCCGAATTTCGGGGGATTGTGCGCTATGTCGGTATTTTTCATTGCGGTGCATTTTATAGTTGCCGTTACGGCGAGAAAATACGGCTACACCGCAGTATATATAATCGGTATGGCAACGGCTTTTATCGAGATAACGACCCTTTTCGGCATTGGCACGGCGAAATTTGACCTTTACGGCGGCGTTGAAACGCTTTCCGTGACATTTGCCGTTTGCTGCGCGGTGTGCTATTGCGCAGAGCCGCTTTTAAACGCTGTCGAGGCGGACGGACATTTGACCGACGGGGAAACCGCCGCAATGGCGTTGGCTCTCGGATTTTTGACGATATTCTCGTTCGGCGCGCTGTTTAAAGGCATAGGAAACGCCTCGGCGGTGATTTTTCTGGCGGTGGTGCTGCTTATCTGCGCGGTTTTGTCGGCGGTGTACTCGCTGCGGTTCGGAACGCGCTGCCGTGTGGCGACGGTTATGTTCAACATAATCTTAGCCTCGGCTCTGCTGATACTTATGCTGGTTTTGGATATGCTGCACGCGCCCTTTGCGGCGTACTATGCTGCAGTTCACATTTATTCTCTGGCGGTGCTTGTGCTGGGAGAATTTATCGACCGCATGCTGTTCAAAATCTGGGGCTGGGTGCTGTTTGTATTTGCGGAGATGTTGTTCCTGCCGGCAACGTTTATGAAAGAAAAATTGCTCATAATTGCCATAAACATTGCCGTTTGGATCGGCGTTATGATTTTCTTTATCACAAGAAAGAAAACCGACCGCACGCTTTTTCAGGTATATTCCTCGCTGGTGTTTTTCAACACGGGAATTCTCGGAGCATACCTTATTTCGGCTAAACTGCTCCCGCTCTTCCCGGATATGTTTGACACCCGCGCGCAGAAATGGGCATGTTCTGCGCTTATTTGCGGGGCGATGTGGATGTTGCTCGGATTTTTGGCGGGGAAACTTAAGTATATGAAGATTTTGAGCAGCGTGTCCTCGTTTACGCTTTACGGGATAGGGCTTATATGCCTGTCGTGGGCGAATTTGGTAAACGCCGTCACAAGCTCGGACACGAATATGCTGAGCGTGGGGCTGATAATCGTGACGGTTATCGTAAACGTAGTGTCGGTATTGGCGGTGCTGGATATTACCCTGCAAATCGAGGAAAAAGCTCCGAAATTCGCGAAAGTCGCGGGACTTATCGTTTCGGCTTACGCTATCGCGACGCTTACGACCGTTCTCGGAACAAACGATTTTGTGACGTTTACAAACTGCATTATAAGCATAATCTACATTGCGACCGCGGTGGTGTGGATAGTCATAGGTTTCTGGAAGATGAACGCCGTGCTGCGAAGATTTGGGCTGGCGTTGGTGCTGCTGTCGTCGGCAAAGCTGTTTTTGTTCGATTTCCGCGGCGTGGACGCTATGGGAAGAACGCTGTTGTTTATCGGTTTCGGCATAACGCTGCTTGTTATCTCGTTTAGTTACGGAATTGCCGAGAAGAAACTTAAAGAGAAGTTTAAATAACGGCATAAGGATAATTTTCTGTTGACAATCGGGGAAAAAAGTGGTAAAATATACTCGTTAAAAGTAAAATCCGGAATTGAGAAATTCGATCCCGCAGAATAAAAAGGAAGGTATTTACTATGGAAATCAGAATTGAGAAAACTACCGCCCCAAAGGCAAAGCCCGCAGACGAAACTAAGCTTGGTTTCGGGCATATCTTCACCGACCATATGTTTATTATGGAGTATGATACGGGGAAAGGCTGGCACGATGCAAGAGTAGTCCCCTACGGCGATATTTCGCTGTCTCCCGCGGCTATGGTGCTGCACTACGGGCAGGAGATCTTCGAGGGGTTAAAGGCTTACCGCACCGCCGACGGGTCAATTCAGTTCTTCCGTCCTATCGAGAACTTCAAGAGAATGAACATCTCCGCCGAGCGTCTTGTTATTCCCGAAATACCCGTTGAGGACGCTTTGCAGGCTCTGCACACCGTGGTTGAAGTCGACAAGGACTGGGTGCCTCACACCGACGGCGCGTCGCTTTATATCCGCCCGTTTATTTTCGCGGCGGATCCGTTCCTCGGCGTTCGTCCGGGCGACAAGTATTACTTTATGATAATCATGAGCCCTTCGGGAGCTTATTATTCCACGGGTCTGGAACCTGTTTCCATTTACGTTGAAACTAAGTACGTAAGAGCAGTCCGCGGCGGTATGGGCTTTACCAAAACGGGCGGAAACTATGCCGCCTCGCTCCATTCGCAGGACGACGCGCACAAGCTGAATTATTCGCAGGTTCTCTGGCTTGACGGCATAGAGCAGAAATATATTGAGGAAGTCGGCTCTATGAACATTATGTTCGTTATCGACGGAGAAGTTGTAACGCCGCAGCTGCAAGGTTCGGTTTTAAGCGGAATTACGAGAAAATCCGTCCTTGAGCTTTGCAAGAAGTGGGGAATTAAGGCTACCGAACGCAGAATTTCCATTCAGGAAGTCGCTGACGCTTACGACGCGGGCAAACTTGACGAGGTATTCGGCACGGGAACAGCCGCTGTCGTATCGCCCGTAGGTCATCTGCGTTGGGGCGACAAGGTTATGGAGATTGGCAATAACAAGATAGGAAAGCTTACTCAACGCCTGTACGATACCATGACGGGTATGCAGTACGGAAAGATACCCGATGATATGGGCTGGATTGAGAAATTGTAATATGATTAAAAAGCTGCTCACGTTTGTTGCGATAATGGCTGTAACGCTTTTTTCGGGGTGCAGGTCTGGACCTTCTCCGGAGAAATACCGCGACGAGCTTTCTGCGTGCTGGAAGTGTTATCTTGACGCGCAGCTCGAATTTGCGGTAATGGCGACAGAACCCGAAGAGGCTGATTTCGCGCAGTTTTGCGAGGATTTTGAAAATTCTCTCGACGCGTTTGAGAAGATAACTCCTCCTGAACAGTATTCCACGGCTCACGCCGCGCTTATCAGCTCTCTTGACACGGAGAGAGAATGGCTTTCTGCTGTAAAGCGTTATCAAAAAAGCGACGCTGACAAACGTGAGAAAATCGGCGGGGAGATTGAAGAAATCTCCAACAGGGACAACACCCTGCCGATAAGCTATATGTATGTTTACAAGCTGCTTAAACGGGATTTAGGCGAATAAAATGTTCCCGACGGGGGTATGAAAGGAATTTTTACTGATGAAAAACGAAGATAAATCGCTTGAAACGATAAAGACGCTGTGTATACACCGCGGGTTTGTATACCCCGGAAGCGAGATTTACGGCGGTCTTGCGAACACCTGGGACTATGGTCCTCTGGGCGTGGAGCTTAAGGAGAACATCAAACGCGCGTGGCGCAAGAAATTCGTTCAGGAAAACAAGTACAACGTCGGTCTTGACAGCGCAATTCTTATGAACCCGCAGACCTGGGTAGCGTCGGGGCATGTCGGAGGATTTTCCGACCCGCTTATGGACTGCCGCGACTGCAAGACGCGTCACCGCGCCGATAAGCTTATCGAGGACTTTGACGGCACTTCCGCGGACGGCTGGTCAAACGAGGAAATGATGAATTACATCCGTGAAAAAGGCATTAAATGCCCCAACTGCGGAAGCACGAATTTCACCGATATACGCCAGTTTAACCTTATGTTCAAGACTGCACAGGGCGTTACCGAGGACAGCAAGAACGATTTGTATCTTCGCCCCGAAACAGCGCAGGGAATTTTTGTAAATTTCGCGAATATCCAGAGGACTACGCGTAAAAAAGTGCCGTTCGGCGTGGCGCAAGTCGGGAAATCGTTCAGAAACGAGATTACTCCGGGGCAGTTTATTTTCCGCGTGCGTGAGTTTGAGCAAATGGAGCTTGAATTTTTCTGCAAGCCGGGGACTGATCTTGAATGGTTCGGCTACTGGAGAAATTTCTGCAAGAATTTCCTGCTCTCAATCGGACTTAAAGAGGAAAATATCCGCACGCACGACCATTCCCAGAAAGAACTTGCCTTTTACTCGGTAGCAACAACAGATTTTCAGTTTTTGTTCCCGTTTGGCTGGGATGAACTTTGGGGAGTTGCTGACAGAACCGACTACGACCTTACTCAGCACATCAAGACCAGCGGAAAGAGCCTTGAATACTTCGACCCCGAAACCAACGAGAAGTTTGTTCCGTATGTTATCGAACCGTCGCTCGGCGTGGACAGACTGTTTTTAGCGGTGGTCTGCGACGCTTACGACGAGGAGCAGCTTGAGGACGGCACAACAAGGACCGTTATGCACATTCACCCTGCGCTCGCACCTATAAAATGCGCGGTATTGCCGCTGTCGAAAAAGCTTGGCGAAAAGGCGACGGAGCTGTACGAGGAGCTTTCAAAGAGCTTTTGCGCGGATTACGACGAGGCGGGAGCAATCGGCAAGCGTTATCGCCGCCAGGACGAAATCGGAACGCCGTTTTGCGTGACATACGACTTCGACAGCGAAAACGACGGCTGTGTTACCGTCCGCGACCGCGATTCGATGCAGCAGGTAAGAATTCCCATTTCCGAGGTTAAAGCCTATATCGAGCAGAGAATTGCATTTTAATAGAAAATTCAACAAAAAACCGCGTCTTTTTAAGGCGCGGTTTTTATTTTTCAGCTTATTTTTTCAACAAATTCAACAGGAAAACCTGTTAAAACTCCGTTGAAAACCATGTTATTTTTGTGAAAGAACAGGCATTTTTCAACCGTTATGTGATAAAAACGTGACAACAATGCCGAAATTCGCGGTTTTTCTGTTGAAAACCCTGTTAAAACCGTGGAAATCCGCATTATACCGTTAATTTACATCTGCACAGTCTGTGAAATCAGCAGCTTTTCAAAATCGCGCCCCGGCATCGGACGGTAGTAGAAAAATCCCTGAATCATATCGCAGCCCAAATCGCGCAAAAAGTCCACCTGCGTCTGCGTTTCCACGCCCTCAGACACGGTTTCGAGATTAAGGCTCTTTGCGAGCGTTACCACCGACGTGATTACCTTTTTATTCTTGTCGGTGAGGTCGTTTCGCAGGAAGAAACCGCCGTCGATTTTCAGCGTATCAAACGGGAGCTGTGTTATCAAATTCAGCGACGAATACCCCGATCCGAAGTCGTCCACCGAGATTTTAAACCCGCGCTGTTTAAACCAAGTTACCGTTTCAATCAACTTTTCAAGGTTTTCGGTAAGTAGGCTTTCGGTAATTTCAAGCTCGATAAACTCGTGCGGCACGCCAAGCGAATCCACCAAAGCCACCAACTTTTCGCAGAAATGCGCGTCGCCCAGATGATAACGCGACACGTTAAGCGAGATGAGCGGCACTTTTATGCCGTTTCTAAGCCACCGCGCTATATCCGCGACCGCCGAGCGGTAAATTGCAAAATCCATATCGGTGATAAAGCCGTTTTGCTCGAAAATCGGGATAAACTTGCCTGGAGAAATCATCTGCCCGTCCGCGGTTATCCACCGCACGAGAGCCTCCGCGCCCACCACCGCGCCTGTTTCGATATTGACCTTCGGCTGGTAGTAGACTTTAAACTCGCCTTTTTCAAGCGCACCCTGCATATTCGCCTCAATAACGTGTCTGTCTCTTATCGCCTCGCGAAGTGCGCCGTCGTAGAATACTATCTGATTTGAGTGGGAGTACATGGAGTCTTTTACGGTGTGCTGAGCTGTAATGGCTCTGTCAAGCGCGCCCATAACCCCTATATCGTCCTCTCCGCCCATAGAGCAAATGCCCGCGGCAAGATATATCTGTATTTTTGTCTTATCGAAAACCTGCTTTTGAATACTATTCATTAAAGAGCTTATTCTGTCGGCAAGCTCGTCATAATTTGCCGCTCTGAACAAAATAATGAACCTTGTGCCCTCGTTTCGGCAGACTATCTCGTTTTCACACGCGCAGCGCAAAAGGATATCCGCAACAGTAACCAAAATAGCGTTTCCCGTTTCAAAGCCTTGAGTTTCGTTTATTCTGCGAAACTGCGCGATATTCATGACCGCGATGTAAAAGCCGTTTTTGTCCTCGGAAGTAATGCTTAAAGCCTCCGCCGTGAACGAATCAAAGGTCATCGCGCCCGTCAAAGCGTCTGTCATACGGATTTTTCCGAGGCAGTCGGTTATATCTGTGGAACTTATGATATAGCGGCGGTCGCCGTTTTCATAATCGCACACCGACGCGGTAATATCAAGCCACCTCTTAGCGTTTTCATCAAAAAACGCGCTTGACGCCAATATTCCGCCGTTTTCGACAAGTTTCAGCGCGGGACAGTTTACGCAAGGCTCGTTTCTGCCGCGCATCTTTTGATAGCATATGTCCCCGCTTTTCAGCCCGTAGCGTTCGGCGGCGTTTTCCCCCGCGTAATCCACCTCGAACGTTCCGGGGACAATCGACATAGCCTCCATGCGGTGGTCGGAGATAATCTCCCTGTTAAAGCCTTTCAGGAATACCCCGAGCCTGTTGTTGGAATAAACGGTATACATGCGCGTCAGAGCATTTTTCAGCGCGTCGATTATATTGATGTCCTCCTGCGAGAGCTCGTACGCGCTGCCGAAAATCACCGCGAAATACCCCTCGGGGTCGGTTTTCGAGCCGACAAGCCTGCATTCCGCGCAGACCGCGCCCCCGCAGAGCGTAAGGCCGAATTCCTTGTCGTCCGCGGAGAATATTCTGAGACGTCCGTTTTCATCAAAGGCGTCAATAATCTCGCCGTTTGAACAAAGTTGTTTTACATCGGGAGAATTTTTTACATCGTCAACCGCGGAAAACAGCGTGTATATTTCCCCGCCGTCGCCCTCGAAAGCGTAATATTTGATAACCGTTGCGCCGACGGACTGTCCCGCCGCCTTAAACGCGGATTTTAAAATGGGACTTCTTCCCTTTTCATTGCAGAACGCTTTTATAATAAGGTCGTAGATATTCGCGGGATCTGCGGACGAACGCAGCTCACCCTCGGAATAACCCTCGGAGAGGTTCATTCTCGGACTGTACCGCATATAACAGCCGCCGCCGCTCTTGCGAGCCTCGCGCATTGCCCGCACCGCCTCAGCGTAGACGTCCTCGGTCTTGCTGTTGTTTTTGAAGTAGGAAACGCCGATGCTTATCCGCACTATCTCGTTGCTTTCAAAAACAAGCTCGCCCACCGCGCTTAAGATCCTTTTCGCTATTTTATCCTCGGCGTCCGTCTCGGCATAGCTTATGTACATAAGAAACTCGCCGCCGCGCACCCTTGTTACCGCGCTTTTGCGGTTTGCGGAGGCAATATCGCTTAATATATCCGCAACCGCCTTTTGAACAAAGTCGGACTTATCCTTGCTCTGCTCGTCGAATTCCCTGAAATTGTCAATTCCCACAGACAGGAAAACGCCGTTGTCATAGCGGTTTACGCCGGTGCGCCGTTCGCGGACAATCTCGCGGAAATATTCCGAGGTGTACAGTCCCGTAAGGCTGTCGTAGTTTATGCCCGAACGGTCCTTTTGCTTGTCTTGGGACTCGACTATTCTGCCGATTACCTTTATCGGCTTGCCGTGAATGTCAAAAATAGTCCTGCCCTCGTACTTTACGCGTGTCATTTCCATTTCGTTTCCGACAACGTGCAAATCGCAGGACACATTCTTATCCCCGCGCCGAACGCTTTCGCAAAAGCTTTTGAACTCGGGCAGATCCTCCGCGCAGACCAGTCCGCGGCTTAACACCGCCTCGCGAAAATTCTCTATAGGCTCGCCGTCACCGAGATAGCTGCCGTTAGGCTTTTTAAGCAAACGAAAAACGTCCGTGGGAATATCGTATTCCCACAAACCGAAGTCTATAAACTCCGAAAAAACCTTTTCGCGAAGTTCTCCCGCGGCAATCGAGTCTTTAAGTTCGCGTATTTCGCGCTTGGTTTTTTCAAACTCTTCCGATAGCAAATTGGACATAAAACGCACCTCATTAGAAAAAGCCAAAAAAATCCCCCTCAAGGCTCTAAACTGAAAAGCCTTGTAGTCTACTATAAGTATAACACTTTTTTATAAACATTTCAACTACTTTCTGGTTAATTTTTTCAACTTGATACATTTTCACTAAAAACTTTTATATATTTTGCACAAAAACTTGACAAATTTGGCGAAACGTGGTATAATTACAATGTATTATTACAAAATTCACCGTTAAGGAGAAAACGACTATGAACTGGTTTGAAAACGCGGTATTTTATCACATTTACCCCATCGGGTACTTCGGCTGTCCCCGTGTAAACGATAGGACAAGCGAGCCGTCGCACAAGATTTTAAAGCTTATTGACGACATTCCGCACATCAAAGAGCTTGGCTGCAACGCCGTATATTTCGGTCCGGTGTTTGAGAGCGTGGCGCACGGTTACGACACCATCGACTACAAAACTATCGACCGCAGGCTCGGGACGAACGAGGACTTTAAGAAAGTATGCGACGCGCTGCACGAAAACGGCATAAGAGTGGTACTGGACGGGGTATTTAATCACGTCGGGCGCGATTTTACGGAATTTATGGACGTGCGCGAGCATAAGCTTGGCAGCTCGAAAAAGGACTGGTTCCACGTTCGCGAGGGGAACTCCGGCTATAACGACGGGTTCTACTACGAGGGCTGGGAGGGGCATTACGAGCTTGTAAAGCTCAACCTCTACAATCCCGAAGTAAAGCAGTACATAAAGGACTGTATCACGGGTTGGAAAAACGAATTCGGCATTGACGGACTGCGGCTTGACGTGGCGTACTGCCTTGACCACAACTTCTTAAAAGAACTGCGCGGACACTGCAAGTGGCTGGCGGAGGATTTTTTCCTGCTTGGGGAGACGCTCCACGGCGACTACAACCAGTGGATGAACGACCAAATGCTTGATAGTGTGACGAATTACGAGTGCTATAAGGGGCTGTTTTCGTCGTTCAATGATATGAATATGTTTGAAATAGCACATTCTATCAACCGTCAGTTCGGCAGCGAAAACTGGTGTCTGTACAGAGGAAAGCACCTCTACACGTTTGTCGACAATCACGATGTTACGCGTGTGGCGACCATTCTGAGGACGAAAGAGCATTTGCCGCTTATTTACACGCTTATGTTTATGATGCCGGGTATTCCGTCCGTTTACTACGGAAGCGAGTTCGGCATAGAGGGCGACAAGCGCGGAGGCGGCGACGACGCTCTTCGTCCCGAATTCGACCTTGAAAAAATGAAGTCGGAGGGTCATCGCGATATGTGCGAGCTTATCAATAAGCTTGCCGAGATACAGAAAAATCACCCCGCCGCGTCGCAGGGAGATTACAAGCAGGTGCAGCTTACCAACCGCCAGTATGCGTTTTCGCGCACAGCGGACGGTAAAACGCTTATTACTGTGATTAATGCGGACGGCGCGCCGTTTACGTTTAACCTGAACCGCGGCGGAGAGGCGGAAAACCTCCTCACGGGCGAAAAACAGGAGCTTTCGGGTTACACGCTGCCCGCTTTCGGGTGCGCGGTTTTGGCGGTGTAAACAGTAATTTGTTTTAAT
Organism: uncultured Clostridia bacterium; assembly: GCA_947625335.1. Taxonomy (GTDB): domain Bacteria; phylum Bacillota; class Clostridia; order Oscillospirales; family Ruminococcaceae; genus CAG-115. The sequence goes on along the minus strand of CANQNY010000005.1, from coordinate 34,709 downwards.
TCGGGAGATGTGAAATGGCTAATAGTTCTCTTGAAATGTGGTTGTGGCTTTTGCTTGTAATGAAACCACACAATATGAAAACCAACTTTATCCTGTCAAAGTGCGAATATGATGTAGAAACCGCTTGTCGTCAGATACGCGACGGAAAACTCCCGTTTTTAAGCGACGATGAAAAACGCCGCGTCGAAGAGGTGAGACTGAAGTCCGTGCGGGAGCTTATTCGGCTTTGCGAGGAGAATTCCGTTCACATTATAACGTTTGACGACGAGGAATATCCCGAGAGCTTGCGGAACATCGAAAATCCGCCGATAGTGCTTTTTGCCGCGGGAAGTCTTGCAGAACTGAACAGCAGCCCGACTATAGCTGCGGTCGGCACAAGAAACATCTCCGAGTACGGGCAGAAAGTCGCAGATTATATATGCGGGGGCTTGGCGCGTTTGGGAGTGAATATAGTAAGCGGACTTGCGGTGGGCGGAGACGCCGCGGCGCACAAAGCCTGCATTGCCGCGGGCGGCAGAACGGTGGGCGTGCTGGGCTGCGGGATTTTGGTAAACTATCCCGCCGAAAACGCGAATTTAAAGCGGGAAATAGTTTCGCACGGCGGCGCGGTGGTAAGCGAGCTTTTGCCGAACACAAAGTCCTCGGCGGGGTATTTCAACATCAGAAACCGCATTATTTCGGGAATGTCGCACGGGACGCTGGTTTTAGAGGCGTCGGAGCGCAGCGGCTCTCTTCTCACCGCGGGGCATGCTGTCGAGCAGGGCAGAGAAGTTTTCTGCGTACCGCCGCACGATATTATGTCGCCGCGTTTTTCGGGGACTGCTTACTTGATACGAAACGGAGCGGTTTCGGTGTTTTCTCCGTCGGATATTGCCGACGCGTTCGGTATGACGGCGTTGGATGATAATTCGTCAGTCGGTAAAATGATCGAATATTCCTCTCCCGATGAAAGAAACCGCAGCGAAAGTTTAAAAGATAAAGAAAATAAAGAGGAGAAAGAGGAAACGGCTCGTAAAGCCGACAATGCCGAGGCTTTGGAAAAACTTTCGCCAAACGAGGCGGCGGTGCTGAAGTTGCTGTTTGAACAACCCTCAGGTATTGATGTTCTTGTCGCAAGCGTGGGCGTAGAATACAGCGCAATGGTCGAAATTCTTACAAATCTGGAACTTTGCGGGTTTATAACGCTATCTAACGACGGGTTCTACAGTATAGTTTAGACTGTCGATAAAACCCCGACTGCGGCAGCCACAAAGGCTTACCGCGACGGCACCTCCCGGCGTTCGGACTTCCTCAATGGTCTAAATAAATAAAAATAATCCGCGTTTCAAGCGAAACGCGGATTTTTTGTGAATTCGGAGGGGTTATACCGTTTTCTTCAGATAATTCTTTGTTATGACGTTGATTATCATAACTATTACGGACGAGAGGACAAGGTTTATTCCGAGCTCCACGAGGAAGTTAAGCCCCACCATTCCGACGAAGAGGTAAGCAAAGACATTGTCAAAACCTGCGCCCTCTCCCCATGCCTTAAGCGTCGGCAGGAAGAAGACAAGGCACCCGACAAGGAAAATGCCCGTGTTTACCACAGGAGCGGCAATTCCCGATGTAATTACTGCCGCGAGCTGATTTTTCTTGCATATGAGCTTGTAAACAAGCCCCGAAACAAGTCCCGCCGCCGTGCCCTTGAGAATTACGGTAATAATCGTTCCGGGAACATTAACGGTAAGAAATGCCGCCGCGTCGCCTGTTATCAGTACCATAAGGCTGAACGCAAATCCAAGCCATGCGCCTGCTTTCCAACCGTATAATGCCGCTCCGACTATTATCGGCGCTAAACAGAGCGTTATGCTGAACGGTCCGAATTTTATCGCGCTCGCAAGCCACTGAAGCACGACAACTATCGCCGTCAGCAGACCTAAACCCACTACGGTAAAGGTTTTGTTCGAGTCCCAACCCGAACTCTTTTTTGTGTTTTCCATAAGAAACTCCTTTGCTGGCACTCGGACCTTAATTCCGATGTACCGCGGGTATATATTTACGGGGAAAACCCCGCAGACCCCAAAGTTACTTGTTCTTCCTGTAAATTCCGAGAAGACCCTTCATAATAAGATTTTCGTCGAGTATGAAGTCTGTCTTACAAAGCGGCTTTATAACTCCCGAAAATCCCCCCGTCGCGATAACGGTGCATTTTTCGCCGATTTCTCGCTCAAAGCTCTCGATCATTCCGTCAAGCATAAACGCCGTCCCGTACAGCAGTCCCGACCGCATACAGTCAATGGTGTTTGTGCCGATGACCTTTCTTATCGGCTCGTTTGTAATGCCGATAAGCGGCAGCGAGGCGGTCTTTGCGGCGAGAGCCTCCGAGGAGATTTTCACGCCCGGTGAAATTATCCCGCCGATAAACGCCCCCGTCTTATCCACCGCGAGGATTTTTGTCGCCGTGCCGAGGTCGATAACTATTGCGGGTAAGGGATAATTCTCCTTTGCGCCCACCGCCACCGCCGCCATATCCGCGCCGAGCGACGCGGGCTCGTCAATGCGTATGTTAAGACCGGTTTTTATCCCCGGACTTACCGTCATAACGCGGCAGCCGAGAACCTTTTCGAGAGCGGCTTTAAGCTGTACCGTGACGGGCGGCACTACCGACGACATGATAGCCCCCGTTATCTTCGAGCGGTCGATTTTGTACAAATCGAGAATATCCGCCACAGTTATGGCGTATTCGTCCGCCATGCGGAAGGTTCCCGTAGAAATTCGGGATTCAAAAGCGTATTCGCCGTTATCATCAAACCCGCCGAAAACGGTGTTTGTGTTGCCGACGTCAATCGTAAGTATCATATTCATACCCCCGCTGTTTTAATTTACCCAACAAGATTATAACACATTTTTTCCGATTTTTCAAGAGCCCGATATGTAATTTTTGCATAAAAATTCCCTTTTGGTTTGTTTTTATAAGAAAAAATCGCTGAAATTTGCAAAAACCCCTTGACAAGGGAGATATAAAATAGTATAATATTTTAGTATGGTTAGCCGCGCGGGATAATTGTATCCCAAAAGCGGGAATAATTTCAAGGAGGAACTCGTAAATGAAAAGAACTTACCAGCCCAAAAAGCTCCAGAGAAAGCACGAGCACGGCTTTATGAAGAGAATGGCTACCAAGAACGGAAGAAAGGTTCTGGCTCGCCGCCGCGCTAAGGGCAGAAAAAGACTTTCTTACTGATGACTGCCGTGCCTGACCTCAGAAAACGGTACGCTGTCATTAAAAGCAACCGCGATTTTACCTACCTGTTTAAAAAAGGCGAATGCGTCGTCTGCGGCGGGTTTGTGTGCTACATCAAGCCGCGCCGCGCGGGTAAAAACCGCCTTGGGATAGTTACGGGCAAGAAGGTCGGAAACGCGGTCAAACGAAATCGGGCAAGGCGGATAATCAGAGAGGCTTTCCGCCTTATCGACCCGGTTTTCAAGGAAAAGACCAACAGGCGATTTGATTTCGTGTTTGTCGCGAGGGCAAAAACGCCAACGTTTAAAATGCAGCAAATTTACAATCTTATGAGCAGAAATGTTCTGCCGAAACTGCAATGAAGTATATTTTTTTAGGAATTATCAAGCTGTATCAATTGACGCTGTCAAAGATCCTGCCGCCATGTTGCCGCTTTTATCCGACCTGTTCCGAGTACGGGTTTACCGCTGTTCGGAGGTTCGGGGCGGTCAAGGGCGGTTATTTGACATTATGGAGAATTTTTCGGTGCAATCCGTTCGGGAAAAGCGGGTACGACCCCGTTCCTGAGAAATTCTGCTTTCGCCCCGAAAAATACACCGTGTCAAGGAAAACCCCTACGGACGGTTTTGGTCCGTGGGACGGCGAGGTTTGATACGTTTAAGATATAAATTCTGTGTGGAACAAAAGTCTCCGGCGGCTTTGCTGTCGGAAGAGAGGAAGTGTGCGTTATCCAATTTCTGTATTCTCTTATCGGTACGCCGTTGGGCTATATTCTTTATTTTATCTACAGGTTTATCTGCTCTAACGTCGGTATCGCTATACTTATCTTCACGCTTATAGTAAAGCTTGCGACTTTGCCGCTTACTATAAAGCAGCAGAAAGATTCTGCGAAAAGCGCGGTTTTCCAGCCGAAGGTTATGGAGATCCAGCAAAAATACGCCAATAACCGCGAAAAACAGCAGGAGGAGCTTTTAAAGCTCCAACAGCAGGGGTACAAGCCAATGTCGGGGTGCGGTCCTATGCTGCTGTCGTTTTTGATACTGTTCGGTGTCATTGACGTTGTTTACAAGCCTTTAACGCATATTGAGCATATGAATAAGGAAACAATAAGCGTAATGGCTCAGGAGGCTTACGGCGTGGAAGTCGCGTCCATTTTTGCCGAGGAGGTGTCGAAAACTCCCGATGAAGTGGTAAGTCTTAACAAAAAAGCGGCTATGCGCCACGACGATATAATTATCGACGCGCAGAATATCATAAATTATTACAACGAACATTGCCTTGAAGAGGGAGCGCAGGCTCTGGATATAAACGCGTTTAAAAAGCTGGACACCGAGACGGTGGAAATCGTGGAAAAGGTGTTTAAGAGCGCGATTTCCGACGCTTATACGTCCGATACCTCCGATAAAAAGAAAAAGCAAAAGCAGATTTCCGATACGGATCTTTATGTGATAACCAAGGACGAGACCGCACAGCTTGACGCTATGACGGACGAAAAAGAGAAAGAGCAGTTCCGCGCGGAACACAGTTTCTCGAAGTCCACGACGGACGCTCTTACAAACGCTCAAATTCACTACGGCGCGTATGCCGCAAGCAGCGAAGACGGCGCGGTGTTTGCCTCGGCGGGGAATATGCAAAGCGAGCTTTATACGCTGGAGTGTTTCGGCACGGTAAGCGACAAGTTCACATATAAAGACGCGTTCGGCGAGGACGCGGTGCGCCCCGAAACGCGCGCCGAGCTTGAGGAGCTGCATGGCAACCTGAATTTCGTCGGAATTCCTTTGGGACAGGTGCCGAAGGATCATTTCGGGTTTCCGCTGCTGCTTATTCCGATAATCTCGTTTATTATGTCCATGCTGCAGACAATCATTTCCAACAAGATGATGACAGCAAGCAATCCCGAGGCGGCGCAGGCTATGGGTCCTATGAAGATAACGCTGTTTCTTATGCCGCTGCTGTCGCTGTGGATAGCGTATACGGTGCCTGCGGGCGCGGGTTTCTACTGGGGAATAAGTTACGCTGTCGGCATTATACAGACGTTGGTGCTCAACAAGCTGTTTAATCCCTTGAAGTTGAAAGAGGCGGCTGCCGCGGAAATCAACGCCAAGGGCAAGGCAATTGAGGCAAAGTCAAAGTCCTCGAAAATAACCGCTGAGGAAAGCCAGAAACAGAAAGAAATCAATCGCCGCAAACTCGCGCAGGCGCGCCGTGAGGACGCCGAGAAATACGGTGAAGAATATCACGATGACGACGATGATAAGTAGCCGTCGTCAGAAAGGGGAATATTATGGAAAAGGAATTCAGAGCTAAGACCGTTGATGAGGCAAAGGCGCTTGCCGAACAGGAATTCGGGGTAAGCGCGGACGAGATCGATTTTGAGATACTCGAACAGCCCAGAAAGACGCTTTTCGGTGGAATGAAGGGCGAGGCAAGAGTAAAGGCGATCTACGAGGCAAAAGCGGAGAAAGAGAAAACCGCGCCGTCTGTTTCGGACGAGGAAGAAGACGCGGTAAACGAGGGCGAAGAGAGCGGAGAGTTTAACGAGGCAAACGAGGAAGAACCCCGTGCCGACGAAGTTCATCAAGAGGAAGAATTTGAGGAAAAAGAGGAAAAGACCTCTTTGCCGGAGGATTTCGACATAAATTCCAGCCTTAAGGTGCAGTCGGCGATAAAGTATCTTACCGATGTTCTTCACGCGCTGGGGCTTGAGAACTTTGAAATTACCCCGATAAGACGAGATGACAACATAGTTCTCGATATTAAGGGCGATAAGTTGGGAATTGTTATCGGAAAGCGCGGCGAAACGCTGGACAGCCTGCAGTACCTTACTATTCTCGCGTCAAACCGTTCCGAGGAGAGCTTTTGCAGGATCTCTCTGGACTGCAACGGCTACCGCGAGAAACGCGCCGAGACGTTGGACGCTTTGGCGAGAAAGACCTCCGCAAAGGTTATAAAGCAGGGCAGGAAAATTGCCTTAGAGCCTATGAATCCGTATGAGCGCAGAATTATTCATAGCTGCGTTGCGGAGATTGAGGGCGTTTCAAGCCGCTCCACGGGTACTGAGCCTTACAGAAAGGTTGTTATTTACGCGGATAAGCCGAAATTCGACGGCAAAAAGCGCGGAAACCGCACACGCTCGGACGGCGCGTCTACGAGAAGTTATCGCCAGTCGAGCGGTTTCTCGACCAGCTTTGAGCGCGAGTATAAACGCCGCCAGTATCAGCCCGATGAGAACGCCGACGCGGGCGAATTCTCAAAAGAGACTGTCGATACCGAAAAGAACGCGACGCTCTACGGGAAAATCGAGCTTTGATTTGACTGTTGAATAAAAGAAATCCCCCGAATACGTTTCGGGGGATTTCTGTGTCGAAAATTGACAGAATGTCCGCTTTATGGTATAATGAAATTGCCGGATTACCTCCGAGATAACTCGAAGGGAGGTGGTCGTGTGAACATTCTGCTAGCATTTATGGTTTCTGTCGTGGCGGGTTTGTTTGTTGAAATAATCTGCTCTTTAAATGACCGAAACCGATAATCCGGCAAATTACCTAGGCACGAGGTGCCAAAAAAGTCCCCCGAGGGTGCCACCTCGGGGGATGTTTTTGTGATCGTGTGAAAGCTGCTAGCATTTCTTATCTCACATCTACATTATAGCACAAAAAATCTGCGTTGTCAAGAACAAACCGAAAAAACGTGAAAATTTTCGGCTCAATACGGGTAAATAGTCGTTACCCTGCACCCGCTTTCTCGTTCGACCCACAGACCAAATCGGGCGTGTCGGTCTGCCCTGCGAGGTAGTCAATGCTCACATGATAAAAATTCGACAGCTTTATATAAATGCGGATAGGTATTTCGCGCTTGCCGTTTTCATAATCGGAATAATACTGCTGCGTGGTTTCCAAAATTTCAGCTATCTGCTTTTGCGTGTAACCTCTGTCTTCTCGGATCACACGCAGATTTTCATAATATGTCACTGCACCTCACCCCTTAGGTTATTATAATGACATATTTGTGCAAAATCGCTATGTACATTTTATTTCATTTATCTAAAACGCTGAAAATTCACATTTCCTCTTGACTTTGGTTGTGTATGAGTGTATAATAGTTTGTGTAAATGATATTTCATTTATGCAAAATATGATGATTTTGGAGGAAACAACGATGAAATTTAAAAGAACAGCCGCGGCGGTGCTGGCGGCGGTGACTGCGGTAAGCGCGGTTTCGGTGTGCGCGTTTGCGGAGGAAAATAAGGTGGAACTCGCAACGCTTGACTGGGCGGACGTTCACGGAATGGCAGGCGCAGCAAATCTTGGGGACGGATATTTTCTTTATGCTAACGGCAGCGGTGCTGCGGTCAATGGTATCGTTCATGTGGAAAAGAATGATAAAGGTGAACTTACCTATACCGATGTTGAAACCGACCTTGATTTCAGCAAACTTGATGCGGGAAATTGCGACGGCGAATATATACAGTTGTATGAAAAAGACGGCGAGGGAAATCCTACAAAAAGATATGTAATACACATTGACAAAGCCAACAACAAGGCGATAACGGTTTACACCTTGCCTTCTGACTGGAGCTATACAAGGGGCGACGGATATTCAATTTGTAATGATGACGGTCCGATTCTTAAAGTATACGAACCTAATGGAACAATTCATGAAATTGCAATGGCAGACAGCTGGGGGTACTTGCCGGCTGCTATATCTGACCTTAACGGTAAATATATTGGATATATTCTTGCATTATCATCTTCCGACCCTGATGTCAGAATTGAATCTCCCGCATATGGTACAACAAGGGATATTACCTTTTACGGTATAGGAAAAGATGGCTCAAGAAACAAGTTATATGTTGCCAAAAATGTCATTGATTGTGATTTTTGTGCAATAGGCAGTAACTATTTTGTAATTAACGAGCAATATGTCAATGATGCTGAATCGCCTCTTTCGGGGAGATGGACTCTTTATTTAACAGAGGAAGACAAAGTTGTTAATAATTTTAATTTCTGGGGAAGTTCCGGCGGCAACAGAATATATAACAATAAACTGATGAAGACACGCCCCGAAGGTGAATCGAATATGACCGCAGGTCTTATCGACTTAGAAACAAATGAATTTGCCGGACCATATCTCGGTATCTACACAGAGGACAACGGCGAAACTTATCTTGTTAAAAACATGGACGAAAAATGGGGTTTCCTCGACGCAGACGGCAAAGAAATCGGCGAATGGTATGACGACGCGGGCGAATTTATCGGCGATTATGCCCCCGTTATTAAGGACGGCAAGGGCTACCTTGTCGACAGGAACTTCAACCGCGTTTCCGAAATGGTAAACGCAAATGAGGTTGAAACATTTTCTGATGATATGTTCCTTTTTGCAAACGGCGATGATGTTAAATTCGTAACCTACAACGAAACTGAATCTGCTCCCGCGGACACCTCCAAACCGGAAGATACTTCCAAACCTGCGGACACCTCTAAGCCTGACGACAGCACCTCCACCCCCTTGGACAGCAAGGACAACCCCGAAACGGGTTCTGCGGGCGTTGCGCTGACCATAGGTCTTGCGGCAATCGCAGGCGCGGCTGTGGTTGTTTACCGCAAAAAGAGATAATCGTTCATCTTGAATTCTCCATAATAAAGCGGGCTGCTTTCGGGCAGTCCGCTTTTCTTTTTTAAAACCTCAACGCCTCGGCGGGATTGAGCTTTGACGCTTTCACCGCGGGGTACGCTCCGAACACCGCGCCCGTTGCCGCAGAGGCAAGCGCGGGGAAGATAAGCGCGCCGAGCTTTACCGTAAACGGCACTTTCGCTATAAAACAGCCTATCCCCGACACAAGAATTCCCGCCGCAATTCCGGCAACGCTCCCGAGCAGCGTCAGGATAACGCTTTCGCAGAGAAATTCTCCGCAAATATCGCGTTTTTTCGCGCCGATAGCCTTTTTCACGCCGATCTCGCGGGTGCGTTCGCCCACGCTCATCATCATGGTTGTCATAACCGAAATCCCCGATACGACAAGCGAAATTCCCGCAACCAGCGACAAAGCTGTCGTGACAATCGACAAAATATCGTCAAGCTGACCCTTTTGCGAGAGCAGATTATTGCAGGTGTAACCGTCGGCGCAGTCGTTTACGCGGCAAAGTTCGTCGGTTATTTTGGTAACTATCGCGGGGTCGGCGTTCATATCGGTGAGCTTTACGGCGATTTTGTCGTATGTCGAACGCCCGCACAGCTGCTGCATGGTGGTTATCGGGATATACATAAATCCCGGCATTATGTTTGAAAGCATTCCCTGAAGTGAGGAAAGACCCGATTTTGCTACGCCCGCTATTTCAAATTCGTGATACTTGCCGCCTAAAAACAAGCGCATTTTTTTGCCGACAATGTTGCTCCTGCCGTAGCTTTGCAGCGCGAACTGCTCGTCTATCACGCACACTTTCGCGCGCTTGGCGCAGTCGGCGTTGTTTATAAGCCTGCCATGAGCGGCTGTAAGAGAAATTAGGCGGTCGGCGGACTTGTCCACACCCCAGACGTAGCAGTCAAGGCGGCGGTCAAGAATATGCGACTCGGTCATACTTGCCATAAGCGGCATAACATCGTCTACGCCGTCGATTTTGCGCACAGTGTTTACGTCGTCGTCGGTAAGCGTTACGGACACGGCGTTGTCGGCGGTCTGGATAAGCAGGGTGTCAACTCCCATGGTTATAAGCGTTTTGCTGACTTCCGAAGTTCCCACCGAACCCACCGTTGATATAAGCACCACCGCGAAAACTCCCACCGCAGTTCCCGCCATTGTAAGCAGCGAGCGGGTCTTGCTGCGGAATATATTGACAAGGGTTTTGGTTATCGTCATTGTTACCTCTATTTCACTAACTCAGCTACTCGGACATAGCTTTTGTTTGCAATTTCCTCGGGATTTGCGAAAATAATATCGTTTTCGCCCAAACCCGACTTTATTTCCGCGCCGTCGGAGAACTCCGCGCCCGTGATGATATTTTTCCGAACGGCTTTTTGATTTTCATAAACATATACGAATTCTCCCTCGTCGTCCTGGGAAATCGCCGAATAGGGCAGCACAAGCACCTCGCGCGGGTCGGAGAGCATTATTTCCACCTGCGCCGAAAGCCCCGATTTCAGGCGTTCGTCTGACTTGTCGGGAGTTATCGCAACATCAAGAACTGTTTCGAGAACCGCTCCGTTATAGCGGCTGCGCGCGGCTTGAGATATTTTGGAAACATGCCCCGAAAAGCTCTCGTCGGGGTACGCCGCAAGCGTAAATTCCGCTTTTTGCCCGACTTTAACCTTTGAAATGTCAAGCTCGCTTACGGCGGCGGTTATCTCAATATCGTCGGTTTTGGCAACGGTGGCTATGCTGCTGCCGCTCTGGACGGCTTTTCCGCTGCCGGATACGGCAATTACCCGCCCCGAGCAATCGGAGGTTATCGTTTCGGGGAGCAATGCCGCGGCGGTGGAAATATCCGCCGACGAAATAGCGAGAGCCTGCAGCTTTCCGAGGCTTTCTATAAGCGACGCGGAGGATTTTCTGTCAACGGTGGCTATCGTATCGCCGACGTTTACTTCGTCGCCCTCGCGGACGTTGAATTTTTCTATTACCAGCGGAAGCGCGAAGGTTATCTCATGCTGCTCTGAAAAAGCGACTTCTCCGCTGCCCTCCGCTTTTTCGCAGTAACCGCGAGCACTCGCGCAAAGCGTTTCCGACACGGGGACCGCGCTTTCCACGGCGTTCGGAATGCCGCTTATGATTATCGCTGCCGCAACGCATATTCCCAAAACCGCCAAGGCTTTGTACATTTTATACACCCTTTCACCGAAAGTTTTTATTTTTCAACAAAAATTATTCTTGCAAAACAGGCGGAAATTATTCCGTGTTTTTGGCAGAATTGAGAAAAAGTTACATTGAAATTATTTCCTTGAAAATAAGCCCCAGACACCTGAAAAAACTCATTTTCGGAACGTCCTTTGACGCCACTATTTCCGAGCGGAAAACCTCCGCGCCGTCCAGCGTCACAAGATACTCTCCCAGAAACTGCCCCGCTTTTACGGGCGCGTCGCATTGTTCCACAAAGGTGTATTCGTACTCAACGTCTGCCGCCCTGCCCTTTTTGATTATGCAGTCCGAGCCTTGATTTTTGATTATGGGGTCAATAAAATCGTCAATGCCGCGTGTGACTTTTATCGGTTTCAGCTTTGAATAGTCCGTTTCGGGAGTGAATTTTTCAAACGAGTCAAACCCGTAGTCCAAAAGCTCTTTCACCGCCGAAAAACGCTCATCGTCGCTCTCGCAGCCTAAAGCGACCGCGACAAGCCGCATATCTCCGCGTTCGGCGCAGGCGGTAAGACAGCACCCCGCGTTGTCGGTAGTTCCCGTTTTGCCGCCAAGCATACCTTTATACGTTCGTACAAGCTTGTTGGTGTTTACAAGCTGGGTCTCCCCGCCGCGAAGATAGTCGAGCCACGTCAGCATCCACCCGCGATAGACCTCGTGTTTCATAAGCTCCGCGGTAACGATCGCAATGTCGTGCGCCGTGGTGTAATGACCGCTGTCGTCTAAACCCGTGCAGTTGGTATAGCGGGTGTTGGTCATTTCAAGCTCGGCGGCGCGGGAGTTCATACGTTTTACGAACTGCGCCTCGCTGCCTGCGGTATGCTCGGCAAGGGCTATGCACGCGTCGTTTGCGGAGCTTACTATCACCGCCTCGAGAAGTTCTGCGGCGGTGAGAGTTTCTCCCGCCGAAAGCCAGATAACCGAGCCTTCTGCCTCAGAGGCATTGGAACTTGCTTTTACAGGCTCGTCGAGCGACAGTTTACCCGCCTCGATATCCTCCGCCCAGAGCAGCAGCGACATTTCCTTGGTTATCGACGCCATGGGCAGCTTTTGCTCGGAATTTTTGGAAAAGATTATCTGCCCCGTGTTTGCCTCGAAGAGTATTTCCGCGCGCGGACCGCTTTCGGCTCTCGCTGTAAGCGGCAATTTGAACGTAAAGAAAATTGCGGCGGCTGTAAAGATACATAGAATTTTTTTCATAACCGGCATCTCCCGAATTTTTATTCGGAAATAGTTTCTCCCAAAAACGGAAATTATATCACAGGGAAAAATTGCTAAAATAAAAAAGCGGCAAATTTTACTTTGCCGCTTATGTATTCAATTTTCCGCCGTTTCCTCGCCCTCAAGGAAATAACTTGCCTCCATATCCGCTACCGACAGCGCGAACGCTAACGGGTACTTTTCCAAAGCCGCGCCGATGGTGTTTTTGTCCTCGATGCCCGAAAAGCCCATATGCCACCGAATAGCCATTGCCTCCTCGCGCGAGAGCTTTATAAACCCGCTTATCATATAAACGCTTTTTTCGCCGTGACCGTAGGGAAGAGTGTCGTTTATCGTGTAGTACGGGACGCGCTCCCATTGCCCCGTTTGGTCGTTTTTGGAGTTGCGGTAGGACACCTTGTAGAAATTCACCTTGCAAATATCATGCAGCAGAGCCGTAACTGCCGCCGTTTCCTCCGACACAGAGAGCTTGTATGTATTTTTCACGCGTTCGCGCTCTAAATACGCGCAAAGGCACTCGTAAACGTTCAGCGAGTGCCGCAAAAGTCCGCCCTCGTATGCGTTGTGATAGCGCGTTGACGCGGGCGCGGTGAAAAAATCGCTTTTGTTTTCGAGAAAATCCAACAGCTTGTCCGCGCCCTCGCGCTTAATTTTTTCATTGTAGATTTGCAGGAATTTTTCTTTATCAGACATTTTTCTACTCCCAACCGTAAAATTTGACCTTTTGTTTTACAAGCCGCCTGTTTTCCGTATCGAACTTGTATTCATACTTGGAAATTTCGTATCCGTTGCCGCCCGAAACTACAAGATGCTGTATCATAAGTCCCGCGCTTTTCATTTCGAGATGCGTGCCGCGCGGAGCTGTCAAAACGCCGTTTTCGTATACGGGTATCTCGCATATTCTGCTGTCAAAGACTGCGAAAAATCTAGCGTACTGGGGAATTTCGCCCTCGTTCGGCAAAAAGAAATCAAGCTGTATAATATCGGGATATTCGCCCGCGTCGAATTCCGTTTTATTTGACAGCACCTCGCAGCCGTAGGAGAGGTTTTCCGCCGCGCTGTCAAGTATCATAAACTTATCCCCGCGCGGAACGTTTATCTTAAGGCTGCCTATACGCGTTCCCTCAAAAATAAGATCCAGCCTGAAATCCCCGTACAAAACACCGTTTATATAAGTGGTATCAAGCTCGGACGCAGAGCCGTCGTCGTCAAGCTTTACGCCCGAAATCTCCACCGAGTAATATTCTCCGTCCGAATAGACGTTCTTTGCGGTAAAAGACAGCCTTTCGCCCTCGACGCGCTCGGACTGCTCCGCCGCAGGGATTATCCCCTCGGAAAGCACGACCTGCGCGGGTTTTTCTATAATGTTGCTGTACAAAGTCTGCGTACTGCTTTGGGAATCGGACTCTCCGCTTGGGGTCTTGTTATCCGCGCACCCGCAAAGCAGAAGGCAAAGCACCGTTATTGCCGCAAGATATTTTTTCATAAGTCCTCCTTTTTTCACGAGATGAAACGTCTGTTTTTTCTTATTATAATACGGAGGGCGGCAAATTGCAAGCGGTAAAAAATATTTTGCTGCGAAAAAACTCTAATCCGGAAGAATATCGGCGCAGCGTGGGTCGTCGAAATAGTTTCCGCGGTCGGAAAAGCGCAGATATTCATCGTTGTCTTTTTTCAAATACAACTCCGAGCGCATACTGTCAAACGTCAAAATTGAAAAATCCGCCCCAAAGCGTTTTTCGATGTCCTGGCGCAGCCTTTTTGTGCGCTCGTCGCAGGGTAGCGTTCCGACAGCCGCAAAGGGGAGCTGCTTTCGCGCCCATTCTTCCATATCGGGAATATCCGCGACAGCCGCTGTGACAAAAACCGCGTCCGCCGTCAGAACGTTCTCAAACAGCTCGGAAAGATCGTCCCGCGAGATCCTCGGATAAGGGTCGATAATAATAAGCTGCGGGTGTTTGTACTGCGACAACGCCGCGGCAAATTCTTTTTCGGACGTCTCGTCCGCGGTCGTTACAAATTTCACCGAAAGCCCGAAATACTTTTCTGCGTCGGCGGCAAGCAGACGGCTGTACCCTAGGCGTTGGATTTTAAGCTCCGCCATAAACTTATCAAAAGCCTTGTCTATATATTTCGACAAGCCTCTGTAATATTCTTCATCAAACGGCACGAATAAATACGCTTCGTCTTTAAATTCCTCCGACGCATAACGCTCCGAGCCGAAATAATCCTCGGCATAGCGGTCAACGTCCGCGGGATAGAAATGCGAAAGGTCTTTTTTGTCCCAATCGTAATAATAATCCGCAAACCTTGCTCCGCAGCGGTTTAAATACTGCGACAGCATCGCCCCGTCAAAACATTCTAAAAAATAACCGCGAAGATCCGTCATTTTCCCGCATTTTACGTCCTCTGCTATATCGGGGAAGTTTTCGTAGAACTCGCCAAACATAAGATCGTGTTCTATGCACCACCTTAGAAAAATTGCAATATGGTTGCAGCCGTTTATTTTATCGAGCGGCAGACCTTTTTCGGCAATTTTGTCTGAATGGTTTTCAATGCAGTCAAGCAGCACATAATCGTCGTTTTCATAGTTTAATTCCGCACAGCAGCTTGAACGGGAAACATCGACAACATGCCCCACGCCGTGAGAATGTAAACGTTCGAGAAGAGTTTTGGTGCCGTTTTCGGACTTAAAGCATATTTCATCGCGGTAAAGCGGGATAACCTCGTAAAAATTCACAATGTCGCCGTTTGGCAGGGTGCAGTCGTCCGCGTCCTTGGGAACGTCTTCGGGGTGAATAAGCAGAGAGCCGCACAAACGAGTGCTCCCGGCAAACGGCGTCATATTATCCACCGAATGACCCCAGCCGAGCCATGTGTCGCCGTTTATCGGCAGCCTTGAAAGCCCCTTTAACAGCGAAAACGGCCAAAACCACTCCTCGGTGTTTTCGCCGACTTTCCAGTCGGGCGGCAGGCAGATAAGAAGTTCCGCGCGGTCGGAGGAATTATCCGAAAACTGTTTCGGGATATTCATTCTGTGCGCTCCCATTCCCATAGTCATCAGTGTGAAATAATCGCGCTCCTTTGTGGGCGGGATTATGCAAATATCGCAGCGAATGTCCTTGGGGTCGGTTTCGCTGTAAACGGTCGGAAAATTGCCAAAATGCTTTTTTATATGCTCTTCAAGAACGTCAAGCTCGTCGTCATCGTAATCCTCAATATCCTCGTCGGCATTTTCATCGCTGTCCACCCCGTCAAGCTCATCAAGCTCGTCGGAAATTTGCTCCATATAATAATCGGCGGTCTTAAGCACCGACGGCGGTGGATTCATATTCATTCCGCGGGCAAGCGCTACATTCGCACGGACGAGTATATTTCGCCGAAGATCCTCGTCGTCCTTGCATTCTTCGTCCTCCGACGCGTGAATTAACGCCAGAGCCATACGAAAATGCCACTTGTAATCGCCATCCATACGCCTGCGCTGACTTTCCAGCACGGCAATAGCCTTTTTGTACTCCTCCGCGTCGATATAGGACTCCGCAAGCCACGTCAGATAATCGTCGTCCATTTTGCTGTCCGGCAGTTTTAAAATCGCGTCGATTATCCTTTCGGGTTCGCCGTCCTCCCGCCATTCGTTGAATTGATAGAAAAGATCGCGTTTATTCATGTGTCGGGTCGGTTCTCCTTACAGCAGAATTCCGCCGCGGTAAGTTTCAGCACCGCAAACGAATTTACCGTCTGCTCGGAAAGCTTGTTTTCGGATGGGTTTTTGATATATTTTTTCATAATGTGCGTAAGTCCCGCAAGTTTATCAATGCCCGTCACAAACTCCACCTGCCCCGTTCCCGTTATACTGCGGTAACAAGCCTCGAAATCAAACGAAGACCCGCTTTGGGTCACCCCCGAAAGCTCGTCTATCTCAAAAGCCGCGTTGTTGTTTATTTTAAGAAGTTCCAGCTTGTGACCATGCTCCTCGCAGCGGAAATAAAGCTCCAGCTTTCCCCCGTCAAGGTCATAGCCGAAACACATCGGCACAATATACGGATATTCCCCGTCAAAAAGCGCGAGCCTGCACACGCGCGCCTCATTCAAAAGCTCGTCAATTCTGTCTATATCTGTGATCTCCATAGCCGCCTCCCCTTTCTTTTACTGTTCATACCATTAAAACAACAGCCCGCAACCATTGAGGATTGCGGGCGTAAATGCTGCGGTCAGTCGGTCGCGTTTGCTTTCTTTGCAAGCTGCGATTTCAGGCGGGCTGCCTTATTCTTGTGGATAAGACCCTTGCCTGCTGCCTTGTCAACGCTGATGACAGCGGATTTTATCACCGCGGCATCTGCGCCTTCAGCGCGTGCCTTCTTGATCTCGGTCCTCAACGCGGATCTTGCGCCCTTATTGGCCTCAGTTCTCGCCCTCGAGGTCAGAACTCTTTTCTTTGCAGACTTTATATTCGGCATTTTTTTCACCTCCATAGACTTTTAATCGAATTTTCGTATTTTGCGCGGCATTTCGGGTATGATTTATTTATAATTACCAAAATTTCCGCAGCAAAATCGGTTTTTATTGTGAATTCGATTGGATTTTTTTCATAGTACATTTTATTATAACACACTCGTCAAAAAAATTCAAGGGGTTTTAACAAATTTTTTTAATTTTGGAGTGATTTTATGGATACAAGCGGTCTTGCGGTGGAAACCGCGTTAAAGATCGACAAAACGCGAGCGGCGTCGCGGGTTATCGGAGCCGTAAAAATTACAGATGTTCGCCTAGACGGCTCGGAGAGCATAGGAAAGCCCGCGGGACGCTACATTACCCTTGAGGCGGAACCCGACGCGGCGGGGCTTTCCGGAATGCTTTCGCGGGCGATACAGCAAGTTATACCGCCGCGCGGCAAGCTTTTCGCGGTGGGACTCGGAAACCCCGACATTACGCAGGACAGCCTTGGAGCGACGATTATTCGGGGAATAGGCGCGCGTGCGGGGAGAAAATATTCTCTCGCGGCGATTGAGACTGATGTTGCCGCAAAAACGGGACTTGACACCGTAAAGCTTGTAAAAGCGGCGTCGGAGGAACTTCATGCCGACTGCGTGATAGCGTTTGACGCACTTGCCTGCAAAGACCCGTGCGCGATTGGGAGAACGGTTCAGATAACCGACGCGGGGATAATTCCTGCGTCCGGCGCGGGAAACGGCAAAGAGGCTCTCTCGCAAAAGCGGCTGGGAATTCCCGTGGCGGCGGTGGGCGTTCCGACAATGGCTCTGCTTTCCTCCGTAACGAAAAGCGGCTCTGACAGAAAATTTCACATAACATCAGCGGATATCGACGTTCTCGTGAAAATGTGGGCGGAGGTCATTTGCGGCGCGGTCGAGGCGATTGTCGGGCGGTGACGGATTGCTGTTATATTATAAATAGTATAAGGCGGCGGAGATAGAAATTTCACGCGGTTTTGGGGTGAATTCGCGGGAAATTACAGCAAATTGTGCAAAATGTACAAAAAATGCGCGAAAAATTGCGAAAAATTCTCTGCGAAATTGGAATAAATTTTGCTTTAGTGCTTGAAAATAGCGGATGAATGTGGTAAAATAATCTTTGGCGGCTGTTGGAAGAGCTTGAAAACTCTAAGGTCGCTGTGGCGATGAAGTCGGAGGTTGCGCGGTTTCGCGGTAATTTCGACGGAGCATGTTCGGGTTGAACTCGAGCGGAAAATTTTGAGCCGGGCTTTGACTTTGCTTTCGGCTGTCGGTTAAAGTGTCCGTTGTCGGATAACTAACAGGCGGCGATGGTTTGAAGTTTTGGTTTCGCGACGAATGCGGTACACACGGCTCGGTGGATTTTTCAAATAAGCTTTCGCCGGCATAAGCTCCGCTCCAAGCGCTTGGAATGGGGCTATCATCATTTTATTATTGAAAGGTTGAAAAATCAAATGGCAAACGAAAAGGTAAGAATCAAGGTTAAGGGTTACGAGCACAGCGTAGTCGACGCGGCTGCGGCGAAGATTGTTGACGCGGCAAAGCGCGGCGGCGCGAGAGTTGCGGGTCCTATCCCGCTGCCCACAGACAAGCAGATCGTGACCATTCTGAGAGCGGTGCACAAGTATAAGGATTCCCGCGAGCAGTTCGAGCTTAGAACGCACAAGCGCCTTATCGACGTAATTCACCCCACTCAGAAGACTATCGAGGCTCTCCAGTCGCTGGAGCTGCCCGCAGGCGTGGAAATTTCAATGGATATCTAATATAGATTCGTTGGAGTTATGTTGACGGCAAAAGCTGTCAACCACTAACCAATCGAGGGCGAGGGCTCTCGTTGGTCAAGTCGGGATTTCCCGACCAATAACCATTTTAAGGAGGAAGCCGAAATGACGAAAGGTATCATCGGCAAGAAGATCGGTATGACGCAGATCTTCGACGAGGCAGGCAAAGTCGTTCCCGTTACGGTAATCGAGGCGGGTCCCTGCGTGGTCGTTCAGAAAAAGACGACCGAAAACGACGGCTACGAGGCTGTTCAGCTCGGTTTCGGAGATGTTTCCCCGAAACAGGTGAACAAGCCCGAACAAGGTCATTTCAAAAAGAATGACGTTGCGTTCAAAAAGACCCTTAAGGAGTTTCGTTTTGACGACATAAGCGGTTATAACACCGGCGATGTTATCAAGGCGGACGTGTTTGCGGAGGGCGACGTTATCGACGTTGCGGGCGTAAGCAAGGGCAAGGGTTTCACAGGAGCTATCAAGCGTTACAATCAGCACAGACTGAAAGAAACTCACGGTTCGGGTCCTGTTGCAAGACAGGCGGGCTCTATGGGCGCGTGCTCGTCCCCTTCGAGAATTTTCAAGGGCAAGGGCATGGCAGGTCATATGGGCGCGGAGAACGTTACCGTGCAAAATCTTGTTGTTGTAAAAGTCGACGCTGAAAACAACCTTATCGCGGTCAAGGGAGCAGTTCCCGGACCCAAGGGCGGCGTTGTGACAATTTGCGACGCGGTAAAGGCATAAGAGAGGGGAGGACGATACTATGTCAAAGATAAATGTTGTTGATATGGCGGGTAAAGTCGTTTCCGAGCTTGAGCTTAACGACGCGGTTTTCGGCATAAAGCCCAATAAGACCGCTATGCACTCCGCGGTTGTGAATTACCTTGCAAATCAGCGTCAGGGAACACAGTCCACTCTTACCAGAACAGAGGTAAGCGGCGGCGGTAAAAAGCCTTGGCGTCAGAAAGGCACGGGTCATGCAAGACAGGGTTCGACAAGAGCGCCCCAGTGGAGACACGGCGGTATAGCTCTCGGTCCGAAACCGCGTTCTTACAGGTTCGCGCTTAATAAGAAAGTAAAGAGACTGGCTCTGCTTTCCGCGCTTTCAAGCAAGGTCGCGGAGAATGAGATGATAGTTGTGGACAGCATTACGACCGATGAGTTTAAGACAAAGAATATGGTCAATATGCTTAAGGCTATCGGCGCAGAGGACAAGACCCTTATAGTGTTGGACAATGTTGACAAAAAGGTCATCAAGTCCGCGGCGAATATCGCCGACGTCAAGACCACGCAGGTCAACACGCTTAACGTGTACGATGTGCTTAACTGCAATAAGTTCGTTATCGTAAAGGGCGCAGTTGAGAAACTTGAGGAGGTGTACGCGTAATGGAGAAGGTTGCACAGGATATTATCTTAAAGCCCATTATCACCGAACATTCCATGGACTGCCTTGCACAGGGAAAGTACACTTTCAAGGTTGCGAAAGACGCCAACAAGATTGAGATTGCAAAGGCTGTAGAAAAGCTTTTCAAGGGCGTTAAGGTGGCGAAAGTGAACACCGTAAGCGTTCGCGGAAGAAAGAAGAGAATGGGCAGAAACGAGGGTTATACTTCCGATTGGAAGAAGGCTATCGTTACTCTCGCGGAGGGTTCTAAGACCATTGAATTCTTCGACGGAATGATTTAAGTAAGGAGTGAACAGAAATGGCTATTAAAGCATATAAGCCCGTAAACAACAGCCGCCGCGGAATGACCGTTACGGATTACAGCGGGCTGTCAAAGGTCGCTCCCGAAAAAAGTCTTCTGGAGCCCGTTAAAAAGACCGCAGGCAGAAACAGCTACGGCAGAATTACCGTAAGACACATCGGCGGCGGCAACAGAAAGAAGTACCGTATTATCGACTTCAAGAGAGATAAGAGAGGCATGAACGCGACGGTGGCGACGCTGGAGTACGATCCGAACCGTTCGGCGTTTATCGCGCTGGTAAAGTATGAGGACGGCGAGAAGAGATATATTATCGCTCCCGACGGACTTAAAGTGGGCGATGTTGTACGCGCGGGTTCCGACGCGGATATAAAGCCCGGCTGCGCGCTCCCTCTTAAGGATATTCCCGTAGGTACTGTTATTCACAATATCGAACTTCACCCCGGCAAGGGCGGACAGCTTGTGCGTTCGGCGGGAAATATGGCTCAGCTTATGGCGAAAGAGAACGGCTACGCGCTGCTCCGTTTGCCGTCCGGAGAGCTCAGAAACGTTTCGGCGGACTGCTATGCGTCTATCGGCACGGTTTCCAACCTCGACCACGAAAATGTAAACCTCGGCAAGGCGGGTAAGACTCGTCACCTCGGTATCAGACCCACCGTCCGCGGTTCTGTTATGAACCCGAACGATCACCCGCACGGCGGCGGCGAGGGCAAGTCCCCCGTAGGACGTCCCGGACCTGTTACTCCGTGGGGCAAGCCCGCTCTCGGCTACAAGACGCGCTCTACAAAGAAGGCGTCCAATAAGTTTATCGTTAAGAGAAGAAACGGTAAGTAATCAACTTAAAACCCGAAAGTTGCTGTTAATAAGAACAGCGTTGCCTATAGGGCGTAAAACGCTTTTCGCTGCTCGTTAACTTGCAGCTTAACTTGAAAGGAAATATTACAATGGGAAGAAGCATTAAAAAGGGACCTTATGTGCAGGAGGCTCTTTATAAGAGAGTTCTTGCGCTGAACGAGGGCGGCAAGAAAACGGTTCTGAAGACATGGAGCCGTTCTTCCACGATTTTCCCCGAGTTCGTAGGTCACACGTTTGCCGTACACGACGGCAGAAAGCACGTTCCGGTATATGTTACCGAAGATATGGTAGGTCACAAGCTCGGAGAGTTTGCCCCCACGAGGACCTTTAAGGGTCATTCGGGCAGCAAGACCACGGCGAAAACGAAGTAAGGAGGAGATAATATGGAAGCTAGAGCTGAACTCAGGCAGGTTCGTATTTCTCCGAGAAAGGTCGGCGTTGTGCTTGACCTTATCAGAAACAAGCCTGTGGAAGTTGCAATGGCAATTCTCAATAATACACCCAAGTCCGCGAGCGAGCCGCTTGCAAAGCTGCTTAAATCCGCGGTCGCTAACGCCGAAAACAACCACAATATGGATACCTCCAGACTGTATGTTTCTCAGGCGTATGTCGGCGCAGGCGTTACTCTTAAGCGCATAAGAGCCAAGGATCACGGCCGTGCACACAGAATTTTGAAGAGAACGTCCAACGTTACGCTGGTTGTTAAAGAAGCAGAATAAGGAGGAGAATTTCAATGGGACAGAAGGTAAATCCCCATGGTCTCAGAGTGGGTGTTATCAAAGACTGGGATTCCCGTTGGTATGCGGGCAAGGCAGACTTTGGCGATACTCTTGTAGAGGACTACAAGATACGCGATTACATCATGAACAAGAGACAGTTCGTCAATGTTAAGGGCGAATCCACAAACCAGCAGCTCTCCAGAGCGGTAGGTATTTCCAAGGTTGAGATTGAGCGTTCCGGCGCGGATAAGCTTAAGATTTATATCCACACTGCAAAGCCCGGTATGCTTATCGGTCCGAAGGGCGTGGAGATCGAAAAAATCCGCGGCGAGCTTGAAAAGCTGACGGGCGGAAAGACGGTCTCGCTGGATATTGTCGAGATTGCAAATCCCGATACAAATGCACAGCTTGTTGCGGACAACATCGCAATGCAGCTTGAGGGGCGCGTATCTTTCAGACGCGCTATGAAACAGGTTATCGGAAGAACCATGAAGAGCGGTGCGAAGGGTATTAAGACCATGGTAAGCGGCAGACTCGGCGGCGCGGAAATCGCGCGTTCTGAGAGCTATCACGAGGGTACTATCCCGCTTCAGACGCTGCGCGCGGACATTGATTACGGCGTAGCGAGAGCAAACACCACCTACGGCGTTATCGGCGTTAAGGTGTGGATTTATAACGGTGAGGTTCTTAAGGGAGAGGTTCACGCGGGAAGAAATGAACGCGAGCAAAGACCCGACAGACGCCGCCGCGATGACAGAGCAAACGGCAGAGGACGCGACGACCGTCGTCCCCGCAGACCCAGAGAGGGCAGAGAGCCCAGAGAAGCAAAAAAAGAAGGAGGTAACGACTGATGCTGCTTCCTAAGAGAGTAAAATACAGAAGAGTGCAGAGAGGTCGCCGCAAGGGCGTCGCTACAAGAGGAAACACCGTTTCCAACGGCGAGTACGGATTGCAGGCTCTTGAGGCCGCTTGGATAAAGTCCAACCAGATCGAGGCTGCGCGTCGCGCAATGACGCGTTACATCAAGCGTGGCGGTCAGGTCTGGATCAAGATTTTCCCGGATAAGCCCGTTACTACAAAGCCGCTTGGCACTCGTATGGGTTCGGGAAAAGGTTCTCCCGAATATTGGGTAGCTGTTGTAAAGCCCGGACGCGTTATGTTCGAGATTGCGGGCGTTCCCGAGGACGCTGCGAGAGAGGCAATGCGTCTTGCAATGCACAAGCTGCCTATCAAGTGCAAATTTGTCAAAAAGGAAGACGGAGGTGAGCTTTAATGAAGGCGTCGGAAATTAAATATCTCTCGGAGACCGAGCTTGAAACCAAGCTCGCCGAACTTAAAGCTGAGCTTTTCAATCTTCGCTTTCAGCTTGCGGTAAATCAGCTTGACAATCCCACGAGGATCAAGGCTGTAAAGAAAGACATCGCGCGCATCAAGACCATTCAGCGCGAGCGCGAACTTACCGCACAGAACTGAGGAAGGAGGATAAGAACAGACAATGGAAAGAGCTTTGAGAAAAACCAGAGTTGGCAGAGTGGTCAGCAACAAGATGGACAAGACGATCGTTGTTGCTATCGAGGACAATGTTCGTCATCCTCTTTACAAGAAGATCGTAAAGCGTACCATTAAACTGAAGGCTCACGACGAGCAGAACACCTGCAACATCGGCGACAGAGTTGAAATCATGGAAACGCGTCCGCTTTCCAAGGATAAGAGATGGCGTCTGGTCAACGTTATCGAGCGCGCGAAGTAAGCGTTTATTTTAATTCTACGAAAGGAGAAGTAATGCCATGATCCAGATGCAGACATTGCTTAAGGTCGCCGACAATACCGGCGCGAAAGAGCTTATGTGTATCAGAGTGCTTGGCGGTACTCGCAGAAGATATGCGAATATCGGCGATGTTATAGTAGCTTCCGTTAAAAAGGCTACACCCGGCGGCGTTGTTAAAAAGGGCGATGTGGTTAAGTGCGTTGTTGTGCGCTCTTCCAAGGGACTCAGACGCGACGACGGAACATATATTCGCTTTGACGAGAATGCGGCTGTTATAATCAAGGAGGACAAAAATCCGAGGGGAACTCGTATTTTTGGGCCGGTTGCGAGAGAGCTCAGAGACAAGGACTTTATGAAGATCCTGTCGCTTGCTCCCGAGGTTCTGTAATAGGAGGTGCTGTGCAATGAATAAACTTCACGTTAAAGTCGGCGACACCGTAGCTCTTATGACAGGTGACAGCAAGGACAAATACGAAAACGGCAAGAACGGCAAACGCAAGACCGGAAAGGTGCTTACGGTATCCCCGAAAGAGGGAAAGGTAATCGTTGAGGGCATCAATATGGTTACAAAGCATGTTAAGCCCCGTCAGCAGGGTCAGCTTGGCGGACGCGTTCAGGCGGAAAGCCCCATTTATGCGTGCAAGGTAATGCCCGTATGCCCGAAGTGCGACAAGCCCACAAGGGTTGGTCACAAGATAGAGGACGGCAAGAAGATCAGAGTCTGCAAGCACTGCGGTGCAGAGCTTAAATACTGATATTCGCCGAATTTTGGTCGGATATAAGCAGCGCGCAGGATTTGCGCCTAAAATCCGGCTTTATAAGGAGATTTTACAATGGCAAGAATGAAAGATTTCTACAAAGAGACTGTAGCTCCCGCTCTGTTTAAGAAGTTCGGCTACAAGTCTGTTATGCAGACCCCGAAGATCGACAAAATCGTCGTGAACGTTGGCTGCGGCGAGGCTAAGGAAAATGCGAAGATAATCGACAACGTAATGGCGGAGCTTGCCGCTATTACAGGTCAAAAGCCCGTTGCATGCCGTTCAAAGAAGTCGGTTGCGAATTTCAAGCTCAGAGAGGGACAGGTAATAGGCGTTAAGGTTACTCTTCGCGGGGATATTATGTACGAGTTTCTCGACAGGCTGTTTAATGTCGCTTTGCCGCGTGTGCGCGACTTCAGAGGCATTAACCCCAACTCCTTCGACGGAAGAGGAAACTACTCTTTCGGTCTTAAGGAACAGCTTATCTTCCCCGAGATCGAGTATGACAAGATTGACGCCGTCCGCGGTATGGATATAAACTTCATCACCACCGCGAAAACCGATGAAGAGGCAAGAGAGCTGCTTACTATGATGGGCGCGCCCTTTGAGAAGCAGTAACAGGAACGGAGGATAATATGGCAAAAACGTCATTGAAGGTTAAGCAGCAGAGAGCTCCGAAGTTCTCCACTCGCGCTTACAACAGATGCAAGATTTGTGGCAGACCTCACGCTTATCTGCGTAAGTTCGGCATTTGCAGAATTTGTTTCCGCGAGCTTGCTTACAAGGGTCAAATCCCCGGAGTGAAAAAAGCAAGCTGGTAATATTTGCCGAACGCTTTACCTCGTCGAGCGGGTAAGGACAATAGCTCGAATTTCAGGATAAATAATTAGTACGACGGACGAAGTCGCGTTCGTAACGGCTAATCTATAGGAGGTAAATGAATGCAGATCACAGATACTATTGCGGATATGCTTACAAGAATTCGCAATGCAAGTTCTCAGAAACATCCGATCGTTGATGTTCCCGCATCCAACCTCAAAAAGCAGATCGCACAGATCTTGCTTGACGAGGGCTACATCAAGTCCTTTAAGGTCATTGATGACGGAAAGCAGGGAGTTATAAGAATTACTCTCAAATACACCGACAGCAAGGCACAGGTTATCACCGGTCTTCGCCGCGTGTCAAAACCCGGTCTTAGAATTTACTCGAACTGCAAGGATATGCCCAAGGTAATGAAGGGTCTCGGTATCGCTATTGTTTCCACTTCCAAGGGCATTATGACTGACAAGAAAGCAAGAGAGCTGAATGTCGGCGGCGAAGTCCTTGCATTCGTATGGTAATAGGAGGAATGGTAATATGTCAAGAATAGGAAGAATGCCTGTTGCTATTCCTGCGGGCGTTGATGTGAAAATCGACGGACCGGTTGTAACAGTCAAGGGTCCCAAAGGGACAATCACCAAGGAATTCAATCATCTTATGAATATCTCGCAGGAGGGCGCGGAGATAATCGTAAAACGCCCCGATGACGAGAACCTTTCCAAATCTCTTCACGGTCTTACGAGAACGCTTATCCACAATATGGTTGTGGGCGTTACAGAGGGCTTTAAGAAAGAGCTGGAGATAAACGGCGTAGGTTTCAGATGCGAGAAACAGGGCAAAAAGGTCGTTATGAATCTCGGTTTCTCTCACAAGGTAGAAGTTGAGGACACCGACGACATCAAGCTTGAAGTACCGTCTCCCAACAAGATAGTTGTTTGCGGCATCGATAAGCAGAAAGTCGGACAGATGGCGTCCGAGATAAGAGGAAAGCGTCCTCCCGAGCCTTACAAGGGCAAGGGCATTAAGTACGCCGACGAGGTTATCCGCCGCAAGGAAGGTAAAGCCGGCAAGGGTAAGAAGTAAGGAAAGGACTGAAGAAAAATGGTTAAATCTATTGATAAGAACAAGAGCAGACTGCGCCGTCATAAGCGTGTTCGCTCTAAGATCACCGGCACTCCCGAATGTCCGAGACTTAATGTTTTCCGTTCTTCCATGCACATTTACGCTCAGATTATCGATGACGTAAACGGTGTTACTCTGGCTGCGGCGTCCTCTACAGAAAAGGGCTTTGGTCAGTACGGCGGAAACGTTGAGGCTGCAAAGAAGGTCGGTCAGATGATTGCCGAGAAGGCAAAGGCAAAGGGCATTACCGACGTCGTATTCGACAGAGGCGGCTATGTGTACCACGGCAGAGTTGCGGCTCTTGCCGAGGGCGCGCGCGAAGGCGGACTTAATTTCTGATAAGGAGGGAAATGACTTGGCTAATTACGAAAATAACGAAAACGAGCTCTCCGAAAAGGTTGTTGCTATAAACCGCGTTTCAAAGACCGTAAAGGGCGGACGTATTATGAAATTCTCCGCGCTGGTCGTTGTGGGTGACGGAAAGGGCACAGTAGGTTTCGGTATGGGCAAATCCAACGAAGTTCCCGACGCTATTCGCAAGGGAATTGACGACGCGAAGAAAAATCTTCACAAGATAGCTCTTAAGGGGAGCACCATTCCCCACGAGATTACGGGCAAGTTTGGCGCAGGCGCGGTGCTTATGCGTCCCGCTCCCGAGGGTACGGGCGTTATCGCGGGCGGTCCTGTGCGTGCGGTGATTGAAATGGCGGGTATCAAGAATATCCGTACAAAGTCGCTGCGTTCCAACAACCCCTGCAACGTTGTCCGCGCGACAATGGCGGGTCTTACCGCGCTGAGAACTGCGGAAGAAGTTGCGGCTCTCAGAGGCAAGAGCGTTAAGGATCTTTAATACGGCGTAGGAGGAGATAATCATGGCTTTGAAAATTACTCTTGTGCGTTCGTTGAACAGCTGCAAGAAGAACCAGATCGCCACCGCGCACGCGTTGGGTCTGCGTAAGGTGAATTCCGAGACGGTTCAGCCCGATAACGAGGCTACAAAGGGCAAGATCAGAGTTATCGCTCACCTTGTAAAGGTTGAAGAGGTATAAGGTCTGTCCGACCGAATTTCGCGCAGGAGCGCGGAAGATTTTCTATAACAAATAATCAGGGGGTGCAAAGGAATGAAACTGCACGAATTACAGCCCGCCGCGGGTTCCGTTAAGGACGTAAAGCGCATCGGACGCGGTCACGGCTCCGGTCAGGGTAAGACCGCGGGCAAGGGTCATAAAGGTCAGAAGGCACGTTCCGGCGGGTCGATAAGACCGGGCTTTGAGGGCGGTCAGATGCCGCTCCAGAGAAGAATGCCTAAGAGAGGGTTCAACAACATCTTCGCTTTGGAATTCGCAACGGTAAACGTAAGCGAGCTTGATAAGAGATTTGAGAGCGGCGCGGTGGTTGACGCCGAGGCTCTTATTGCAAGCGGCGCGATTAAGGACGCTAAAGACGGCGTTAAAATTCTCGGCAACGGCGAGCTTACCAAGAGCCTTACCGTTAAGGCGGTAAAGTTTACGGCTGCCGCTCAGGAAAAAATTGAAAAGGCGGGCGGAAAGGCAGAGGTGGTTTAATGAACGGTATGCTTACGGTCTTTCGCAACGCGTGGGTAGACGCGCAGCTGCGAAAAAAGATACTGTACACGCTGTTTATCCTCGTCCTGTTCAGGCTCGGTTCAAACATTTTTGTCCCGTTTCTTGACAACAGCGCGATAGCTCAGATGACTTCGGGGGCGTCGCTGCTGAATTACCTCGATGTTATGACGGGCGGCGCGCTCGGAAAGGGAACTTTGCTTGCGATGTCCATTACCCCGTACATCAACGCGTCCATCATTATCCAGCTTTTGACGGTGGCGATACCTCCGCTTGAAAGACTCTCAAAAGAGGGCGAAGAGGGCAGGAAAAAGCTGAATATGATAACAAAGTTCGCGTCGCTGGGCATAGCGATATTCCAGGCGACAGCGTTTTACTTCACGCTCAGAAACGGCATAAACGATAACAACGGCGTTCACACCGCGATTTTGAGATACGGCGATGTGCGCGACGGCAACAGCGACACGTTTTCTATCGTGCTGTCGGCTATTACGATAATCGCCTGCTTTGTGGCGGGCGCGTCGGTAATCATCTGGCTTGGCGACAGAATTAACGAAAAGGGCATCGGAAACGGTATTTCCATGATCCTGTTTGCGGGTATCGTCGCAAGACTTCCGCAGTCAATCGGGGACTTTATCGCGCTTTGCAAGTCGGATATGAAGAACATCATCTTCGTGGCGCTGGTAGTCGTTATTTTCGCGGCGATGGTGTGGTTTGTAATCTTTATGACCAACGCCGAGCGAAGAATTCCAGTTCAGTACGCAAAACGCGTTGTCGGGCGAAAAATGTACGGCGGACAGTCCACGCACATTCCGATTAAGGTTGCAATGTCGGGCGTTATGCCGATAATTTTCGCGATGTCGCTTATGTCGCTCCCGCAGACCATTCTGTTCTTCTTCCACATCACGGGAGACGGCTCAAGCGGTCACAGTTTCTGGGAGGGCGTTGCAAGATTTTTCAGAACAACTTCTCCCGCGTACGCGATAATTTACTTCGTTCTTATTATCGCGTTCAACTATTTCTATGTTGCGATAACCTATAATCCTGTGGAAATCGCAAACAATCTGAAGAAAAACAACGGCGCGATACCGGGTTATCGTCCCGGCAAGCCCACTTCGGATTTCATTTACAATTCGCTTAACAAAATCACGCTTTTCGGCGCGATTTTCCTCGGAATTATCGCGATTTTCCCTATAATTCTTTCGTGGATAAATCCGAACTTCTCGAGCCTATCGCTCGGCGGTACGTCGCTGCTTATCGTTGTTGGCGTTGCACTCGAAACGGTACGCTCGCTTGAAAGCCAGATAATGATGCGTCATCACCCGGGATTCCTCGACTGACGAGGGGTTCTTTGAAGAAGGTACACGTCGATTAAGGAGTACACTATGAATATGATTTTTTTGGGCGCTCCGGGCGCGGGCAAAGGCACACAAGCCGAGGTAGTCTGCAAGGAACTGAATATTCCCGCTATTTCTACGGGAAATATGCTCCGCGAGGCTGTGAAAAACGGTACTGCGGCGGGTCTTGCGGCTAAGGATTATATGGATAAGGGCGAGCTTGTCCCCGACGAGGTTGTTATAGGCATCCTCAAGGACAGAATTGCCCAGGACGACGCGAAAAACGGCTTTATTCTCGATGGTTTCCCCAGAACGGTAGCTCAGGCGGAGGCTCTCGAAAAAATGGGAGTTAGAATTGACAAGGTCATCGAGATTGATGTTCCCGACGACGCTATTACAGCGAGAATGTCGGGCAGACGCGTCTGCGAGGGCTGCGGAAACTCCTATCACATCAAGTTCAAGCCGACAAAGGTCGAGGGCATTTGCGACGCGTGCGGCGCGAAGGTTGTACAGCGAATAGACGACAAGCCCGAAACCGTTCAGGCGAGACTTAAAACATATCATGAGAAAACAGCTCCGCTTAAGGATTACTACTTGTCCCGCGGAAAGCTGGTAACCGTTCAGGGTCAGAACGAGATTGCAGAAACCTCGCGGCTTACTCTGGCGGCAATAAAGGGTTAATTACCAATGATTCAAATCAAAAATCCGACAGAGCTTAAAGGCATGATGAAAGCGGGCGAGCTTGCGGCGCAGGCTTTGGCACTCGCGGGGAAAAACGCCGTTGCGGGCATTTCGACGTGGGAACTTGACAAGATAGTCAACGATTACGTTGTGTCCAAGGGCGGGCACTCCCCTTGCAAGGGTTACGGAGGGTTTCCGGGGCATAATTGCTTTTCGGTGAACGAGGAGCTTATTCACGGAATTCCGTCAAAGACTAAGATCCTTAAAGAGGGGGATATAATTTCCTGCGACATTGTGGCGGAGCTTAACGGTTTTATGGGCGATAATACCAAGACATTTAAGGTCGGGAAGGTGTCCGAGGAGGCTGAACGGCTGATGAAATTCACCGAAGAGGCTCTCTACAAGGGCATTGAAATGGCTGTCGAGGGCAACCGCATAGGCGATATTTCCCACGCTATTCAGTCTCACGTAGAGGAGGGCGGGTACGCCTGCGCGGAGAAGTTTATCGGTCACGGAATAGGGCGCGAAATGCACGAAGACCCCGAAGTCCCGAACGAGGGACGCGCGGGTCACGGACCGAGGCTGCTTGCGGGTATGACGATCGCCGTAGAACCCATGGTGAATTCCCACTCGCGGCGGGTGAATATACTCGGCGATAAGTGGACGGTGGTGACGACGGACGGGAGTTTGTCCTGCCATTTCGAGCATACCATCGCCATTACCGCGGGCGAACCGATAATTCTTACATTGGAGAGCCACTAATGGATATTCGCGTCGGAAGTGTGGTTATAAGCCGCGCAGGTCACGACAGCGGGCGTTTTATGCTGGTGTGTGCGGCTGAAAACGGCTACTTTTATCTAGCCGATGGGAAAGAGCGAAAGCTTGCGTTCCCAAAGAAAAAGAACTCAAGGCACGTTCGGGCGACCGGGGGCTTTATCGAGCTTTCGGGGCTTACGGACAAAAAGCTGCGGCAGACGCTTTGGGCGTTCGCGCAAGAGCACGTTACAGGAGAGTGAATCGCTTGTCTAAAGAAGATGTATTGGAAGTAGAGGGGACAATTCTCGAGGCGCTGCCTAACGCTCAGTTTAAGGTGGAGCTTTCAAACGGACATCAGATCTTAGCGCATATCAGCGGCAAGCTGCGTATGAACTTCATTCGCATTCTGCCGGGCGACAAGGTTACTGTGGAGATGTCTCCCTATGATCTTACCAAAGGCAGAATCACATGGCGCGCCAAGTGACTGCGGCAATTTAGTTTACCTTTAAGGAGGGTATTACGATGAAAGTTAGACCTTCGGTAAAACCCATGTGCGATAAGTGCAAGGTCATCAAGCGCAAGGGTAAAGTTATGGTTATTTGTGTTGAACCCAAGCACAAACAAAGACAGGGTTAATCCCTATTCCGAACAGAGGAGGAAAGAGAATGGCAAGAATTGCTGGTGTGGACCTGCCTAAGGAAAAGCGCGTAGAAATAGGTCTTACCTACGTTTACGGTATCGGCAGAAAGTCCGCGAATGATATTCTGGCAAAGGCGGGAGTAAATCCCGACACCCGCGTTAAGGATCTTACCGATGACGAGGAGGCAAAAATCCGCGATGTTATCGACAAGGACGGTTATGTTGTCGAGGGCGATCTGAGAAGAATGGTCGCTTTGAACATCAAGCGTCTGGTCGAGATAAACTGCTATCGCGGCACCCGTCATCGCAAGGGTCTGCCCGTTCGCGGTCAGCGCACAAAGACCAACGCCAGAACCCGCAAGGGTCCGAAGAAGACCATTGCTAACAAGAAGAAGTAACAGGAAAGGCGGTTTTAATTAAAAATGGCTCAAGCTAAAAAACAAGTCGTTCGCAGACGCCGTGAGCGCAAGAACGTTGAAAACGGCGCGGCACATATCCAGTCCACTTTCAACAATACCATAGTCACTATCACCGATCTTCAGGGAAATGCTCTTTCGTGGGCTTCCGCGGGAGGATTGGGTTTCAGAGGCTCGAGAAAGTCCACACCGTTTGCGGCGCAGACCGCGGCTGATGTTGCGGCAAAGGCGGCTATGGAACACGGTCTGAAGACTGTTGAGGTTTACGTTAAGGGTCCGGGTCAGGGACGCGAGGCGGCTATCCGCGCGCTCCAGGCGGCGGGACTTGAGGTAAAGCTTATCAAGGACGTTACGCCCATTCCGCACAACGGATGCCGTCCCCCCAAGAGAAGACGCGTCTGACGGAAAAATGCAACCGAGCGCACGTTTGCTCGGCGTCGGTGGTTACCGATATTTTTAATTGATTAACGGAGGATTTTATACTATGGCAGTAAATCGCGACCCCATTTTGAAAAAATGCAGAAGTCTGGATATCAGCCCTGCTGTGCTCGGATATTCCGAGAATAAGAAGTCCAAGAGATTTCAGAAGGACGGCGCACGCCGCAAGAAGGTTTCCGAATACGGTCAGCAGCTGAAGGAAAAGCAGAAGCTGAAGTTCATCTACGGCGTTCTTGAAAAGCAGTTCTATCACTATTACGAGCTTGCCACCAAGGAAGAGGGTATCGCGGGTGAAAACCTGCTGAGACTTCTCGAATCACGCCTTGATAACATCGTTTTCAGAATGGGTATGGCTACGACCCGCCGCGAGGCTCGTCAGCTTGTAACTCACGGTCATTTCTGTGTGAACGGCAAGAGAGTGGACATTCCCTCTTACAGAGTAAAGGTGGGAGACACTATCACTCTCAGAGAGCAGAGCAAGAAGAGCAAGAAATTTGAGCAAATAGCGGAAGTTGCGGGCGGAAGACTCACTCCCATGTGGCTTGACGTTGACAAGGAAAAGCAGACTGCTAAGGTTACACGTCTCTTCCAGCGCGAGGATCTTGATTACGAGATCGCCGAGCATTTGATTATCGAGCTGTATTCTAAATAATTGCTTTTTAGCATACAGATATTTAGTGCAGTTATTTTTAATTCATATTGTGGCGCGGTGTTTGCGCCGCGTTATTTCCGTCAATACTGTATTAAACGGGCGGGCTTTTTGTTTTGCGAACGGCTCGGATAGTATGATTTAAAATTAACAACGAATACGGCGTCACGCACAGGATAATTAACCGGAAGGATAAGCTGGTGGGAGGGTTACCAAATGCTTGAAAAAATTGAAAAGCTCAACATTGAGACCTTTAAATTAAGGTCTGACGGAACTTATGGAATGTTCGTCCTGGAGCCTCTCCAGAGCGGATATGGAAACACTTTGGGCAACAGCCTAAGAAGGGTTTTACTCTCCTCATTGCCGGGAGTTGCCGCAACGTCCGTTAAAATCGACGGCGTTCAGCACGAATTTTCCACTATTCCCGGCGTAACGGAAGACGTTACGGAAATAATTCTCAATATCAAGGGACTCAGGGCGAAGATGTACGGCGAGGCTCCCAAGACCATATACATCAAAGCTGAGGGCGAGTGCGAGGTCACCGCGGGCGATATTAAGACCGATTCGGAGGTTGAAATTCTCGATCCAGGCATGCATATCGCGACGCTTTCGGCGGACGCAAAGCTGTATATGGACATCACGCTTGACAGAGGCAGAGGCTATGTCTCCGCTGAGCAAAACAAGGCGCAGCTCCAGCCCGTTATCGGCGTTATTCCGATCGACAGCATCTACACGCCTGTTCTCAAGTGCAATTACACCGTTGAGAACACCCGCGTCGGGCAGAGAACCGACTATGAGAAACTGATTATCGAAATCTGGACGGACGGCACTATTTCCGCGAAGGAGGCTGTTTCCTACGCGGCGAAGATTCTTATTGAAAGACTTCAGATGTTTGCCGAACTGTCCGACGATACAAACCCCCAGGAGCTTTTGGAGACAAAGGAAGAAAGCCGCAAGGACAAGGTACTCGAGATGACTATCGAGGAGCTGGAGCTTTCGGTGCGTTCTTTCAACTGCTTGAAGAGGGCGGGGATAAACACGGTCGAGGATCTCGTAAACAAGTCACCCGAGGATATGATGAAGGTGAGAAACCTCGGAAAGAAGTCCTACGACGAGGTAAGGGCAAAGCTGAATTCTCTCGGTTTCGACCTTATGACTTCGGAGGAAAACAACTGATTTTTAGGCGGGCGCATAGTGCGCCGTAAATGAATTCTACCGAAAGGAGAAAATACAATGCCAGGTTCAAGAAAGCTGGGCAGAACCAGCGACCACAGAAAGGCTATGCTTAGAGGCATGGTGACGTTTCTGTTAGAAAACGGAAAGATTGAAACTACCGTTACCCGCGCAAAGGAGGTTCGCGCGGAGGCTGAGAAGATGATTACTCTCGGCAAGGCGAACACTCTGCACACAAAGCGTCAGGTTTATTCTTACATCACAAAGGAATCCGTTGCAAAGAAACTCTTTGACGAGATAGTTCCCAAGTACGCTGAAAGAAACGGCGGTTACACAAGAATTTACAAGCTTGGTCCGCGCCGCGGCGACGCTGCCGAAATGGCGATAATCGAGTTGGTTTAACAGACTCTTTACCCTCTGCAAGCGCAGGGGGTAAGTTTTTCGGATAATTTCCCCTCCGCGCGGAGGGGATTTTTGTATAAAAAACGGAAGATGTGGTTGAAATATTGAGGGAAATGTGTTATAATTATAATGTATAGTTGTATATGCCCTTCAAAGCGTTGGGAAAGGAAAATTCTATGGACGAGTTCAGATTTGAAAATAAGACCTGCCCCGTGTGCAGAAAAAAACTCCACGAGGGCGACGATATTGCGGTTTGTCCTGTTTGCGGCACTCCGCACCACAGAAGCTGCTATCTTGAAAAAAACGAATGCGGGGTGAATGATTTTCACGCGCAGGGGTTTGTCTGGGAGGGAAGA
>CANQNY010000004.1 GCA_947625335.1 uncultured Clostridia bacterium | reverse complement strand
GAGGTGATAGCGTCCGATGTCGCAGACGGTCCTCTTTTGTCCGCAAGGCGTACTGTAGAGGCTCTGGGCGTTCACAATGTCCGCGTGGTGAAGTCCGACGGTCTTGAGAAGATAGATTTCGCTGACGATGTGGTTATCTGCGGAATGGGCGGGGAGCTTATCGCGTCGATAATCGGCGGTTGCCGCTTTTTGTCGGAGGACACGCGTTTTGTTTTGCAGCCTATGACAAGGGCGGATTTTCTGCGGCGGTGGCTGTACGCTCACGGCTTTGAGATAATCGAAGAACGCTCCGCGCATGTCGGAAAGCGAGTTTATACCGTGATGTCGGCGCGGTTTACGGGGGAAAAATCACAGGTCACCGACCTGTTTTCCCTCACGGGCAAAAACACCGATCCCGCGTACTTAAAGGGCGTGGCTGCGGCTCTGCGGAAAAAGGCTCGCGGAATGGAGCAGTCTGAAAACGAGCGCGAAAAGGCTGCCCGTTTCGTGCAGCTTTGTGCGGAGGTTGAACAACTTTCTGAAAAGTGCGAAAATCTCCAAATTTTCGGAGGACAAAATGACGATAGCTGAGGTTCTTGAATATCTTGACGGAAAAGCCCCGCTTGACCTTGCGGAGAGCTTTGACAACGTCGGACTGCTTGTGGGCGATAAAGCCGCCGAGGTGCAGGGGATATGCTGTTGCCTCGATATAACGCACGGCGTTGTGAAAGAGGCTCTCGAAAAGGGCGCGAACCTTATTGTGTCGCATCACCCGGTGATTTTTGACGGCTTGAAGAAAATTCCCTCGTGGAGTCCCGTGCGGGAGCTTGTCAAAAACGACATTGCCGCTATCGCTATGCATACCAACTTCGATATTGCGTCCGATGGCGTGAATGATACGCTGGTAGAACTTCTCGAATTTCAGACGGCGGGAGTGCTTGAAATAACCCGCGGCGACAAGGGTTTCGGAGCGGTTTGCGACATCGGGCTTTGCCATTCTCCGAAATCGCTTGCGGAATATTGCAAGAAAATGCTGTTGCTGGACGGCGTAAAGTACAGCCGTGGCGAACGCCTGATAAAGCGCATTGCGGTGTGCTGCGGTGGCGGTGTCAACGGCACGGTTATGGAGCTTGCGCGAGAGAAAGGCTGCGACGCGATTATTTCGGGCGATATTAAGCATAATTTCTGGATAGAGGCTGAAAACTGCGGCATCGCGCTTATCGACGCGGGTCATTTCGGCACGGAAAAGGCTGCCTCGCACAGGCTTGCAAAGCTGATAACAGAGCGGTTTTCACACGTTCCCGTGTTTGCCGCGGAGAGCGAGGTTGACCCCGCGGAGTATCTTTAAATTTTCAGACGATAGAGAGGGTGAGCCGTATGTCGCTTGACGGCGCGCTTTTGCACCGCGTAAGGGAGGAATTGTCCGCGCTTATCGGAACACGGGTCGAAAAAATTTACCAGCCCTCGCGCGAGGAGATAGTGCTGACGCTGCGGCAGCTTTACGGGGAAAGGGGTGCCCGAAAGCTCCTTTTTTCAGCGAACAGCTCGTCGGCGCGCGTGAACTTGACTTCGGCGGAGTATGAAAACCCAAAACAGCCGCCGATGTTCTGTATGCTGCTCAGAAAGCATTTAAGCGGCGGGAAACTTGTTGCTATTCGGCAGGACGGACTTGAGAGAATATTGTATTTCGATTTCGAGTGCGTAAACGAAATCGGCGATACGGTGCAAAATACGCTTGCGGCGGAAATTATGGGGCGCAGCGCGAATATCATACTCCTGAGGGGAGAGCGTATTCTTGACAGCGTGAAACACATCTCCGATTTGCAAAGGAGAATTCTCCCGAACTGCGTTTACGAGCCGCCTGCGCGTCCTAATAGGCTGAATTTTCTGGAATGCTCGGCGCGGGAGGTCATAGACAGGCTGCGCGGGGATAATTTGGAGAACGCGAGGCTTTCAAAGGCTCTGCCCGAGGTGCTGGAGGGGATTTCCCCGATTTTCGCAAGAGAATGCGCGTTTTATGCCGCGAATGATACCGACGCGGTGTGCAATGAGCTTTCGGAAGCGCAGCTTTCAAGGGTGGGGGAATTCCTCGAAAAAGCGAAAAGCGTTGTCTGCTCTAGTGAGAGCGGCGGGGAATTCGCTTATTTTACAGATGAAACAGGCAAAAAAAGGGATTTTTGCTTTGTGCCGATTTGCCAGTACGGAGAGTCTATGAAAAAAACGCTCTTTGGTTCGGCAAACGAGCTTTTGGACGCATATTTCTCGGCTGACGGCGAAAACGAACGCCGCCGTCAGCGTTCCAAAGAGCTTTTGAAAACGCTTAACACGGTGTACGAGCGCACCGCAAGAAAAGTCGAACTACGGCGAAAAGAGCTTTCGCAATGTGAAAAGCGCGAACAGCTGAAGATTTGCGGGGATCTCATTAACGCGAATATCTACAGGCTCGAAAAGGGCATGAATAAGTGCGTGGTGGAGGATTATTACGCGGGAAAAGAACGCGAGATCGCACTTGATGTGCGGCTTACTCCCCAGCAGAACGCTCAAAAATACTACTCCGAGTATAAAAAGCTTGACAACGCGGAAAAAAAGCTGAAAGAGCTTATCGAAAGCGGCGAAAAAGAACTTTCGTACCTTGACAGCGTTATCGACTGCGCGGCGCGCGCCGAAACGGACGGGGAGCTGTCCGAGATAAAACGCGAGCTGTCCGAGCAGGGGTATATCAAAATCCCGCGCGAGGAGAAATCCCGCGGGCAAAAGCTGTCCGAGCCGATAAAATACCTGTCGTCGGACGGGTACGAGATACTTGTCGGGCGCAACAACAGGCAAAACGATTTGCTGACCTTTAAGACGGCAAAGGCGGCGGATATTTGGCTGCATGTAAAGGATATTCCGGGTTCGCACGTCATTGTCAGAAACACCGCGGGAGAAGTTCCCGAAAGCACTATTTTCGAGGCGGCGAACATCGCGGCTTATCATTCAAAAGGGCGCACAAGTTCGGGCGTGCCGGTGGATCACACGGCTGTGAAGTTCGTCAAAAAGCCCGCGGGCGCGAAGCCGGGAATGGTTATATTTACCAACAACAGGACGGTTTACGTTACGCCCGATGAGAGCGCGGTGGAGAAACTGCGCGGAAAGGACTAGACGTGCTTGGGGCGGGGAAAAATAGTCTGTTTTCATAGAAAACGAGCGGAGGGAAATTCAAACTTGTTGAAACGAATTCCGCGATTACTGGCAACCACGTTTTTATGACAGATATAGACCTTGACGGAAATTTATCGAACGGGGCGTTGTGGGGCTGAAAAATGCTTTATGTTGCTCCGAACGAGGAGTTTGTAAAAATAAAAGACTTTGAAAGGAACAAAAGCCATGAGAAAGGAACTTGACAAGACCTATTCTCCGAAAGATTTCGAGGACAGAATTTATAAATACTGGGAGGAGAGCGGCTTTTTCCGAGCGGAAATTGACCCGAAAAAAAAGCCGTATACTATAGTTATGCCGCCGCCCAATATCACGGGTCAGCTGCATATGGGACACGCGCTTGACTGCACGCTGCAGGATATTCTTATCCGTTTTAAGAGAATGCAGGGATATTCCGCGCTGTGGCTGCCGGGAACGGATCACGCCGCGCTGGCGACTGAGGCGAAGATAGTTTCCACTATGAAAGAAGAGGGGATTACAAAATACGACCTCGGGCGCGAGGGCTTTATGAAACGCGCTTGGGAATGGAACGACAAGTACGGCGGCACAATTAAAAAGCAGCAGCGCAAAATGGGCACGTCCTGCGACTGGAGCCGCGACCGCTTTACAATGGACGAGGGCTGCTCAAAAGCCGTTCAGAAGGTCTTTATGGATCTTTACAACAAGGGCTTTATTTACCGCGGAGAGCGCATAATCAACTGGTGTCCGAACTGCCGAACCTCTATTTCCGATATTGAAACGGAATACGAGGAGCAGGACGGGTTTTTCTGGCATATAAACTACCCGTTTGCGGGCGGCAGCGGTTGTCTTGAAATTGCTACAACACGACCCGAAACGCTTTTGGGCGACAGCGCAGTTGCCGTAAACCCCAAAGACGAGCGGTATACAAATATTGTCGGGAAAATGCTGAAACTCCCGCTTACCGACAGGGAAATTCCCGTTATCGCTGACGATTATGTCGATATGGAGTTCGGAACGGGTTGTGTGAAAATTACTCCCGCTCACGACCCCAACGACTTTGAGGTCGGAAAACGCCACGATCTTCCCGTTATTCATATGATGAATGACGACGCGACGATTATGGAGGGCGTTGGCGGAAAATACGCGGGAATGGACAGATACGAGGCAAGAAAGGCTATGGTTGCCGATTTGGAGGAGCAGGGACTTCTCGTGAAAGTCGAGCCCCACAAGCACAACGTCGGCACTTGCCAGCGTTGCGGGACGACAGTCGAGCCTACTGCGTCGTTACAGTGGTTTGTTAAGATGAAGGAGCTTGCAAAGCCCGCTGTTGACGTTGTTAAAAGCGGGGAACTGAAGTTTATTCCGAAACGCTTTGAAAACGGTTATCTTTACTGGATGGAAAATATCCGCGACTGGTGCATTTCGCGGCAGATTTGGTGGGGTCACAGAATTCCCGCTTTTTACTGCCAAAACAAGGACTGCAAACACACCGTAATAACCCTCGACGGCATGGAAAAATGCCCGAAGTGCGGCGCGCCGATGGTTCAGGACGAGGACACGCTGGATACATGGTTCAGTTCCGCGCTCTGGCCGTTTTCGACGCTCGGCTGGCCCGACGAAACGGAGGATTTCAAGTATTTCTATCCGACAGACACGCTGGTTACGGGGTACGATATAATCACGTTCTGGGTATCCAGAATGATTTTCAGCGGGCTTGAACACACGGGTCAAAAGCCGTTTAAGGACGTTTTAATTCACGGTCTTGTGCGCGACGAGCAGGGCAGGAAAATGTCAAAATCCCTCGGAAACGGCGTTGACCCGCTTGAAATAATCGATAAATACGGCGCGGACGCGTTAAGACTTACGCTTGTTACGGGCAACGCTCCCGGAAACGATATGCGCTGGACGGAGACAAAGGTCACAAATTCCAGAAACTTCGCAAATAAGCTCTGGAACGCCTCGCGGTATATTCTCATGAACCTGCCCGAGGACTTTGAGGGGCAGGCGAAAACGCTCCCCGAAAAACTGAATATCGAGGACAAATGGGTGCTGTCGCTGTACAACGATCTGGTTCGCAACGTCACGGTAAATCTTGAGGCATATGAACTCGGAGTTGCGGTGCAGAACCTCTACGACTTCATCTGGGACATTTTCTGCGACTGGTATATCGAGCTTACAAAGCCCCGCATTGCCGAGGGCGGCGAGAGTGCGCTTGCGGCGCAGAAAGTGCTGGTGTTCGTTATCCGCGGGATTTTAAAGCTTTTGCACCCGTTTATGCCGTTCATCACCGAAGAAATCTGGCAGTCTATCCCCGGCACGGAGAGCGAAAGCATTATGACCGCAAAATGGGAGGAATTTGACGAAAAATTAAGTTTCCCGAAAGAGGCGGAGGAATTTTCAAAAATCGTCGGCGCGATAAGAGCCGTGAGGGTTCAGCGCAACGAAATGAACGTGCCGCCGTCAAAGAAGGTCACGATGATTGTCGAAACCGATTTTACCGAGCTTTTCCAAAGCGCGAGGGCGTTTTTCGAGAAACTCGCGGGCGCGGGAGAATTCAGCGTTGAAAATCATGTTTCCGCCGAGGGCATGGTAACTGTAGTTACCGACGCTGCGAGAGTGTTTATGCCGCTTGGGGAACTTGTTGACAAGGAAAAAGAGCTTGCGCGCCTTGAAAAGGAACGTAAAGCCGCGCAGAAAGACATTGATTTCCTTTCGGGTAAGCTGAATAATCAGGGTTTCCTGTCAAAAGCTCCCGCACAGCAGATTGAAAACGAGCGCGTGAAACTTTCAAAGGCGCAGGAAAAAATGGCGAAGATACTCGAATCCATAAACGGGCTGAAATGATCCTAAAAAATTTCTAACATTTGACGCAAAATCACGGACTGACATTTCGGAGGAATATTATGACAAAGCTTACTTTGGTAGTTCTCGCGGCAGGCATCGGGGCGCGTTTCGGCGGCAGGCTCAAACAGCTTGAGCCTTTGGGTCCCGACGGCGAGATACTTATCGACTATTCCATTCATGACGCGCTTTCGGCGGGTTTTGAACGGGTGGTTTTTATAATCCGCAAGGATATTGAGGAGATTTTCAGAAACACCGTAGGGAGTCGCGTTGAACGCCGAGCAGACACAAAATACGTTTTTCAGTCGCCCGACATTCTGCCGTGCAGGAAAAACGATTTTCCGTCGCGTACAAAGCCGTGGGGTACGGCGCAGGCGTTGTGGTGCTGCAAGGACGTTATCGACGGTCCGTTTGCGGTGATAAATTCCGATGATTTT
Source organism: uncultured Clostridia bacterium (assembly GCA_947625335.1). Taxonomy (GTDB): domain Bacteria; phylum Bacillota; class Clostridia; order Oscillospirales; family Ruminococcaceae; genus CAG-115. The sequence goes on along the minus strand of CANQNY010000004.1, from coordinate 46,277 downwards.
TACAGCAAAAACGCGTTTCTTTGCCTTGCGGATTTTATGAACAACTTTACCGCCGACGCATGCTCGGTGGATTTCAAGCTGCTGAATACGCTCTCTGCGAACGGCGCGGTAAACCGCGGTATCTGCCGCGTGGGCGAAAACGGGCTTTTGACGTCTGTTGAGGAGACAAAGCAGATAATCCGCGGCAAGGACGGAGTTATCCGCGGAAAATTCGACGGGTACGAGCGCGTTCTCGATGAAAATGCGGTGACTTCAATGAGCATGTGGGGTTTCGGGGCGGATTTTATGCCTATGCTGGAACGGAGACTTGTAGATTTTCTCGGCAATCTCCAGCCCGATGAGCTTACTGCCGAACTTACCATTGCCGACGCTGTCGGAAAAGAGATAACGTCGCACGGGTTTAAGGTGAGGGACGTTCCGACCGACGGGCGATGGTTCGGGATAACCTATGAAAGCGATGTTGAAAAGGCTCGGGAAACCTTGCGGGAATACCGCGAAAAAGGAGTTTATACGCCCCCGCTTATTTGACGAAAGGATTTTTTATGCTGATTGTACCTGTAAATAAGCTGCGCGAGGGTATGCAGCTTGCGGACAACGTCGACTCCACGACCGCGCACGAATATCAGACCCTTCTTCAAAAAGGAACGTTTTTATCCTCGGGAATGATCGATATGCTTAAAGAAAAGGGCATTAAGACCGTTCACATTGTCGGAGGAGGAATTGAGGACGCCTCAAACGTTAAAGGTTCTTATGCGCAAAAGGCTCTCCGCGAACAGCGCGACCGCGAGCGAAACGAGCGTATAGGAAAGGCGTTGCGCGACCTTGATGAAATTTTCGACTGCAACGAGGAAATTAAGGAGCTTTCCCAGACCGCCGTTAAAAAGGTTGACGGAATTGCGGACGATATTATAAACGATATTGCAAACGACTCGTCTTTTCTCGGAAATCAGATGATTGCTCTGCAAAACTACGACGATTACACCTACAAGCATTGTTTGAGAGTATCAATGCTTTCGGCAAGCGTCTGCGGGGAGCTTTCAATGACTCCCGACAAGACGAAAGAGGTTGTCGTGGCGGGGCTTTTGCACGATATAGGAAAGTCCAACATTGACCATGATATTATAATAAAGCCCGGCAAGCTCACCAACGAGGAATTTGAGGAAATAAAACGTCACCCGCTTATCGGCTACAATATCTTAAAAGCAGGCGGGAATTACAGCCCGAATGTTTTAGCGGGCGTTTTGTATCATCAGGAAAAATACGACGGTTCTGGGTATCCTACCGGCATTGCGGGCGATAAAATCCCGCTTATCGCGAGGGTGCTTACGGTGTGCGACGTGTTTGACGCGCTGACCTCAAACCGCCCGTACCGCGTTCCGTGGTCGGTTGCCGAAACGGAGGAGTATATTCTGGGCGGCAGCGGCACGCACTTCGATTTGGAAGTAGCGCAGGCGTTTTTGCGCGCGTTCAATCCGTATCCCGTGGGAACAATGGTTCAGTTGTCCGACGGCAGGCACGGCGTGGTTATCGCGCACAGCTCGAATGTTTTGCGCCCGACAGTCCGCATTATGGGAAAATTCGCGGGCGAGGAGCTGGATCTTATGAACGACTTCAGATTTCTTACGATCTCCGTTACCGGCATTTACACGGGCGACGATTATTCATCTTAGATTAAGGAATGATATGGTTTGAAGATCATTGAAAACAAGACCTTTGACGAGGAGCGCGCTCTTTACGGCGAACAGGATATTCACGCCGTGAACCTCCGTTTTGACGGACCTTGCGACGGCGAAAGCGCGTTTAAGGAGTGCAAAAATATCTTTGCCGAGAGGTGTTATTTTAATTTGAGATACCCGCTTTGGCATTGCGATAACGCGCGGGTCTTAAACTGCGAGATGACGGAAAGCTGCCGCGCGGCACTCTGGTATTCGCGGGGGATAACTATTTCCGACAGCAAAATTCACGGAATAAAGGCATTGCGCGAATGTGCTGACGTTGAAATTTCGCGCTGTGATATAATTTCTCCCGAATTCGGCTGGTTAGTGGACGGCGTTAAAATGCAGGACTGCACCGCCGAAAGCGAGTATTTTATGATGAGATCTAAAAAGCTCGTTTTTGACAACGTCAAGTTTTCGGGAAAATACTCGTTTCAGTATATTGAAAATTCGGTTTTCAGCAACTGCGAATTTGACACAAAGGACGCTTTCTGGCACGCGAAAAACGTTACTGTAAAAAACTGTACGGTAAAGGGCGAATATCTCGCGTGGTACTGCGAAAACGTTACTTTCGAGAACTGCAAAATAATCGGAACTCAGCCGCTTTGCTGGTGCAGGGGACTGAGACTTGTAAACTGCGAGATGTACGACGCGGATTTGGCGTTTGAAAAATCGGACGTTGAGGCAGATGTTACAACGCCGATAATCAGCGTTAAAAACCCGTATTCGGGGTATATCAAAGCTCCCGAAATCGGGGAGTTGATACGCACGGACGAGCGGTCAAAAGCGGTCGTTGAAACCGAAAACAAGGGAAATTTATGAATATATACGGACTGACGCGCGGGGAGCTTTCGGAATATTTCGCAAAGCTCGGCGAAAATCCCGCAAAAGCGTCTATAATTTTCGACGCGGTTTACAAAAAGGGAATTACCGACTTCGGGGAACTTGGGTTTTCCGAGCGGGTAACTCTGCGTCTTCGTGAGGATTTTTCGTTTGAGAGCCTTAAAACCGTCGAAAAATCGTTATCGCAAGGGGATAATGCCGCAGCAAAGCTTTTACTGAGGCTTCAGGACGGGGAATTTGTCGAAACGGTGCTTATGCGCCAGCGTTTCGGGAACTGCGTGTGCGTTTCAACGCAGGTTGGCTGTAATATGGCTTGCAAATTCTGCCAAAGCGGACTTACAAAAAAACGCCGCGATCTGACGGCGGGCGAAATTATGGGGCAGGTTCTTGCGATTATGCGGGAATTTTCCTGCCGTGTGGACGGCGTTTCGGTTATGGGAATTGGCGAGCCGTTCGACAATTTCGCCGAATGTGTGAAATTCTGCGAAATCGTGACTGACGACAAGGGTCTTGCGGTCGGTCGCCGACACACAACGGTTTCCACCTGCGGAATTGTCCCGAAAATACGCGAATTTGCGAAAATGCGGCTGCCCGTAAACCTTGCGGTAAGCCTGCACGCGTCAAACGACGAGCTGCGAAACGAGCTTATGCCGATAAACAAAAAATACCCCATAAACGAGGTTTTAGACGCTGCTGAATATTTTTCGGAGGAAACGGGTCGGCGAATAACGCTGGAATACATTATGCTAAGCGGCGTAAACGACCTTCCCGAACACGCGAAAGAGCTTGCCGGACTTATCGGAAAGCGGAATTTTTATGTGAACTTAATTCCGTACAACTCCACCGAGTCGGATTTCGTAAAAAGCAGCGCGGAGCGCATTTCGGCATTCTGCGCGGTTCTGAAAGAAAACGGCATTGTCGCCACAAAACGCCGCGAATTCGGCGCGGATCTAAACGCCGCCTGTGGACAGCTCCGCGCGGAACATATTAAAAAAAATACTTGACAAATCGGCGCGGGTGTGGTATAATAGTAAAGTATTAGCCGGTGTGTTGGAATTGGCAGACGAGACGGACTCAAAATCCGTTGGCAGCAATGTCGTGTGGGTTCAAGTCCCACCACCGGCACCAGCAGGACAATGTCCTGCACCGATTCCCAGTAAGACGTTGCTCTTACTGGGACGTTTTTTTCTGTACGGCGGAAGTGTTGACGAAAACTCGGCACAAAAATTATTTGTTGACCATTTCCCAGCAGGGGTTGCTCTGCTGGGTTTGTTATTTCTGTACGGCGGAAGTGTTGACGAAAACTCGGCACAAAAATTATTTGTTGACCATTTCCCAGCAGGGTGTCGCTCTGCTGGGTTTGTTGTTTTCTGTACGGTTATTGCGTAAATCTTTTTCGTGAGATAAGATTTAAATGCAACGCTCTTACTTCTTACCTCTTATCTCTTACTTCTTTCTTGACAATTTAATTAGTGTATGTTATAATAGGTATGTAATCCAAGGCGCATTTTAATTCCCAAAATTATCTAAAACGGAGGGAAAAATGTGAAAAGCAAACTTTTTTTATGTGCTTTGCTGACGGCGTTTGTTATCAATATTTTTGCATTCGGTACGGTAAGCCGCGCCGCTACATATGTTGAGACCGTTTACAATGAGCAGAACGGTCTGCCTACGGGCGAGGCAAACACCGTTTTGCAGACGTCGGACGGGTATATCTGGATAGGGAGCTACGGCGGGCTTATCCGCTGCGACGGGAGCAGTTTTCGCAATTACAGCACCGAGGGACTTATTTCCTCGTCGTCTATTCGTTCGCTTTTCGAGGACTCTGCGGGAAGACTGTGGATAGGCACCAACGACGCGGGCGTTTTTCTGTACGAAAATAAGACGTTCACGCATATCAAAAGTCCCGGCAACTATTCATTTTTGTGTATAAGAGATTTTGCCGAGGACGAATTTGGTAAAATTTACATAGCCTCCACTTCGGGACTCGGTGAAATAAACGGCAGCGAAATCAAGGCTTACGACGCGGAGGGTCTTTTGGGGGAAACCGTGTATTCCATCGCGTGCGATCCCGTTGGGCGCGTTTGGGCTGCTATGAACTCGGGAAAATGCGCGGTTGTAAAAGACGGCGTTCCTGAGAAGATAATGAACTCGTCGGAGGTGTTTTCGGACGCGGAAATTTACTGCGTTGCCTCTGACCCGAACGGCAGAATTTGGCTTGGTTCGTCTGCGGATAAGATAGCGGTTCTCAAATTTAACGGGGACGGAAGTTTTGAAAAGCAGATTTTTACTGCGGGGAATGTTGCCACGCACAACCGAATTCAGATTTCCAAAGACGGTACGGCGGTGATTTGCGGAGAACACGGGTTCGCGCTTATGGATATGAGCGGGAATGTGCTTATGGAAAATTCTCCCGACCGACCCGTTCCCGCAAACGACGCGTTTATCGACTACGAGGGGAATATTTGGCTTGCATCGTCAAACTTTGGCGCGGTAAAGTACACCGACGGCTGTATTTCGCAGCTTTCGGGGGTGTCGGGCGTTGCGGTGAACGCTGTGACAAGGGCTCGTGGCAACTTTTACATAGCGCACGACAACGGTCTTTCGGTGGTAACGGCGAACGGTGCGGCTGTCACGAACGAGCTTACGGAAATGCTTTCGGGCGTGAGAATTCGCCAAGCGATAACCGACAGCCGCGACCGCGTTTGGCTGTCTACATATTCCGATCACGGGGTTGTACGATATGACCCGAAAAGCGGGGAAATTGCCGAATTCAACACCGAAAACGGGCTTATAAGCAACCTTGCGCGGGCGGTTCTCGAAATAGGCGATAATGCGTATGCCGTGGCGACGCAGGAGGGCGTGAACATCATCAGAAACGACGTTGTCGCGGAGAGCTACGGCTCGAAAGACGGGCTTTCCGTCGCGGCGATATTGTGCATGGCTATCGACCCCGACGGCACGCTTTATATGGGCAGCGACGGCGGCGGTGTGTTCGCCTTGAAGGACGGGAAAATCACCTCTCACGGGTTCGATGAGAACCTTGAGGAGGGCGTGGTGCTGAGAATGCTGCGCGATGAGGAGTCGGGCGGTTATTTCGTAAGCGCGGGGAGCAATCTGTATTTCCGCGACGACGAAAGCGGGAAGTTTACGAAACTTCAGAATTTCAAAAAAGGCGCGGGCAGCATTTTCGACTTTTTCCTGTATAACGGCAAGCTTTGGTTGCTGCAAAACAACGGCATAATATGCCTTGATAAAAGCTCCCTGCTTTCGGGAGAATTTACCGAGGGCAAAGAGTACAGCTTTCAGCACGGACTTTCGGGCTCGCTTAACGCGAACACCTGGAGCTGTCTTCTGGAAGATACGTTGTATATCGCGACCCGAAACGGCGTTTCAAAATTCGGATTTTCGGGGATAAAGAGAACGCTGCCGAACGTGGTGATAAACAGCGCGACGGTTGACGGAGAAGTTACCGAGCAGCCGACGTATTTAAGCGTTTCGGGGAATGCGGGGCGCGTTACGGTGGATTTTGCGGCGTTGTCCTATTCGGGGAATTCGGACTTTGTAATTTCGTATATGCTGGAGGGTTTTGATAAAGAACCCGTGGTGCAAAGCGGAATTCAGAGCAACAGCGTAAGTTATACAAATCTCCCCGGCGGAGAATACAAATTTGTGGTAAAGGCATATTTCCCCGATGACCCGAACGGCGCGGCGGTGTGCGAGCTGTCGGTTAAAAAGGCGTTGAGGATATACGAATATCCCGCTTTCTGGATTGCGGCTGCGATCGTTTTGCTGGGAGCGGCGGCGCTGGTGACATATATCGTGCTGGCGGCAAGGCTCCGCGCGGTGCGGCGGCGTCAGGAGGAGTACAAAAACATCGTCGAGCAGTCGCTTTCCACGTTTGCGGAGGCTATCGACGCAAAGGATAAATACACGCAGGGTCATTCGCTGAGAGTTGCAGCGTATTCGAGAGAATTAGCGCGCAGAATGGGACTTCCGAACGACGAGCAGGAGAGAATTTACTACATCGCTCTGCTTCACGATATAGGGAAAATAGGCATACCCGATTCCATTCTCAACAAGCCCGACAAGCTGACCCCCGAAGAAGACGAAATTATCCGCACACACCCGATTATAGGCGGCAGGATACTGGAGAATTTCACCGCGATAAAAGGGATAACGGCGGGTGCTAAGTATCATCACGAGCGTCTTGACGGAAAGGGCTACTGCGAGGGGCTTTCGGGAGAGCAGATACCTCCCGAGGCTCGGATAATCGGCGTTGCGGACACATACGACGCTATGAGCAGCACGCGCTGTTACAGAAAGGCTCTGCCGAGCGACGTTATCGAGGAGGAACTTCGGAAAATAAGCGGAACTCAGCTTGACCCCGTGGTCGTGCGGCATATGCTTGATATGATCGAGGAGGGAGCCGCGCCTATCGAGGCGGAATCCAAGCTCCATACGATAATTCACAAGGAATAGTTTACGGAGGAGAAGAAAATGTCTGCTGTCAGAAAATTCGACACCAAGGTGCAGTATCTGAATTACAAGGTTTTGCGCGAGGTTGCAAGGCTTGCGTGGGAGGATAAACTGCTTGAAAACGTGATGGGAATACCGAAGATGATCGTCCCCGGAAAAACGCCGACAATGCGCTGCTGCGTGTACAAAGAGCATGCGATTTTGGCGGAGCGCGTGAAAATTGCCATGGGCGGCGACCGCGAAAACCCGAATGTTATCGAGGTTATAGATATTGCGTGCGACGGCTGCCCTGCGGCGGGATTTGCTGTGACGGAGTCGTGCAGAGGGTGTCTGGCTCACCGCTGCGAGGACGTTTGCAAGCGCGGAGCAATTTCGTTCGACCACGACTATGTGGCGCATATTGACAAGTCAAAATGCGTTGAATGCGGACAATGCGCGAAGGTCTGCCCGTATTCCGCGATTGTCAACCAAAAGCGTCCCTGCCAGAACGCCTGCAAGATAAAGGCTATCTCCATTACCGAGGACAACGCCGCCTGCATTGACAACAACAAGTGCATTGCCTGCGGTGCGTGCGTTTATCAATGCCCGTTCGGCGCGATAATGGATAAATCGTATCTGCTGGACGTGATTGAAATGCTGAAAAAGAGCAAGGAGCGGGGAGACACCATGTACGCTCTTATCGCTCCCGCCGCGTCAAGCCAGTTTAAGTTTGCAAAGCTTGGTCAGGCGATTACGGGCTTGCGTGCGCTCGGTTTTGACAACGTCTGCGAGGCGGCTCTGGGCGCGGATATGGTTGCCGACGCGGAGTCCAAAGAACTTGCCGAAAAGGGCTTTCTTACAAGCTCCTGTTGCCCTGCGTTTGTGGATTACATCAAAAAAGCGTTCCCCGACCTTGCGAGATTTATTTCGCACAATTTGTCCCCCATGGCGACTATCGCAAAGTACATAAAAGAGACCGACAAAACCGCGAAGATAGTGTTTATAGGTCCGTGTACAGCGAAAAAAGCGGAGGCGCAGCTTAGCACCGTAAAGCCTTATGTCGACGCGGTTATGACGTTTGAGGAACTTCAGGCGTTGTTTGACAGCCGAGACATCGATATTACAACTCTTGAGGAAACCGAGCTTACGGGAGCGTCCTATTTCGGAAGAATTTTCGCCCGCAGCGGCGGTCTTTCCGAGGCGGTAGCGCAGGGGCTTTCGGAGCATAAAATTGAGGATTTTGAGCTGAAAGCAATCGCGTGCAGCGGAATTGAGGAATGCCGCGCCGCGCTTATCAAAAAGGGCGTAAACAAGCTTGACGCGAATTTTATCGAGGGCATGGCGTGCGTGGGCGGCTGCATAGGCGGCGCAGGCTGTCTCACTCACGGTGAAAACAACCGCGCAAAGGTTGACGAATACGCCCGCGAGGCAGGCGATAAAACCATTTCGGAGGCTGTTCCTACCGCTCCAAATCCAGTATAAATTTAATTACAAGAAAACGCCCCCTCGGAGCATTTCCGAGAGGGTGTTTTTTTATGTTCGATATGCTTAGTCCAGCCCGCAAAGTCCGCGCCAGAGGTCGGAGTATCTGCCCGAGGGCGATAAGCTCCTCGTGAGTGCCGCGCTCGATAATTCTGCCGTGTTCAAGCACCATTATGGCGTTTGATTTGCGGACGGTGGAAAGCCTGTGCGCGATAACAAAGGTCGTTCTGTTTTCCATAAGCGCGTCCATGCCTTGCTCGATATGCTGTTCGGTTCGGGTGTCGACCGAGCTTGTGGCCTCGTCGAGTATAAGTATGGGAGCTTTTGAAATCGCCGCGCGGGCGATATTCAGCAGCTGCCGCTGACCCTGCGAGAGGTTTGCTCCGTCGTTTTCAAGAACGGTGTCATAGCCGTGTTCAAGCTGTTCGATAAACGAATGCGCGGAGGCGGTTTTCGCTGCCTCGACAACCTCCTCGTCGGTTGCGTCAAGCCTGCCGTAACGGATATTCTCCCTTACCGTTCCCGTGAACAGGTGCGTGTCCTGCAAAACCATCGCTATGTTTGAGCGCAGAAATGAACGGTCGATTTTTTCGATATCCACGCCGTCAATGGTTATCTTCCCGTCTTTTATGTCGTAAAACCGCGAGAGCAGGTTCGTGACGGTGGTTTTCCCCGCGCCGGTAGAGCCGACAAAGGCTATTTTCTGCCCGGGCTTCGCGTACAGCGAAATGTCATGCAGCACCGTAACGTCGGGCGTATAGCCGAAATTTACGTGTTCCAGCACAATATGCCCCAAAATTCTGTTCATTTTAACGTCGTTTTCCTTGTCTTCGGGGGAACATTCGGGCGCAGCGTCCAGCACCTCGAAAACGCGCTCTGCGCCCGCTAGTGCCGAGAATACCGTGTTTATCTGCATTGCGACTTCGTTTATCGGACGGTTGAACTGACGCGTGTAATTCAGCGAGACGGTAAGCCCGCCGATGTCAAATCCGCCCTTTACAACGAGAATTCCGCCCACGCACGCCGAAATTGCATACACCATATTGCAAAGCTGATGCGTCACGGGTCCGAGTATACCCGAACGGAACTGCGCCTGCTCCTGTGCCGCGCGGAGCTTGTTGTTGAGGTAAGAAAATTCCTCAAGTGAGGTGTCCTCGTGATTGAACACCTTAACCACCTTTTGCCCCGAAATTATCTCCTCCGAAAAGCCGTTGAGCATACCGAGGCTTTTCTGCTGGGCGGAGTATGCCGCGCGCCCTTTTTTCATGATAATGCGCGTTAAAATCATTAAAACAGGGGTGCTTACTATGGTTATCGCGCCGAGCAGGGGATTTGTCACCATCATAAGAATTATCGTCCCCACAACGGTAAGCGCGCCCGAAATTATCTGTATAAGCGTGGTGTTGAGCATTTCCCCGACGGTGTCGGTATCGTTTGTAAAACGCGACATAATATCCCCCGCGGAATTTACGTCAAAGTATCTCACGGGGAGAGTTTGCAGCTTGTCGAAAAGCTCCTTCCGCATACGCACAAGCGTTTTCTGCGACGCTTTCAGCATAAGCCGCTGCTGCGCCCACTGCGTGAAAACCGAGACCCCGTACACCGCCGCGAGGAAGATAAGCCACGCCGCGAGTCCCTTTATTCTGTCGGAAATGTCGGGGTTTGCGGGGTCGAAGTAGATGAATTTGTTGATTATCGGGCGCAGAAGATACCCCGCCGCAAGCGTTGACGTTGTGTTTGCAATCGAGCATAATAATGCCGCCGCGATAAGCCCGCGTTCTTTTGAAACGTATTTCACAAGCCTTGCCGCCGCCGCTTTTGTGTTATGCGGCTTGCCGCCCGCGTTCATGGCGCGCTCGCGCCCCGCGCCCCTGCCGAGGTCAAGCTGCTTTTTCTTCGCCGCGGTCGCCTTTATGCGGCTGTATTTTTCCTCTATTCGGGAGTTTACCTCGGTTGAATTTTTCTTATTCATCATCGTCATCAACCTCCCCGCCGTCGGTCTGCGAGAGATAAATCTCCCTGTATTCCTCGCAGGAATTTACAAGCTCGCGGTGCGTTCCTATGCCTGTAATTTTCCCGTCGTTTAAGACTATTATCTTGTCAGCGTCCTTTACCGAAGAAATTCTCTGTGCGATGATAATCTTCGTTATATCGGGCAGCTTTTCCCGCAGGGCTTTTCGTATTCCCATATCGGTAGCTGTGTCCACCGCCGAGGTTGAGTCGTCGAATATCATAATTTTCGGGGACTTCAAAAGCGCTCTTGCAATGCAAAGCCGCTGCCGCTGACCGCCCGAAAGATTTGCTCCGCCTTGACCTATTTCGTAATCATAGCCATCGGGGAAAGAGCTTATAAATTCGTGCGCGTGAGCTATCCTGCAAGCCTCAACAAGTTCCTCGTCGGACGCGTCCTCGCGCCCCCAGCGGAGGTTTTCCGCGACCGTCCCCGAAAACAGCGTGTTTTTCTGCAAAACGACCGAAACGTTCTCGCGCAATTGTGACGTTGACAGCTCGCGGACGTTCACGCCGTCCACGAGAACCTCTCCGAAATCTGTATCGTACAATCTCGGGATAAGCGACACCAGCGTCGTTTTTCCCGAACCCGTAGAACCGATTATCCCGACGGTTTCTCCCGAATTTACCGAAAAGCTTACGTTGTCCAGAACGGGCTTTTTCGCGTCCTTGAAATAGCGGAACGTGACGTTTTTAAATTCCACAGAACCGCTTTTTATCAAATGCTCCTTTTGAGTTGCGCCCTCGTCGGAAATGTCGGGAACGGTGTTAAGCACCTCGGAAATTCGCTTGTCCGACGCTGCGGCGCGGGTGCCTTGCAGGAAGATGTTAGCGAGGAAATTCAGCGCTGTGAGAATTTGCGACAAATAGGTAATAAACGCCGTAAGCGTGCCTATTTCCATAGAGCCTATCATAATCTGTCTGCCCGCCGTCCAAACCACCGCAAGCGTCGTCACGTTCACCGCAAGCGCGGACACGGGCTGCATTAAAATCATCATTTTCAGCGCGCGGACGCTCTTTTCCATAAGCGCGGTGTTTATTTTCGAGAATTTTTCCTTTTCAAAATCCTCTCTTACAAAGGATTTAATGACCTTAACTCCCGTGACGGTCTCTCCCACGCCCGAATTCAGCGCGTCGATATGCTCCTGCATTACCGTGTACCTCGGAGATGCGGTTTTTATTATAAGAAAAGTTGCCAACGCCAGAAACGGAACAACGATAAAGATTACCCACGCAATATCGGGGCTTAACACGAACGACATAATAAGCGCGCCAATAAGCATAACGGGGCTTCTGAAAAAGCCGCGCAGGAGCGTCTGCATAAAGGATTGAATTTGAGTGATGTCGTTGGTAACGCGCGTTATGAGAGAACCTGTCGAAAAGCGGTCGATGTCGGAAAAGGACAGCGTTTGTATCTTCGCGAAAACGTCCCTCCGCACACCCGCGGCAGCTCTCGCCGAGCCCTTTACCGCGAAATATGCTCCGCACACGCCCGTTATCAGCATCATAACCGCCACCGCCAGCATAAGCGCACCGTTTTTTAGTATGTACGGAATATCGCCGTTTGCAGCGCCGCGGTTTATGATGTTCGCGTTGATAAACGGGAGCATAAACTCGCCCGACGCCTCCAGCACCATAAAAAACGGTCCTAAAAAGAAATACGCGCGGTTTTTCCTTATGTGTTCACGGTATTTTTTTAAGTCTGCCATTATTTTCCTCGCCCTTGTCTAAACAATTTTTTAGCCTGCCGATAAGCGTGATTTTAAGTATCAATTCGTACCATATCTGCAAGCGTTTTATTTCTATATATCAAATCGGGGCGTTTTGTAAAGCCCATTTTTTCCCAGAAAGCGTTGCCTTGTTCGTTGTGAACAAAAGCAACTAAATTTACTTTGTTGATACCCTGCGCTTTTAAGGCGTTCAATGCTGTTTCAACCAACTGCCTGCCCACGCCCTGCCGACGATAGTCGGGAGATACCGCCGTGTGGCTGATATAGCCGCGCCGACCGTCATGCCCAGTAAGAATTGCACCGATGATTTTTCCCTGTTCCACCGCGACAAAACAGGTATCGGGATTTCGTGCAAGATACTTTGCAATGCCCTCCCGCGAGTCGTCCAAGTTGTTAAGTCCCATACCGGGGCAAGAAAGCCACAAATCATATACGCTGTCATAGTCGCAAAGCTGCATTTTCCGTATTTCCATAATTAGCCTTTCTCCATTGCATTGATTAGTTCCGAGTAAAACCCGCCCTTTTCGAGAAGTTCCGAGTGAGTACCCTGCTCAACAATATGCCCCGACCGCATAACGAGAATGCAGTCCGATTCGCGTATAGTTGACAGCCTGTGCGCCACGACAAAGCTGGTTCTCCCGCGCATAAGTTCGTCAAACGCGCTTTGAATTTTCATTTCCGTGCGGGTATCGATTGAGGAAGTCGCCTCGTCAAGTATCAGCATAGGCGGCGGGGAGATCATTATCCTCGCTATTGACAGCAGTTGCCGCTGACCGCCCGAAAGCTCCCCGCCGTCGGAAATCACCGTGTCATAACCCTCCGGCAGCCGCTTTATAAAGCTGTGCGCGTGAGCAGCCTTCGCCGCTGCTACGACATCCTCGTCAGAGGCGTCGGGCTTGCCGTAGCGGATATTTTCGCGGACTGTTCCCTTAAACACCCACGTTTCCTGCAAAACTATCCCGAAATTCGAGCGCAGGCTGTTTCGCGTAAGTTCCTTTATCGGCACGCCGTCAGCGAGAATTTCCCCCGAAACCGTATCGTAAAACCGCATAAGAAGATTTATAAGCGTTGTTTTCCCGCAGCCCGTAGGACCGACTATCGCAATATGACTGCCGCTTTTTACCGTGAGATTGAGGTTTTCGATAAGCGGCTTTTCGGGCGAATACGAAAAGCACACGTTTTTCATTTCCATTTTCCCGGAGCAATTTTCCAAAACGCGTTTTCCGTCGTCGGAGCTTTCTTCCTGCTCGTCCATAAATTCGAAAATTCTCGCTGCCGAGGCAAGCGCGTTTTGAAGTTCTGTTACAACGCCGGAAATTTCGTTAAACGGCTTTGTGTATTGATTAGCATATTGCAGAAAAGCCGTAAGGTCGCCCACCGTAAAGCCGCCCGACAGCGCGCGCAACGCTCCGAAAACTCCCACGCCCGCATAGACTAAGGAGTTTACAAAGCGCGTGGAGGGGTTTGTAAGCGCGGAATAAAACTGCGCTCTCACGCCGCACACGCGAAGTCGCGCGTTTATCTCGCAAAAGCGTTCCTCGCAGGTGTCTTCACAGCCAAAAGCCTTTATGAGTTTTTGCGAATTTATCCGCTCGTCGATAAATCCCGTAAGCTCGCCGCGGATAGCCGACTGCTCGCGGAATTTGTTGTAGCAAAGCTTGGAGATCACCGCCGCTACCGCAAACGAAAGCGGAGTTAAAACGACCACCACAAGCGTTATTTTCCAGTTGAGGGTTACCATAAAAAACAGCGTTCCGAGAATGGTAACCACTCCCGTGAAAAGCTGACTGAACCCCTGCAAAAGCCCGTCCGACACCGCGTCAACGTCGTTTACAACGCGGCTTATAATATCTCCGTGAGAACGCGCGTCGATATACGAAAGCGGGAGTTTATGCAGGTGCGCGAAAATATCGCAGCGCAGTTTTTTTACGGTTTTGTGCGTAATTTTGTTGGTGCAGAAATACATCAGCCACTGAAGCACCGCCGCCGAGGGGATTATTATCCCGATTTTCAGAAGAATAGGCGACATTGCCGAAAAATCCGTGCCCGCCGCAGTAATGCAGTCCACCGCTTTTCCGATAAGAACGGTTGTATACAGCGACAGCAAAACGCTCCCTGCCGCGCAGAACAACGCCGCGAGTATAAGCAAAATCTGCCCTTTAAGGTACTTCAAAAGCCTTGCGAGGGCGTTCTTTTTGGACAGCTTATTCATTGCGCGCCCTCCTCAGAATTTTCGTTTTCCCACGCCGCAATTTCCTCCTCGGAATACTGTGTAAGGCAAATTTCCCGGTAAACCGTGCAGTTTTTGATAAGGCTCAAATGCGTTCCGATGCCGACAGCCTTTCCGTCGTCGAGCACTATAATTTTGTCCGCGTGACGAATGGAATTCGCCCGCTGGGAAATTATCACCTTTGCGGCGGGAATTTCTTTCAAAGCCTCCCGCAAAGTCGCCTCGGTCGCGTAATCAAGCGCGCTTGCGCTGTCGTCGAAGATGATAATTTCGGGGTTTTGGGCGATAGCCCGCGCGATTGTAAGCCGCTGTTTCTGACCGCCCGAAAAATTCTTCCCTCCCTGCAAAACTGTGTAATCCAGCCCGCCCGAAAGATTGTCGGTAAATTCTTTCGCCTGCGCCGCACAAAGCGCGTTTTGCATAGCCTCGTCCGAAATATCGTCCCGACCGAGGGATAAATTGTCCCTAAGCGTTCCCGAAATAAGCTCGGCTTTTTGCGGCACTACCGCGCAAAGCCGCCGAAGTTCCTTTGTCGGAAAATCGCGGACGTCCGCCCCGTTTATCAGAATTTCCCCCTCGGTGCGGTCGTAAAACCGACAAAGGAGGTTTGCAAGCGTCGTTTTCCCCGAACCCGTGCCGCCGATAACGCCGAGCGTTTCCCCGCGCCCGAGCGTAAAAGAGATATGCTCTAATGCGTTTTCGTTGTCGGTGTAGCTGAAACTTACATCGCGAAATTCCACGGCGGGAGCGGAATAGTTCGTTTTAGGAGAACTTTTCCCGCCTTCAATCGACGGCTTGAGGTCGAAAATCTCGTTTATACGCGCTGAGGACGCCGCGGCTTTCGTGAAAATAGTTACCAAGTTGGCAACGACTACCAAAGCAAGCGAGATCTGCGTCATATAGTTTACGAGAGCGATAACTCTGCCCTGCGTAAGACCGTCAATGCCGCCGTCGGCAAAACTGCCGCCGAAGTAGACTATCAGAAGATAAGCGACGTTTACCGCGACGAATATCGCGGGATTTAACAGCGCGTTTATCCGCCCCGCCCGCACGGCAAAACGGCGGTATTGCTCCGCCTCCTCGTCAAAGCGTTCTTTTTCGTAGTCCTGCCGCGAAAACGCCCTTACTACGCGCACGCCTGAGAGATTTTCGCGGGTTATTCGAGTAATTCCGTCCAGAGCGGTCTGCTGTTTTTTAAACAGCTTTACCGTCGCCTTCATCACGGGGAACATAACCGCCACTATCGCCGCCATTGCTCCGAAAAAGATAAGCGACAGCCGCGGCGAAATCGACAACGCCATAACGGACGCTCCCACGACCAAAAACGGGGCGCGAACCACTAAGCGTATCAGCATCGCGACCGCCTGACCCACGGCGTTTACGTCGTTTGTAACGCGGGTCACCATTGCCGCAGAACCTATTTTGTCAATTTCTTTATAGGACAGCGTGTTGATATGATGATACAAATCGTCGCGCAGACGAGTTGCCACGCCTTGTGACGCTGCGCTTGCCATATATTGGCAAATAAGCGCGAAAGTAAGTCCCAGCGCCGCAAGCAGGATAAGAATAAGCCCGCGGCTTTTGATATAGGCGGCGTCGCCGTTTTTTATGCCGACGTCGATAAGGTCCGCCATTACCAGCGGTACGATAAGCTCAAACACCGCCTCGGTAAACTTGCAAACGGGTCCTATTGTCACATGCGGGAGAAATTCTTTCAAATAACGGGCAAGCTTGAGCAAGCTGTATCCTCCTTATTTTACTTTTTAAATTCATTATCTCTAATAGACTGCCGAGAAGGCTCCGAATACTAGGAAGAGGCTTGTCGGCAGCCTATTCTTATTATATACCATTTTTTTCATTTTGTAAATACCATTTTTTTGTGAGTTATTGCCTTAATTTTGTAGTTGACAAATTCCTGTATTTCTGTTATAATTTATATTATAAGGGAAATTCTTTTCCGAAAGGAGTTTATTATGAAAAAACGATTTATAAGCGCGCTGCTTGGAGCGGTGCTTGCTTTGGGAGCGTTCAGTCCATCCGCGGGTCAGCTTTTCGGCGCGGCGAACACCGCATATGCTGCCGAGGCTCTTTCTGTAACGTCCGATTTTAAATCCGGAGTATACAACGTCAATAACAAGCTGCCGGTGACGTTTTCCGCTGCGGATAAATCCGCCAAGCTTTATTACAACACAAACGGCGGAAAATTTCACGAATACACGGGAACGGTAAATATTGTCAAAAACACCGAAGTTCAGGTTTACGCGGAAAAAAACGGCGTTAAAAGCCCGACTGTTACATATTCCTACAATCTTCGCCCGAATGTGATTTTCCATACGAAAGATAATTCTGACGGCACTAAGACGGTTACGCTCAACTGCGCGATGTCCGGCGTTAGCGTGTATTACACGCTTGACGGATCGACTCCTACGACTTCGTCCGCGCTTTACGCGAACAAGCCCATTACTATAAGCCGAACCACGCTTATCAAGGCGATCGCCGTAAAGGCGGGTTGGAATACAGGCTCGGTTCTTAAAAGATTTGAGATAGCGGGAACGGTTCAAGACGATGTTCCCACACAACCTACACAACCCACAAAACCCGTTGATACCAAGCCCGAAACTCCGACTTCTGTTTCCATTCTTGACGATTACACTCAAAAATGGGGTTATAATCAGTTAAATTCCACTCAGAAAAAGGCTTATGCGAGGATTTACGACCTTGCGAAAAATGTCGGCTCGGAGGTGTCGCTGGCGGATCTCAGTATATCTCCCGATGAGCTTGACAAGATCTACTGGGCTTTCGACTACGATAATCCCCAGTTTTTGGAACTCGGGAGCGGCTATGGTTATTCGTATTATCCCAGCCAGAAAACCAAGGTTATCGAGGCGAATATCCAGTACGGCAGAACCAAAAACGAGACCGCGAAAATAAAGTCCTCGTTCCTTAATACGGCAGACAAGATTATTTCCGAGGCGTCAAAGAAAACGAGCGATTATGAAAAGCTGCTGTACATACACGACTGGATTGTAAACAACACCTACTATAACGCAAACGGTCCCGCTTATAAAAGCGAGGCTGACGGTCCTATAGCATACGGCGAGGCGTTGTGCGAGGGATATTCAAAGGCGTTTATGTATTTGGCGCAGTCGCTGGGATTTCAGTGCATTTGCGTTGTCGGCAAGGCAAACGGCGGCGGTCATATGTGGAATATGGTAAAAATGGGCAACGACTGGTATCACGTTGATACGACGTTTGACGATCCTGTCATGGTCGGCGGCGGTTCGGTGTGCAGGCACGATTATTTCCTTGTAAGCACTTCCACAATAAGATACGATCATCAGATAGACAATCCCGTAGCTATTCCGAGCTCCACGAAGGATTATTGAGGGTGAATTTATGGCAAAGCGATTTGATAAAAAGCCCGATAAGCGATTAGAGCGCACCATCGCGCGAAACTGGGTAATATGCGGGATTACCGCTGCGCTTATAATCGTTTTGACGATAGTGTCAAGGCTTGGCGCATAATTAGATAACAAAAAAGAACGTCCGATCGGACGTTCTTTTGTTTTGTAAATATTTCTTACGCCGAAAGCTTTTCCAGTGCGGCAAGCCTTACGCACACGCAAAACAGCTCCATAGCGCGGCGAAGGTCCGCGACAGACGGATATGTCGGCGCAATGCGGATATTGCTGTCGTGCGGGTCGCGCTTGTAGGGGTACGTCGCTCCCGCGTCGGTGAGGACGACTCCCGCCTCTTTCGCGAGCTCGACTACGCGTTTCGCACAGCCATCGGGCGCGTTGAACGAGATGAAATACCCGCCCTTGGGGTGAGTCCATTTGCCTATTCCGAGCGGCTGGAGTTCCTTTTCAAGCATATATTCCACCAGATCGAATTTCGGCTTTATAATCGCCGCGTGAGCTTTCATATGCTTTACAATGCCGTCGTAGTTCTTGAAAAACTTCGCGTGACGGAGTTGGTTGAGCTTGTCAAAGCCGATAGTCTGGAAAGCCATCTGCTTTTTAATAAAGTTGATGTTGTTTTCGGACGCGCAGATTACCGCAAGACCGCCGCCGGGGAACGAGATTTTCGACGTTGACGAAAACTCGAAAACCATATCGGGATTTCCCGCTTTTTTGCACTCTTCGATTATGTTGAGCAGGGTATCGTGGTCGTCGGAAAGATGGTGAACGCAGTAGGCGTTGTCCCAGAATATGCGGAAATCTTTCGCGGCGGGTTTCATATTCGCCAGACGGCGCACAACCTCGTCGGAATATGTAATTCCCGTGGGGTTGGAATACATCGGCACGCACCAGATGCCCTTTACCGTCTCGTCCGACGCCGCAATGCGCTCTACCTCGTCCATGTCGGGACCGTCGTCCTTGTACTCAACGGTTATCATCTCAATCCCCAACGCCTCGCACATCGCAAAATGGCGGTCATAACCCGGCGCGGGGCAGATAAACTTCACGCTGTCGTACTTGCACCACGGCTTTTCGCTGCCGTAAACGCCAAGCTGCAACGCTCTGATAATGGTGTCGTACATCATCTGCAGCGACGAGTTTCCCCCGACGATAACTTCATTAGCGGACACGCCCAGCATATCCATAAAAAGCTCCTTTGCCTCGGGAATACCGTCCAGCACGCCGTAGGAGCGACAATCCGCGCCGCTTTTCGACGTGCAGTCGCCGTCAAGGCAGTGCAGGAGCATATTTATCGACAAATCAAGCTGTTCGGGCGCGGGAATTCCCCTTGCCATCGTGAGTTTCATACCCTTGGACTTCAGTTCCTCGTACAGCTTTTCAACGGTCTGTTTTTCCGCGGCAAGCTGTTCTTTGTTCATTTCGCTGTATAACATTGACATTTATCCTTTCAAATAAATATTGACGGAAAACCGCATACCTTTGTTATTATATCACAGCCGAGTGTTTTTTGCAAGTGTTTTTTTGAAAACTTGCAAAAAATCGTCGAAAACACAAAAAAACGCGCAATAAACACGCGTTTTTTGCAATATTGCACAGTTTTTCTGACTGAGCCGATTATTTGTCAAGGTCTTCTCCCATAAACGATTCATCGTCGTCGAGAGAATTGTTCACGATTTCGCGCAAGCGGAACAGCTCGATAATATTCTGTATCCTTCTATGAACGAATTTCACATTAAACGGCTTTGAAATCATATCCTGCGCGCCCATATCATAAGCCTTCGCAAGAGCCTTGTTCGAGGAATCCGCGCTTATGATAAACACGGGAACTTTCTCGGAATACTTGTTTTTGTGAAAATAGTCGAGAAGCCCGAACCCGTCCATAACGGGCATCATAAGATCCGACAAAACCGCGCAGATTTCGTCTTTGTGCTTTTCGTATTCCTCAATGCCCTTAAACCCGTTTTCAGCCTCCATTATATTGTAATCAGGGAACAAATCGCGCAGAATAGCGCGGTTGAACTCAAAATCATCTACGATAAGAATGGTATTCTTTTCCATAATTTGCCTCCTAAAGAGCGTCACAGCCGCAGGACCTCTTAACAATATTATAATTATACCACACTTTTCAAAAAATGTCAAGTTACCTCTTGTAAAAATCGGAGAAATGTGTTATAATTACAATACGGGAACTTTTTTGATATAAAGGGGTTATATTTATGAAATTCTGCAAAAATATACTTTCACTTATCACGGCAGGAACGATCGCGCTGGTGGCTGTACCGCCGACGGCGCTGCATGTCTTTGCCGCAGAAAAAGATGAAACTTTCGACGGACGCCATGACCTTAGCGAACACCTTGATGAAGACGACTGGGGTTTTCGTACTCATTCAGAAGACCCCGACAAGTATGAAAAACTTGTAAAATCGGCGTTCGGCAGTGATCTTTCAAAAGTTACATACAAGACCCTTGCGGCAAGGACTTCCCTTAACTTAAGCGGTGCGGGGCTTACTTCCCTGCCCGATGACATTATCAAGTATATGACCGGACTTACTGTCCTTGACCTTTCGGACAATTACCTTACAAACGACGATGTGCGCGATCTTGAAATGGATCAGCTCACAAAACTTCGCACGATAGACTTAAGCGGGAATTTTCTCACCGCTGTTCCGAGTTGGGTGGTTTCAAGCGACGCCTCGACAAAGCGTCTTTCCGAAAATTTCATTAAAGGCTACGATCAGAGAACTATAAAGGTGCTGGACTCCGCATATTATTTCTCCGACGGCGACAGCATCGATCTTGAAGAATTCGAGCTTGGGATAATTGACTCCGTGCGCTTCGGCGACGACAGCGAGATCCCGGAAGTTTGGCTTGAAGAGTTTGACGAAGATCTTATCACGGCGGATCTTACCGAATTTAAGAGGCTTGCGGGACTGGATGACGAAAACAGCGACACTATCGTCTACACAAGCCCCGACAGCACCATTGTGGAAATTCCCGTATCTCTGGGGGACTTTGCAGATACGGCGGTTCAGGTGTATCTTATGAACGGAACGGATCTTTCGTCAGTCAAAATGCTGTTGGGTTCTTTGATAAACGAGGCAATAAGCACAAACGCCTACACCGACAGTTCCAAAAAGAATTACGAAAACGCGAAAAAAGTCGCACAGGCGGTCTACAATTCCGGGACAAGCGATTTTGATATTTACAAAAGCGCGTTTGACCAGCTTAACCGCGCCCGCAGGCGGCTTGAAGAAGTTGCGGGAACGGAGCTTATGGGCGTCGTAAAGGCGTATATTGACGACAGCAAAAATTATCCCGAGGCGGATTACACCGTAAAGTCCTATGCTGATTTTAAGTCCGCTTTGGACGAGTTGAACGCTTTGCAAAAGGACAGCAAAAACGTCACCATACCGCAGGCGGAAACGGCTATCAAGCGTTTTCAAAGCGCGCTTGCGGGACTGGTCTCAACTTCGCTTAAAGTGCCCGATAAAGTCCCGAAAAGCGATTTCGAGGGGATTTACGGACTGAATGTTTCCAATACCTACGAGGGCATAACTCAAAACGGTATTAAGTATAAATGGACATTTTCGGGGAAAAATATTACCGCGCCCGCGGATTTCACCCCCGAAGTAAAAGATACCGATGCCGCCGAGCCCGATATTATGGTAGACGCGGGCAGCGCGGGTAGTTATATCCTGTTTTCGACAGCGCAGACGGGAGCGTTCCCCGGTAATGCAACTCTTACGCTAAACCCTGCTCCCGATGGTTTTACTGATGGGAAATATTACCTTTACAAGTGGGACGGCGCGGCGAAGAAAGGCGTTCTCACAAGCGAGGCGGAAATAAAAGACAAAACCGTAAGCTTTTCTTTGTCCGAGGGCGGCGTGTACTACATATGCAAGACCTTGAAAAATCTTGTTATGTCCTCTGATGAATTTCAGGTCGACAGCGAGGCAAAACGCGTTGTTGTGCCGCTATCAACGGGTTATACAGCCGCCGGCTTTAAAAACAAGCTTACCTATGGCAAATATTCCGAAATAAAGAATACGAACGGCGCGGCGGTTTCCGATTCGTCGTATGTCACTACGGGAATGACCGTAAACGTCACAGGCGGGGAGAAGTTTACCATTGTCGTTATGGGAGATATTGACAACAACGGCAGGATAAATGTGAAAGACGCGTCGCAGCTTGCGAATTATATTGTAGAAGAGAATATTACCGAGGACGCTGTCCTTTGCGGAGATATTGACGGCAACGGCAGGGTTAACGCTTTCGATACATCAATGATCATACAGGCGATAGTAAACGGCTGATTGCCGAATTGCACGCGCATAAAGGGGAGAATATGAACACAAAGACAATTACCGAAAACCGACAGGTTCGGCACGAATATTTCATAATAGAAAGCTATGAGGCGGGTATCGAGCTTTTCGGCACGGAAGTCAAGTCCATTCGGCAAGGCGGCGTGAATCTTAAAGATTCGTGGATATCCATTGACGGCGGCGAGGCGTTCGTTCGCGGAATGCACATCGCGCCCTACGAAAAGGGGAATATCTTCAACCGCGACCCGTATCGCCCGAGAAAGCTGCTGCTGCACAAAAAAGAGATAATGAAACTGTACGGGCAGGTGAAACAGGGCGGATTTACGCTTATTCCCGTGTCGATGTATTTCAAGGACAGCAAGGTTAAGGTTCAGGTAGGACTTTGCAAGGGCAAAAAGCTCCACGACAAGCGCGAGGACAGCCGCGTGCGTGACGCGGGGCGCGAGATAGAGCGCGCGCTGAAAGCGAGGAATAAATGATGAAAAAACGTGGCATTGCGGCGGTTTTGGCGGCGATAACGGTTTTGCCGATGTCGGGGTGTTCCGCGGTGAGGTGGATTGCCGACGACGCTAAATACCGCGCAGAACAGGCTGTTATGCGGATGAAATTTGAGGAAATGCTAAACGACGCAGACGAGGCGCTGTGTTACAACGACAGCACGTATTTCGGCGACAGCCTTATGGATTCGCAGTTTTACAGGAATTCCGTGCTGGTGGATTACGATAATATGCTGGTGGGGTTTTTGTTTAGCAGCGCGGGAGATTGCTACTATGAATATCATCTAAAAGAAAGCGCGCCCGTAAACGGTCTTGTGCAGGCTCGCGGGGAACTTCACGAGCCCGGCGCGGAGCTTTTGACCTATTATCCCGATGAAGATAATCCTCACAGAACGTGCGCCGTGAGCATTGTTATGGCGGACGGGAAAACCTACTCGATTGAGAACCTGACCAAACGCGGCACGGGGTATACCATGTTTTTGAATTTACATAAGGGTATGGAGCTTGGTGAGGAAGAGGAAACGTGGGCTGAAATCTGCGGAGAAGACCGCCCCGATACCCCGTATGGAAGGCTCCACGAGTAGATTTTGTGAATAATGCATAAATATTCCCGAAGAAATTCGGGAATATTTGTTTATTTAGTACCTTGCAATACAAAATACTTTGGTTTATAATAGAGTTATAAGGCAGGAAACAATTCACATAGTAAAATACCTCCAATTCTTTTGCTAAAAAATTGTGACACTTCCCCAAAAGCGTTTCCTGCCTTTATATATAAAAGGCGGTGAATTTATGAACTCTCAATTAAAGCGCGGAACGCTGGAGCTGTTGGCTTTGTGCGTTGTAAGCCGCGGCGACTGCTATGGATATGAACTGGTAAACCGCATTTCAAAATGTATGGAAATTACCGAGGGCACTATCTATCCGCTTATGAAACGCCTGCGCGACGGAGGGCTTATAGACAGCTATCTTGAGGAATCGCCCGAGGGTCCGCCGAGAAAATATTACAAGATAACCGACGCGGGGAATGACGAGCTTAAACGGCTCGAGGACGAATGGACGCGCTTTTCCGAGAGCGTAAATATGCTGTTGAAAGGGGAATTTTCCGATGAAAGCGACAAGTAAACAGGAGTTTTTCGATCTGCTGAAATATGAACTTAACAGGGTAGGCATAGAGGACACCACCGAGATTTTTGCCGATTTTGAGGAACATTTTTCCGACAGCGCGATGCAGGGAATTCCCGAGGACAAAACGGCGGAACAGCTCGGCGATATAAAAGAAATCGCGCGCGGGTATCTTAATCTCGAAAGTTCGCGGATAAATTCCATTATCGCCCGCGACAACGAGCGGAAAAAAGTTTCGCTTACAAAGCCGGGTCAGAGCGTTCCCGCGGATCTTACGCTTTTGAATTCCGCGAGGGATATTGCAAATTCCGACAATATCCGAGAATACACTCCAAAGCATTTTTCCGAGGAAATTTATCCCAACTCCGCAAAGGTTACAAACGGCGGGAATTCGCAAAATTCTCAAAGCTCGCAAAATACGCAGAATGCTCAGAATGCTCAAAACGCTCAGAATGGTCAAACCTCGCAAAACGCTCAAAATAATCAAGGAAATCCGACGGTAGCCGAGGCGTTTTCGCAGGCGGGAAAAGCCGCTTTGGACGCCGCAAAGGTCACGGGACACGCGATTGCGGACGCTTTCGGGAAAAACGGCGTTAAAGAGGCTGTTATCGGCGCGGGGAAATCCGCTGCCGACGCCGTTAAGAGCGCGGGGCGCGAGGCTGTGAACCACGTTAAGGAGCACAACGCCCGAAAAGCAGACGGCGTGCCGCACCCGACGGATAATTTCCGCGCGAACAACTCCTCCGAGCGAAAGGGAGAAATTCCCCCGCAGAACGGCAAGGCGAATGTAACAGGCAAATTCAAGTTTATCGACGTATCGGGGCAGAAGATGAACGTAAACGGCGGGAAACTTGCGGGTGCGCTGCTGCTGGACATGTTTGTGTGGAGCTGGCTTTTGCCGGTGATATTCTCGCTGTCGGTGGCGGTGCCGGGAAATCTTGCAATTTCCTGCTGCGAAGAGGCTTTTTACACATTTTTCCACCACAGCTATAACTTCTTCAGCAGAATTTTCCTCACGATTGCTCTTCTCGCCCTTGCGGTGGTGCTGCTGTGCTTTTTGGTAAAACTTGTGACGCTCGCGTTGCGGCTTTTGCGGTTTGTTGTAAATCAGCATATCCGCGCGCTGTACGATCTGTAAGGGGGGAGAAACGTGAAAAAGGTTCTTGCGATAGCGTTAATCGTTTGTATGGTAAACTTTATCCTGTTCGGCATTTCGCAATGCACCGAATATTTGTCAACAGGTTCTTTAAACCATCATTCAAGTTCGATGGTGTACGAGGTGCGCGAGATGTGCATTTTCGACCAACAAGTTACTGAGGGCAAAAAGGACTGGAAGATAAATGACGAATTCCCGAATATACACTTAAACACATCGGGGATAAAGGTGATTGTCGACCAATGGGACGGCGATCAGATAGCAGTCGCAGCGGACGCTTCAAGCGGAAAGGTTCATGTTTCGGCGTACTATGACGGCAACAACTCAAACGACCTTACAATAACCGCCGCCCGCCCCGATATAAGTTTTGAAGATGTTTCACAGTTCGGCGTGGTAAACTGGCTGGAGGATATTTTCGGCAACAACGGCGCGGTGGTTACGATAAAATTCCCGAAGAACATTTACGAAAATCTGGAGATAAAACACGGTTCGGGAGAGCTTTTTGTGTCGGACTTTTACGCGCGTAACAACAAAGTTTCGGTAGGTTCGGGAACTTTCGCTTTCGGCGAAAATACGGATTTCAAGTCGGATGTCTTTGAACTGTCGCTGACCTCCGGAAAGGTTTCCGTCGACAACCTGAACTCCGCATATGTAAACCTTAAGGAAACGTCGGGAAAGCTGTACTGCTCGTTTGCCGAGAACGCTCAAAAGGCGAGAAACTTTTCGCTTGAATTGAACTCGGGTACGGCGGCTGTGAAAAACGTTTCTGCCGCAGACTGCGAATTGGATATAGGTTCGGGGAAGATTTTCGGCGACATAAAAGCCGATAATCTGACTGTAAAACAGGGCAGCGGCAGCTCGGAAATCGCTCTGGCGGAGCTTACTGCGAACGCTGACATAGACGTCGGCAGCGGCAAGGTAAACCTCTATCTCCCCGAAAGCGGCGGCGAAGTTTTCCCGTCGATAAGCTCTGGCTCGGTGAAAATAGAAGCTTACAACGTGAAAGCAAATCTCAGCAGCCAAGACAGCGACTCGTCGTATGTTGTAGGCTCGGAAGACACAGTAATAAGCGTGGGTTTGGATTCGGGAACGGTAGGGATTTACGAATATGAAAACCGTCCTGACTTCCCCGAGGATTTCGACGAGCTTTCGGATCTTCGTAAGTCCGTCAGCGTGGACTTAGTGGACACAGGCAGCGATTATGAACCCGCTCCGGACATCGCAAGCGGCATCATCCAAAGCACCCAAATCACCACTATTCCCGACTCGGAAGTAACCTCGGTTTCCGTTGAAAGCAGCGCGCCCGTCGAGGTTTCGGAAGTGCCGACGGTTTCGGGGGATTATTCGGAGGTATCTTCACGATGAGAATAACATTGTTTAAAACGCGGTATGTTTTCACAGCACCCCGCGGAAAAAGCTCCTCGGAGCTTTCCGAAAGCGAAATGAAAGAGCATATCCGCGTTGAAAGGATAATTTCACCGTCCGCGGTGAAAGTAAAGGGAAGTAAAAACAGCATTGCACGAAAGGAGTATCAATATGGCTGAAAAACAGGTGTACACGTTTAACAACGAGATTGACGAGGTGGAGGTAAGCTCTCTCGGGGCGAAAATTATCGTTCAAAGCTATGACAACGACGTAATCACCGCCGAGTATGAAAACCCCTCCGACAAGCCCGAACTTGTCGCGGTTTTGTGCGGAAAAAGGCTTACCCTGAAGGAAACGCCCACGCTTAAAATTTTCTCTCCTAACCCTTCAGAGGGTTATCAGATCACCGTAAAGCTCCCCAAAAAGACCTTCAAGCGTCTTTGCGTAAACACCACGAGCGGCGGCGCTGACCTTTCCGACGAAGATTTGACTGCGGAACAGCTTACACTTCACACCGCGTCGGGGAACATCAAAATATGCGCGTTTTTCGAGAATGTGAAGATAAAATCCGCCTCGGGCAGCGTCGAACTCAAAAATCCCACGCAAAACCGCGCGAAATCCCTCAAAATCGCCGCCGCGTCGGGCAGCATTAACGTTTGCGGATACAAGTCGGAGTGCTTTTCGGTAAGCTCCGTTTCGGGGAAAACAACGGTTTCGGGAGCGTCGGGCTTGGGAGAGATCCGCGTGACTTCGGGGACGGTTGACGTAAACTATTCCGAGTGGGATAACGACCTTAAAATAAGCGCGGTATCGGGCAACGTGAATGTAACGCTCCCGCAAAACAGCGGCGCGGATATTCGTTTTGACGGCGTTTCGGGCGCGGTCCGCACAGACCTCGGAAACGGCTCGGGCTGCTTTATCCACCTCGGCAAGGGCACAAACGGCAGTTTCGGCGGCGACAACCGCCACGCCGTGACGGTTAATCTCGTAAGCGGAACGGTTTCCATAACATCCGTGAAATCCGAGAACGCCGAAACACAGGCATAAAGAACGGCTTATCGCCACACAAGCGGTTCTTTGGCAATAAAAAAAGAGCTGCTGTCATTTGACAGCGGCTCTTTGCTTTTCATTCTTTAATGTCTTCTAGGTAACACTTTTCCATAGTCTCATAAAATTCGGGCATTGCCTTTTTGAAATTCAGCGGCTTGAACGTTTTTGAATCAACAAACCCGTGCGAACTCGTCCCCTCGGCAAGAACAGCAGTATCTCCCTTTTTCGTGACGGAGTATGCAAACTCGATCCTCGCAGGAGTAAGCCGCGTTATACGCGCCGTGATAAGCAGAACGTCGTCGTATTTTGCGGGGAATTTGTACTTGCAGGAAATCCCCGTCACGGGGAGCATTACCCCGCCCTTTTCCATGTCGGAATAGCTCATTCCGACAGCCTTGATATAATCCGTCCGCGCAATTTCGTACCAAATAGGATAAGTCGCATGGTGAACAACTCCCATACAATCGGTCTCGGCATAGCGCACCGTAATTTCCGTCACATTCGGCATTTTATTCCCCTCTGCCCTCTCTTTTCGACTGGTAAAGCCCCGCGCAGAACGCGAGAATTCTGTCTGGAACAAGTTTCGCCCCGTAAATCAGAGCCTTTGTAAACGCATTTTCGGTAATCAAAAATTCCCCGCGCAAAAGCTCGTCAATCGCGTGCTCGGCAAGCTTTTCGCTTGAATACGGACGCGTGAGAAAACGCACGTTCGCCACACGGTCAAACTCCGTAGCCACCGGTCCGGGGCATAACACCGCGACCCGAACGCCGCTTTTTTTCGAGCGAAGTTCCTCCGCCACGGCCTGAGTAAGCCTTACGATATACGCCTTTGACGCGTAGTAGGACGAAAACCACGGTCCGGGGAGAAATCCCGCCGCGCTTGCGGTGTTTAGGATAAAACCGCACCCGCGCGCCGTAAAATCTTTCAAAAACAGCTTGAACAGCGTATGCATAGCCTTTATGTTGACGTCTATCATATCAAGCTCGTCTTGGAGGCTGCTCTCGGTGAATTCTCCGAACACGCCGAACCCCGCGTTGTTTATAAGAATATCAATCCTGTACTTTCTGACGCTCTCATAAAGCCGTTTTACCGCGTTAATATCCGAAAGGTCGGCAGTCACGCACTTTACGCGAATGTCATACGCCGCGCAAAGCTCGCTTTTAAGCTCTGACAGCCTGTCGCCCCTGCGCGCCGTGATAATAAGATCTATGCCGCGCCGCGCGAGACTTCTCGCCATATCTCGTCCGAGCCCCGAGCTTGCGCCCGTAACCAATGCTATCATTTTTTATTCCTCCAAAATTCGGGATTTTTAGGTTTTTGGAAAAATCACAAGGGGAGTCTGTTGTCAATGCAAAACGGAGCTAACGGCAGTCCAAAGCCGTTGAAAACGTGTATCTCGGAGTAATTTTTGCACAGATATTTCACGCCGCACGGATGCTCTATGCCGTCCGCCGTGAGGAAAATTCTCTCGCCCGAAACGTCGGCTATCGCGGGGACATAGTTGCCGTCCGAGCCGCAGATTTCAAACCCCAGCGGCTCTCCGACTATTTTGAACCCGCCGCGCGCGTTGTCAAACTGAAGCTCCACCATATCGCCGCGCCAAATAGCGTTTTTCACCGTGGGAGCATACGCACCGTCGCAGCCGCCGTACACAATATCCAACGCCTGCATAGCAAATCTGTGACCAACCGTGCGCTTGTCAAACGGGTGGAGATTGTCGCGCTCGCCGCAGTCCAAAAGCACCACCAGACCCGTGTTTCGGATAGTTCTCCACGCCCGCATTTGCGCTTGTCTTATAATATGCCAGCTTGTGCCGTCGGGGTCTTTTCCGCCATACATGGGCAGTTGTGCTATAATAAACGTCAACTCGTCGTCGTTCCAATCGTCGCGCCAGTTTCGGATAACATTTGTAAGGGAGGTATAATACGCCTCGGGGTGAATTTCGTCATTCTCGCCCTGATACCACCACACGCCGCCAATCGTATACGGCGCAATCCTCTTTATAAGGCACTCGTGTAAAAGCCCCGGTCTTTTGGGATTGCAGGGAGCGGGTTTATTGCGGGGTTTCAGCCCGCAGACCTCCTCGCAGCCCGTGTCGGTGGGGTTTTCGGCGGTAGCAAAATACTCCTCGCGTTTTTTCGCCCATACAGAGTATACCCGTTCCCACTCGCGATAATCCTCAATTGCCTTTTCGGGAGTAGTTGTCGCCATATAAGCGTCGTATTCCTCGAAAAATACCGAAGTTTCACCTATCGCGTGTTCTCTATCCATCCAGCAGGACGCTGTTGTGCCGCCCCAGTTGCAATTTACTATACCGACGGTAACTCCCAGATATTGGGACATCTCCTTTGCACAGAAATACGCCGCCGCGCTCCAGTGAGCAGCCTCCTCCTTCTCGGTGAAATCGTGCCATTCGGTAGACAGTATCGCCTGCTCGTAATCCTCGTCGTAGGGGGTCTTTCTCGGCATATTAAAGCAGCGGACGTCAGCCTCGTCGTTTTCGAGAGCCTCCTTGCCGCCCGTGGACTCGCAAAGTTCAAGCTGCATATTCGACTGACCGCCCGCAAGCCAGACCTCGCCTACGGCAATATCCTCGAAAAACAGGGTATCGTCGGGGTCGCCGTCGTCAATAGTCATTCTCATAAGGCGGCAAGCCCCCATAGGCGGGAACACAACGTGCCATTTTCCGCCCGTTACCGTACAGCTTGCCTGAAGTCCGCAGAACATAACAGTAACTTCCGTCCCGTCCTCGCCCGTGCCGAAGATGCTTATGTTCTTGCCGCGCTGAAGAACCATTCTGTCGCCGAAAAGCGGCGCGGTTTGAAATTTAGCCATACAAAAAGCCCTCCTGTCAGAATTTCCCGTGAATACCTTATAAAAGATAAATTACTCACCATTATTTTACCACTTTAAGCCCAAATTGTCAAGAGCTATTATTATATTGTCGGGAAAATCAGTATTGACAATTTAGGACAAGTGTGGTATAATGATATAAAATGTATAGAACAAAAGCCGACAGAAAAAAAGGAGGATCACTATGCGACCCGCAATGAAAGAAGAAAAAATCGAGGAAATCCTCATTCACATCGACAGAAATATTCTCGACACCCGCCCCGAACTTCTCAGATGGGTGAAAGATCGCGCGGGCTGGAGTTTCAATGATCTTAACACGTCGTTCAAGCGTGCAAGCGGTCTTACTATCAACAGCTATATCCGCAAGAGAAAGCTGTACTATGCGTACCTTATGAAAAAAGAAGACCCGCACAAGCCAAACGAGGTCATAAGCGGGTTTATTATGTGTTCAGGGGCGGTGGAGCTTTGCCATAGTTTCAAAAACGAGTTTGGCGTAAACCTTACCGAGGCTCTTGAAAATCCCGGTATAATCAAGGACAACCGTTTAAACAGCGGGATTATCCACAAGGAATTCGTAAAGCTCCGCGCCGAGCAGGAGCTGCTTGAGGCGCAGAAAAAAGAATACGAAGATGAAGATTAAACAGCTTTTATAAACAAAAAATCGGCGGTTTTCTGACCGCCGATTTTCTATTGCCTTACAAGAACATCAAACTGTTAAACAGCTCTCTGTACAAGTCCCGAACGCAGACAGCGCGAGCACACGTTCACTCTGCAAGGAGTGCCGTTTACGATAGCTCTTACCTTTTTGACATTCGGCTTGAATGTTCTGTTCGAGCGTCTGTGCGAGTGGGAAACCTTGATCCCGAAAGCAACGCTCTTTCCGCAGATCTCACATTTAGCCATATACTATATAACACCGTCCTTCCGATAGAATAGCAGACTGTATATAAAGCCCCATCTGCGTTGTCAGCACCACATGCAACAGCCACAAAGGCTAGTTGCAGTAGTGCTTCCTAGCATCTGGGGCTTTCTATACAGCCTGAAATTTGTTTTTACATGCTTAAAGTAGTTATGTTTTTTATTAGTCACAACAAATATTATAACAGAAATCGGGGATTTTTTCAACCCCTTTTTTCAATTTGGAAAATATTTGTATGCTTTTACAAATTTCGCAGAATTTAACCGCAAATTTTTGTTAAAATACTATAAACCCTACTTTTTTCTGAACCTTCTGCATTGTCTTTCGGGACGCCTTAAACGCCTTCTCCGCGCCTTTTTTCATACAGTCCTCAATATAGCCCTTGTCTGCGGAAATCCTCTTGAATTCCGACTGCATGGGAGCGAGTTTGTCCGCGACAGCCTCGCCTACCGCAAGCTTGAACTCGCCGTAGCCTTTGCCCTTGAATTCGGACTCGATCTCGTCAAAGGTCTTTCCCGTAACCGCGCCGTAAATGGACATAAGGTTTATAATGCCGTCCTTGCCCTCGCGCGCGCAGACCTCGCTCTCGCTGTCGGTAACAGCGCGTTTGAACTTGCGGATTATCGTGTCGCGGTCGTCAAGCACCCACACCGAGGCGTTGGGGTTCTCGTCCGATTTTGACATCTTCTTTGTCGGCTCCTGCAACGACATAACCTTTGCGGTAGCCTTGGTTATATAGCCCTCGGGCATGGTGAACACATCGCCGTAAATGCCGTTGAAACGCTGGACAATGTTTCTCGCAAGCTCCAAATGCTGCAGCTGGTCCTGCCCGACGGGGACAAGATCCGCCTGATACAGCAGAATATCCGCCGCCATAAGCACGGGATAGGTGAACAGCCCCGCGTTTATGTTTTCGGGGTGCTTTGCGGACTTGTCCTTAAACTGCGTCATACGCGAAAGCTCCCCGAACTGGGTATAACACGACAAAATCCACGAAAGCTCGGCATGATTGGGGTTATGCCCCTGCACGAACAGCGTCGATTTTTCGGGGTCAAGCCCCACGGCTATCAAAAGCGCGTAGCTTTCCTTTATCTGCGCGCGGAGTTTTGCGGGGTCCTGCCGCACGGTTATCGAGTGCAGGTCGGCAATGCCGTAGGTGCAGTCGAACTCCTCCTGCATTTTTACCCAGTTTTGCATTGCTCCGAGATAGTTTCCGAGGTGCGGAGTGTTTGTCGGCTGGATAAGGCTTAATATTTTCTTTTTCTTTTCGGTTTGTTCAATTTGTTCCATATGATACCCTTTCTTTTGGGAAAATTTGGTTATTTAAAGAACTCTTCGGCGCACCTGCCGAGAATTTCACAGCCACGGTCGATTTGCTCGTCGGTAGGCGTCGAGTAATTCAGCCTGAACGAATGCGAAACGCCGTTTTCGTCCGCAAGGAACGCGTTTCCGGGGACAACGGCTACTTTCTTATGAACAGCCTCGGTGCAGAAGGCGTTCATATCGTATTTTTCGGGGATAGTCGCCCAGATGAACAATCCGCCCTCGGGCTTTGAATAGCTTACGCAGTCGGGCATAAATTTTTCGAGAGCGTTTTTCATTCTCGTGTACTTTTTAAGGTAAATTCCCTGCAAACGCTTGAGATGTTCGCCGAAATCGACGGTAGTTACAAATTTGTATGCCAGCATCTGCGCCCAGATGTTGGTGTGAACGGTGGAGGTCTGAAGTCCCACGACGGCTTTTTGAACCACCTCTCCGACGCCGCAGAGATACCCCACGCGAAGTCCGGGAGCAAGCACTTTCGAGAACGTCCCCGCGTAGAAAACATACCCCTCGTCATCGAGCTGTTTATAGCTCGGAACGGGCTCTCCCGCAAATCGCAAATCGCCGTAAGGGTTGTCCTCCAAAATGTAGACGGAATACTTCTTAGCAAGCTCCAAACAAGCCTTTCTTCTTTCAAGCGAGGCGGTGTTTCCCGTCGGGTTTTGGAAATTCGGAATGGTGTAGATGAATTTCGCAGTAGGGTTGGCTTTCAGAGCCGCTTCCAGAGCCTCGGGCAGCATTCCGTCCCCGTCCGTCGGCACTCCGACAAGCTTTACGCCGTAGCTCCTGAACGCGTTCAGCGAGCCGATAAAGCTTGGGTCTTCACAGAGTATCACGTCCCCCTCGTTGCAGAGGATCTTCGCGGTGACTTCAATCGCCTGCTGCGCGCCCGCCGTGACAATCACCATATCCCCGTCCGAAAACATATTTTTAGAGCGCAGATCGCTCTCCAGCCACTTTCTAAGCGGCATATAGCCCTCCGTTACGGAGTATTGCAAAGCGTTTATCGGCTCGTTTGCGAAAATTTCGGCGGACAATTTGGAAATAGTTTCCACGGGGAAAGCTTCGGGCGCGGGATTTCCCGCCGCAAAGCTTATTACTTCGGGGTCGGCGGTAAATTTGAGAATTTCTCTTATCGCCGACGGAGCAAGCCCCGACACCTTATCAGAAAACGGTTTAAGCATAAAAATATTACCCCTTTAACGCTGTATTTCTTTGTTTAAACAACACATCATTATTATAACACTTTATTTTCAATTTGTAAAGTCTTACCGCAAAATTTGACAAAAAAGTTTTTTTATGATATAATATAGAGTGATATACTATATGTATGTATTTTTAGAAAAAACCCGCTCAGGATACCACAAAATTGTCCGAAAAAATTCAAAAATTCTTGAAACTTTTTGACTGTTTTGCATGACTACTCCAATGCAAGGGCAGTTGTGCGCGGACAAATCAGATTATGGGTTTTTAAACGCGGGTACCGTCAAGCAAAATTCAGCAATGGGCGAATTTGTGAATTTTGATAGGCTTTGAGTTTTGAAAAGGCGGATTTCGCATTAAAGCGAGGTGAAACGGCGTTGGGAAAACCCGAGACCGACTTATATTTCAATGACGCGTACGCTCGGACGTTCAACGCCGTGTCGCGCTATGTGACAAGTCACGCGTCCCGTTTTCAGGACTGCGAGGATATTATTCAGAACGTATATTCGCGGTTTTACAAGCGTATCTCCGAAAAAGGCTATGACGATATAGAGTCCGCCGAGGCGTTCCTTATAAATATCGCAAAGTTCGAGTGCCGATCGTTTTTGTCGGGGTTCATAAAACGGCGCGATAAGGTGAAAAATATGTCCGACTTTTCGGAAGAGGAGACTGCCTCGCTGGAGGCGGAGCTTTCAAAAGACGTTCCTTTGCTTGACGATGTTGTGAACAATAAAATTCTCGCCAAGCAGATTTTTGATGATATTGTAAAATCAGACGAGGTTGTCGGCAGAATTTTTTATCTGCATTTTGTATGCGATATGAAACTTGACGAGGTCGCAAGGCGGCTGGATCTTAATGTTTCCACGGTCAAGACCAAGCTTTACCGCACGATAGAGCGGCAGAAAAAGAAGTTTGATCTGTAAAATAAAATAATTTTTGAAAGGAGGTTTTCCGTATGAAAAGGCGTGATTTCTACAAGGAAATTATGAGCGAATATTCGTTCGATAAAGACAAGATACTTGCGAACGCCAAAAAGGGTAAATTCGCGGGTCGGAAAAACCTCCCGATGTATATAGGTATGACGGCGGCGGCTGCCGCGGTGGTCGTTGCGGTCGGTACAGCCTCGGTTATGCTGAATTCTCGGCAAGGCGCGCAGTATATCGGCGGCTCGACGCTTACCGCGCTGTCTGATGAAGAGCGCATGAAGAGGGCTATGGAGGAAATTCGCCGCAACGAGAACTCCGACGAGCTGCATGATGTTCTGGTGACGTTTACAAGACCGCTTGCGCCGTCGCAGGTGCAAAGCGTGCTGACGCAGTATTCCGACGGGAATGTCCCTGTGAAGATACTGTATATGGCTGACGGCGACAGGGCTGTCGGGAGCGAGGCTGTGGGCGAGGTGTTCTCGGACGGCAGGGACGCGATAAACGGCGCGGTGATAAATTGCGCAGGTTATCTTATGTCCAAGATAAAGAGCAGCGATTTTGTTTACGAAGTTGAAATTGTGACCGACGAGGATATTGCGTCCGATGTTGCTCCTATGAAACCCGTTACCGAAAATCCCGATAACAGCGGAAACCCCGACGGGAATATCGATAATCCCGCTGTTTCCACAAGCGAGCCCGTCGGCGTGGGCGGAGATATTGACAACACTTCCGATCCCGATGTTGATAATTCTAATGAGAGCTCTGAAAGCTCCGATGTTTCGGACGGCGAAAGCTCCGAAAGCTCCAACAGTTCCGAGCCCGATGTTCCGGATAATCCCGGCGGGGAAACCGTTCCAGAGCCGAGCGTTTTGGATAACGTAAAGCTGCCGCAGGGCAAGGAAGGGTTCTCCTACATTACGGACGATATTGGCGCGCAGAGGGCATATTTCCTGAATGAAAACGTGTTCTATGTAAAGAGCGCGGACGCGGTGTCGCTGTATAAGTGGGACGGTGTGAGCGAGTCTCTCGCGGTTCGGCAGGCTGTGTCCGACGCGAAAGTGTTCTGGGCGTCGGAAAACGGCTCAAGATTGATGATAACGGGCGTGGAAAACGGCGTTCGCAGCAAGATGTATATAGTTGACGCGGGGAACTGCACTATTACCGATATGCACGCGGAAAACATGGTGCTGAACGGGTCGATCGCAGACGCGGCTTACAATGAAAACTCCGATCTGCTGGCGGCGGATATTCTCGAAGATGGCACGCATTACCTCTATACCGCAAATTTGTCGGGTTATTTCACGGCTAATGAACAGTGCATTGCAAGCGGCACGAATATTCAGCTTTTGGCTCAGGACCGCGGCACGCTGTATTACAGCGATTTCTACAACGGGATTACCGAGATTTACAAATACAACGGCGATTATGTCAAGATAACCGAGCTTTCCGACGCATATGCTGCCGCGCCGAATTCCGCGTTCACACACGCGGTGATGGCAGGGAGCAGCGGGCAGTTTATCTTCGATCCCGTAACGGAAACGCTTATTCCCGTGCAGTCGGCGAACGCTCCCGCGTTTGGGGTGTCGTCGCACAGTTTCTCGCTTGACGGTGAGCATTACACCATCTCGGACGGGAAGATAAATTCGGGCGCGGCGTTCTCCGAGATCGCTAAGATTGATTTCAAGCGGAGTTTCTCGCAGCAGTATATCGCTGTAGTAAGCAACGGCTCGGTTCGGATAATTTCCGGCTGCTATACAAGCGCGGCGAGGTCTTCGGCGCAGTTTGTATCGCCTGTTCAGAGCGCCTCGGAAAAGGCTCGGACGGCGGTGAATTCGGCTCTCGGCACGTTAAACGCTTTGGCTCTCAATAAGTGCAGCGACAGCGGTATAAATTCCGCGGAAAAGCTGAATGCGGTGATTGACGCTTGTTTCTCGAAACAGGCTGCGGCGGAGCTTAAGACCCGCTGCACGGTGTCGACCACGGGCGGGCTTGCCTATACAAACGGCGGGCTTTCGGCGGTGAACATTCAAGATACGGTGCTTGTTATGGACGGTCTTTCGGGAACGCTTTATGTCAAGGCGGGAACGTTTGACGGGAAAACGGCTTACTTCGCATATGAGGTTAAGCTTGTTGAAGAAAACGGCAGTCTGAAGTTTGATACTATCCTCGGTTGAGGAATAAAAAGCCCCCGTTCGCAATAGTGAACGGGGCGCGTTTTTTCGGAGAATTCTATGGATAAGAAAATAATTATCCCGACGGCGGCTCTGGTGCTGCTGGCGGGAATACTGGTTGTGGTGTGGTTGTGTATGAAAAACGGCAAAACGGACGATCCCGCAGCCGAAATCCGCCTGAACGGAGAGGTTATAAAAACCGTGCCGCTTTCGGAGGACTGCGAGTTTACGGTGGATTGTGGGGGCGGGTACAACACCGTTCGCATACAAAACGGCGCGGTTGCGGTGGTCGCGGCGGATTGCCCCGACAAGGTCTGCGTGAGAACGGGCGAGATTTCGGGCGGGGGAGTGCCTATTGTCTGCCTGCCGCATAGGTTGGAGATAGTTGTCGTAAACGGAGAGAACGAGGTCGATGCGGGGCTGTGACTTGACAAATCGGTGTTATTTGTGCTATAATAAAATATGATATTTTAAAAAACGCAAATAGAGGTTTTATGAAAAAGAAAATATTGTGCGCTGCACTCGCGGCGTCGGTTCTCGCGCTTTCGGGTTGTCAGAATTCCGCTGAGAACGAAAGTTCTTCGAGTTCAACTGGCTCAGAAAGTTCGTCCGGTTCATCAAGTTCGGTTATTTCGTACAGCTCTTCAAGTTCGACAACTTCGTCTTCTTTGTCCGGTTCAACTATTTTGGAGAGTTCAACCTGTTCATCGAGTTCAACTAGTCAGGAAAGTTCATCAAGCTCTTCGGAAACAGCAAGCTCAACAAGCAAACAAAGTTCTGCAAGCAAGCCAAATTCAACAAGCACGCCCAAACCTGCAAGTTCTTCGAGTAAGCCCAAACCCGCAAGTTCAGCAAGCACTCCGAAACCGGAAAGTTCCTCGGAAAAACCTGCCGTACAAGAGCCGAAGGTTATCGGACCGTACAACCAACGCGAACAGACAGCCGAGGAGTCGGCGTTCTGCGAGGAGGTTTTCGAGC
This sequence comes from uncultured Clostridia bacterium, assembly GCA_947625335.1. Taxonomy (GTDB): domain Bacteria; phylum Bacillota; class Clostridia; order Oscillospirales; family Ruminococcaceae; genus CAG-115. The sequence goes on along the minus strand of CANQNY010000004.1, from coordinate 8,498 downwards.
TTACCAATCAGGAGCGCGCAAAACGCGGTTTAGAGCCGTTAAAGAAAATGGACAAGCTGTCCGCGCTTGCGGTTGCCCGTGCATGGGAAAACACAGTAAAATACGGTCACAAGCGTCCCGACGGGTCAAGCTGTTTTACAATTCTTGACGAGAACGGCATGAAATACCGCGTTGTCGCCGAAAATGTCGCCATGGGTCAGCACACCCCGATCGATGCTGTCGCCTCGTGGATGAACAGCAGCGGTCACCGTGAGAATATCCTAAATCCCGATCTTGAATACCTCGGCGTCGGGTACTATTACGAGAACGGCAGCCGCTGTTGGGCGCAGATTTTTTACACTCCCGCGAATTGGTAATAAAAGGTAATTGTAAGCGTCCCCGTTGTATCTATTCGCGGCGGGATTTCGCGCATTTTCAACCTGCTTTTTCCAAAAATTGGAATATTGCAAAAATATTAAAAATATCGCAAAAAAACACTTGACAAACGAAAGTAAATGTGGTATAATTATAAAGTCGTCAAGTAATGCGAGTGTGCTGGAATAGGCAGACAGGCACGTTTGAGGGGCGTGTGTCTTTGACGTACGAGTTCAAGTCTCGTCACTCGCACCACAAGGGCAATGCCCTTGACCGGTTCCCAGTAAGACGTTGTTCTTACTGGGACGTTGTTTTCTGTACGGCGGAAGTGTGGACGAAAGTTTGGGCGGCTCTTTTTCAGCCGTCCTTTTCTGTACGGCGGTGGGGTGGACAAAAACTCGTCATAATTGTGAAGTTATTCGTCAAACTTTTCTACTTTATGGCAATCAAAAACCGTTCGCGTCAGCGAACGAACTTATTACTATTTACTATACCCTGTCAACTGTAAACTGCCAAACCCCTTGCCGTCTGCTTTGACTGTTGAAAATATTTCAGACTTGTAATTATGCAGTTGACATTTTTAGAAAAATAAGGTATAATGATTGTGGTGATATTTAATTAACGTACTAGCGCATAGCAAAGGAAGAAATATTTATGAACTTGGAAGAACTGCGGAATGATTGTGCAAAGAAGCAGAAAAAAGGACTTCATATTATTACAGCATCGGTGATAATCTGGATAATGGTGCTGGGTGTTCATTTGACGTCATTGCCCATACTTACTAAAAATCTTTTTACATTCTCTTGTACTGCTCCATTACTTCCGATATCCTTTGCCATTTCAAAAATTCTGAAAATTGATTTTCAAAACAAAGAAAATCCGTTGACGAAATTGGGCATTCTATTTTCGGTAAATCAAATTTTGTATCTGATTATTGCAATGTGGATATATCCGACCATACCCGAAAAAATGCTGATGGTGATCGCAATTATTTTCGGTGCACATCTTATGCCGTATAGTTGGCTGTATAAATCTAAAAGTTATTTTGCACTTTCAGTTATAATACCCATTTCGGCTCTGGTCATTGGTTTGAATTTCGAGCCGTATATTCTCGCAATCACAATGATACTTTTTGAAGTGATATTCAGCGTTTTACTTTTATGCGAGGTAAGAAGGATAAAAGAATAAATTACATATTCAGCAAGGAGCATTCTTCTTGCTTTTTTATTCATGCATCTTCTATCCACTATACGGTTTTTGAGCCTTTTCGCGAACAGAAAAGAATTGTTATTACCGAAAATACGCAAATTGCAAAAAGAGCCGAAATTGCAAATTCGGGCGTTGGCATTTGAGAATTGTGCTTTAAATTTATCGTATTAACCGACGCCCATTCCAGCGGTGAAAACCAGATTAAAAAATATTTATCGGTGTATAAAAACAGCCAGTACGCCGAAATTAAAACGCTGCCCAAAAGAACGCCGAGGCTTGTGTTGCTTGCGAGGTTCGCTGCGAAAATAATTAAACCGAATGTTATCGAACATAGAATTCCGCAAAGCGTCGACCACAAAATTGCTCTATGCGGAGTAAATACAACAAGTGTTTCGGGGCTGACAAAAAGCACGGTTTCATATTCTGTCGGCAATTTCTGGTATGCAGCGGAAATTATGACCTTGTCCCACGAGTTGTCAAAGGTTAAATTACCGGCAAGCAAAAGCATTGTAAAAAGCATTGCGGCAAGCGTTATAAAAACAGAAATTACAACTATATAAAAAATTTGGCTTACACACCACGCACGCCTGCCGCTGCGCGTTAAAAGAAAAATTTGCTGTGCATTTTTAAACGGCAATTCCGAAAAAATTAAAAGCAGCGAAATAAAAAATACGGTTACAAAAAGCGCGTCGGAATAAAGCAACGAATAAATTCCGAAATTTACGTCTATATTAAAATCATTTGCGACTTCTGCATAGGGTTTAATTTGTATAAAAACTGCCATAAGCACCAGCAAAACAGACGTGTAAAATTTCGGGTGAAAAAAGGTGTTATACAGCTGACAGCCCGTTGTTGCAAGCGTTTTGCGGATAAAATTCATTTGTTTCACCTACCCTTTATCCGAATTTTTTTCATATTTTCGTTTAATTAAAAAATAAGAAATAATCATAATTACCGCAAGACAAACCGCCGTAAAAGCGAGTGGGTAAAGCATCGAAATTACAGAAAAATTATTTTCGGCTGTAATATCGCGCGCGGGGTGCAGCTTTTCAATAACGGTAACTCCCGAACTGAAAACATATGCGGGATTTGACAGCATCGGCGCGGAAAATTTATTTAACACGTTAATTATAACTTCGTACAAAAGCAGCGGCATTACGGTTGTTATGTAGGGGTTTGTGAATATCGCCGAAAGCATTGCCGCAAGCGCGGAAAACAGCCCCATAAAACAGCTTGTATTTAACACGTCAAGAAAATAATATGCGAAAATTTTGCCGTCATACAAGAGCTTTCCGTTTGCATAAACTCCCATTTGCTGTACGAAAAATATGTTGTCGTGGTCGCTTGTTATCAGGTTTATGAAAGAATAAATAATTATATACAGAGTTGTCCCGACAAACGCCGTAAAAAATGCGCTTAAAAAAGAATTTAAAATAATTGAAACGGCATATTCTTTTTTCCCGGCTCTGAGATACGAAAAAATAAAGCGTCCCGAAAGCCATTCCTCTGCGAAAATTGCGGCTCCCGGAAGAGCGCAGATTACCAAACAAAAAAAGAACGAACCAAATGATTTTGCACAGCGCAGCAAATACCACACCGCAGAGTTTTTGTTATAAAAATCCGCTGTCGCGAAAACAAGCAACGCTAAATACCCCGCAACCGCCGCCAAAAAACGAGCAGAACGAAACGTGTATTTGAGGTTTGAAAAAACGCTCCTTAAAATCCTAGTCATTCCTTATGTCACTCCCTCGCCCGTGTACGCATTTATGTAAAAGTAAAAATCGTCGTTATATCTAAATTCCCAACAAGGCGTGAGAATAAGGCTGTCGTTTTCGGCGCGTAAAACTGCATAAACAAGCCGCGAATTGTTTATCGTTATTTCCTCCTGCGTTAGAAAAAAGTTGTTTCTTTCATTAAAAATCTGCTCAGCATCGGATAACGAAATAATTTTCTCCGAGGTTTCGACTTCCCCGACAATTTTATACGGCGAAAAAACGCGCAAATAACCCAAACCCTCCGCGCTTAAAACCGCACTTCCCTCCGAGCCCCAGGTTTGAGTTCCCTTGTCAATATCGCCGATAAGTTCGGCTTGAATGGGGATTCCGTCCACAGTCTGCTCAATCGTAAAATAATAGTAATCCGCTGCGGGACTCCAAGCCTTTTCCTCAAAAGTTTCCCCCAAGGTCTCCTGAACCCTCTCGTTCCATTCCCTATCCGCCTCTGTCTTTTTCATTATCATTTCCGAATACGCGTCAGCGGTTATTGCATATGCTTTCACAGCAGTTCCCGTCGGCATAAATTCGCTGAAAATATCGGCAATTTTTTTCTCAGCGTCAGCGGATTTTAAAAAACTTAAATCACTATTTACGGCAATTTCCGAATAATCGCCGTATGCCGCAGTGTCGAAATCATCGCCCTGCGTTGTGTAGTAAATAACGGTATAATACGTCCCTTTTCCGCCCGCTCCCGAAGAGCGTGTAAGCGTGCATTTTTCGTTTTCAGCGGTAAATTTCGTCGTGCCGAATTCGTTAACTGCCTTTTGAGGAACGGCTTTAAACAGCGCGGTTATGCTGTCCTCCGAGATTTCCTGAAAATCGACTTTATAGCATTTCGCGCTTTTAATTTCTTGATTTTCAGTATCAATTGCAATTTCTTCAAGAGAGCTGTTTTCGCTTAAAATATCCGAGATATCGGAATTATTTGGAGTGCTGTTTTCGACGGAGCTGCAAGCTGTAAGCAGTATTGCCGAAATAATTATCAATGTAATCTTTTTCATAATAATCTCCTTAAAAAATGTATAGTGCTGCAAATTTTCGTTTATAAATACATTTTAACTCACGCGAAAATAAAATTCAAGAACTAATTTCTTAAGATTTTCTGATTTATTTCTGAAGATTTTCTTACATTTAAAAAAAGCGCTTGAAAAATAAATTATAAGACGTTATAATTAAAAAAACGGGGGGATTTTATGAAAAAAATGCACTAATTCTTATTTTGGCAATGCTGCTGACGGCGTGCAGCGACAATAATTTTTCGGTTGACAACAGTTCAGATAGTTCAACAATTTCCTCGGAAAACGAGTTGTCCGAACCCGAAAAAAGCTCTTCGGAAAGCCGCTTGAGCACCATAGCAGACGGCGTTTACACGACCTACGACAAATCAAAATACGACAATATTTACGCGCCGAAAATTTATCACGCGGATTTTCAGGAAATTTCGGAGAATTTCTTTTTTAATTTGTTTTCAAGTGAGCCGAAATATTTCGAAGAAGACGGCTATATTACCGAAAACGAGTGCGCGCGGTATAAAGCCCCAACAGAAAATTCGGCTTATTACAATTTGACTTATTACACGACAACGGGTTTTGACAGCTCCGCTCTTGCCGCAAATTGTTTTCCCGATTATTCAACCTCGGCGAACCTTGATTTTATGCCGATTGACGAGGTTCGCACGGAATTTGAAAAACTCACGTTGGTGTATATTTCGATTTATTCTTCGGGAGAATTGCTCCTTACTCCTGCGTGGGAATTTTCCTACGATTTTGGACCGCTTTACCGCATAAATGCCTACACGGGAGAAGAAATCAGATGAAAACTGTTTTTACAAGCCTATTTTGCAATTTAAAATATGCATTTCGATCAGCAAAATTTTGGATAGCCGCCGCCGCGCTGTTTTCCGAGGAATGGTGTTCGGGCAGATTTGTTTTTTCCTACACGCGCTCAAAAAAATTCGTATACGCCGCGTCGCTTATTTTGTCGTCATTTTTTATTGCAGCGCTTACGGCTGCAATTTCAATGCGTGCTTACATACTAATTTTTTCTTTTACAAATCCATTTACGGCAGACCCGCAAAACGGCGGTTTTATGCAGATTGTGAGGAGTTACGCAAACGGCGGTCTTATGGCGCAAGGGCACTTTTTGCATATTATTTTTTTACAATTTTAATGGGGAGCTGCTATATCGGAATTTTTTCTGCGGCGTCGGCTATCTCAATTAAAATTACAAATTCATATCGCGGTGGTTATGCCGCTTGTTTTGGGAATTATAATTCCGAGTTTTGCGGAATTTGCACACATACCGAAAATTATTGTCCCAAACAATGTTTTCAGCGCAAGTACATGGCTTTCAAAATACTTTGATCCAAATCTTGATTTATCAAGCAATTTCAGTATAATTTCAGCGATTAATTCGTTTATTTATACAATTATTTTGCTTGGTGTTTTTATTATTTTGTCAAAATTTTTGCTTGACAGAAAACAAGAAAAAATTGACGTAAGATAGAGGTGAAATTTTGAGAAAAACGCTTTACTCGACAGCCTGTAATTTGTATTATTCAATTACAAACCCGAAAGTTTGGGTCGCTGCAATCATTATTTTAGCGCAGATTTTTCGGGTAATTGTCCCGTATGCAAAAATTGCAAACGATTTTAACGCCTCTGTAAGCGCAGCGGTTATCGCGATTTTCTTCTCCGACAAATTTTCTGTAATCGTGATTTTTATCGGGTTGCTTTTTATTTTTTCGGAGCTGCCGTTTTCCGATCCGCAGCAAATTTATCACATAACCCGCAGCGGCAAGCGTTCGTGGTATTTAAGCCAATTATTTTACATAATTTTAATTTTATTTTCGTGGGCTATAATTTGTGCAAATTTATCATTTGATAGCTCGTGGGGACGCGTAATAAACACGATTCCGAAAAGCGCGGATTTGCGTGATAGTTATGCGATTTCGGGGATGATAACCGAAGATGTTATCGCGAGTTTCACGCCGCTTACAGCCGCGCTTTGGAGCGTTTTTGTCGGAACATTTCTTTTTATTGTTTTCGGAACGTTATTTTTTTCTTTAAATATGGTTACGCGCAAAATGGGTGGATTTATCGCGGGCGCGGTGATTTATTACGCTGCGATTATTTTCAAATTTATTGAACACGCAGTTTAAATATTTTTGCCAGCTTGAATTGTGCAATATTAGGGTTGTGGATATTTTTCATTCATCAGCCTTGCCCGACCCGGAATATATAATCTGTGTACTTTCGGCGTTGTATATTTTTCTGGTACTGGCAGTTATTTTTCGTTCGCGAAAAAATACGGATATTTTATAATTTGAGGTGATTTTATGAGTATTATCAGCGTTGAAAACGTAACCAAAAAATTTCGCGAAAATACGGTATTAAATAACGTTTCGCTGGAAATTGAACCTTGTTCCGTAACGGGTCTTATCGGCAGAAACGGCAGCGGAAAAACCGTGCTGATGAAGTGCATTTTGGGGCTTATTTCGCCCACTTCGGGGACGATTTTTGTGCGCGGAAAACAGATCGGAAAGGATATCGACATTCCCGATAACGTGGGCGTAATTATTGAAACCCCCGGATTCCTGCCGAATTTTTCAGCGTATGATAATTTAATGCAGCTTGCAAAAATTCGCCGAAAAATTGGGAAAAGTGAAGTCCGCGCGGCAATTGAGCGCGTTGGATTAAACCCCGACGACAAGAAAAATGTCGGGAAATTTTCGCTCGGAATGCGCCAGCGTTTAGGACTCGCACAGGCGATTATGGAAGACCCCGATATTTTAATTCTCGATGAACCGATGAACGGCCTGGACAAGGATGGAGTGCAGGATATGCGGCAATATTTGCTGAAATTGAAAGAACACGGAAAAACGATTTTAATTGCCTCCCACTCTGCAGAGGATATTGATGTTCTGTGCGACAAAGTTTACGAAATGGAAAAGGGAAATCTTCAAAAGGTAAGATAAACGATTTAAGCGGCAGTTTTTACGCTGCCGCTTAAATTTTATCATATAATTATGTAATCAAAGCAATTCAAGTTCACCGTCAACAATGTCCGCATGACCAATTTGCGTAACTGTCGGCAGTACATTGTATCCGTAATTCTTTATTTTAACCTTAGCTTTTACGCGCGTTTCAAGCGGAAACGTTGAAAAATCGATTTCGGGATAATCCTTCCTGTCGCCGAGGTCTATCCGAATATCATTAAACGTATCTTCAATATAATCTAAACCCAACATCGGTTTGTAATTTACAATCGGCAGTTTTTTGCAGCTTTCTTCGTCGGGATAAAATTGAACTTCACTTATAACCATATGTTCTTTTGCAATATAAACATCGCCCGTAAGCGTCACTTCGCCGTCAAAACCTGCCGCTATGCCTTGAAAATAATCGCAGTAGCACCATTCACCATTGGTAAAATAAGTAAGTATTCCGTCAACAGTAAAATCCCCTATTTTATCGCCAACTTTATATTTCTTAAATTCGTAATTCCCGCCGTCTTCGGGGGCTGTTGCAAGATAACCGTAGTCGCAGGTTATCATCCATTTGAATTCGTTGGAAAGCTCGGAAATTTCTATATCTTCAAAACCGTCATGTGTTGCATTTTCCTTTTGCGCTGTCATTCCCTCAAGCTCAATCGGCGCGTCATAAGGCCATTTGAATTTTGCGACAAGCTCCTCGCCTTTAAGGTCGGCGTCCCTTTCCGTCAAGGGAACATAAGGTTCTTCCGAAGAGGTGCTTTCTGTAGATGTCGACTCCTCCGACGAACTTGTGTTTTGTGCAGAGCCTTGATTTCGGGAAACTTCCTGCGACGGGGTTTCGGATTCGTTGCAGGCGGTAAGGCTTGCTGTGAGGACGAGTGCGAAGATAGCTGCTGTGATTTTTTTCATTGGTGTACCTCCATGTTGTCGTTTTTATTTATTATAACACGGTCCTTAACCAATGTCAATAATTGTTACAAAACTGTAACAATTTGTAATCTTTTTGTAACTTTTTGTCGTGAAAAACAGCAACGCATTATCCACGGAGCGGATAACAAATACCGCTCACTTTAAACTGCCGATAACACGCCTTTTTCCATTTCGTAAACATTGTCGCACAGAACGTCAATATCCTCCGCGGAGTGGGACGCGATTATGATTGTTTTTCC
>CANQNY010000003.1 GCA_947625335.1 uncultured Clostridia bacterium | reverse complement strand
AGCCCTCGTCGGACATCAGCCGCTCGTACAAATCGGGCGTGTCGAACGAGCTTTCAAAAATCGGCTCCGCGAACCGCACTACGCCTATATCGAAATAAAGCCCCGTGGAAAGACGGGTTTCTTTTGCGGCGACAGCGTCGGTTTTCGGGATTTTTTCGCCGTTTGGGAGAGTTATTTCCTCAAAAGGGCATTCTTCCACAAACTTTTTAAGCTGTTCGGGAGACGCAAATTCGCTTTTCTCCGTATAAACGCACCCCGACAGCAGACACGCCGCAATTATAATGCAGATTGCTTTTTTCATAAAAATTCCCCACTTTCGTGATGTTTTCAATTATAATACCGAGTAATTGCAAAAATTGTTGCAAATACAAAAAATTTACCTCCGGACGAAAGTTGTCCGGAGGTCAGCCTGTATAAAAAGTCAAGTTTCAGGCTGCAGAGAAAGTCCCAGATGCAAGGAAACGGTGCTGCGGCTAGGCTTTGTGCCTGCCGTAGTGCCGCTGACGCAGCAGATGGGGCTTTATCTACAGCCTAACCTCCGGACGCAAGTTGTCCGGAGGTGTCGATGTTCTGTTGTAAAAGCTTATTTTTTGCCGAAAAGACCGCCGATTTTGTCGGCAATTCCGTCAAAATTCACCTTTGCCTTAACGCCGTCGATAACTTTCTGAACCGCGTCGTCGGGAAGATCCACGCCGATAACCTCTTCAACCGCCTTTATCGGCTCTTTCTTGAATTTCTCGGCAAAATTCCCGTCGCTCTTGACCTTGTTTACGACTTCGTCGATTTTCGCTTTAATGTCCATTTTTTCTTTCTCCTTATTAAATATATTTGCAGGCATAAGCCCTGCTTGCTTGTTTATTGCGAATTCTGAGCCATTGCCGCGGCAAGTTTCAGCGCGTCCTCGCCCGAACCGCGTATGTTTAAAAACAGGAAATTGTCCTCGTAAAGTGAGTTGTCAACCTGCTTTGACAAAAGATTTACATACGCCAGATACACCGCGCAGTATTCGCCGAGAGCCCTTGCGCGGAGAATTACCTCGTCCGAAAGCGACGAGGTGATAATAACCATCACTGCAGCCGTGCTTTTATCCGCGCTGTCGATAAGAGACGGGAGATCCTCCCGCCCGTTTTGCGCGGGAAGCACCGACATAAGCCGGAAAAACTGCTCGAAATCGCCCTTGTTCCTCACGTTTATAACGCCGCCCTCCGACGCTATTCCGAAATCCGCCGAAACGCCCACGCCCGTGTCCAGCAGCGCCTTTACAAACGAAATCGCGGTTTCTATTATCGTGTCCGCCGTAAGCAGCACATCGCCCTCCCCGCAGCTCATATCGCACAAAACCAGCGCGCGGCGGTCGTTTATGCTGTCAAACTGCTTTATCATAAGCTCGTCCTGCTTTGCCGTCAGTTTCCAATGGACAAGCTGGATAATATCTCCGTCACGATACTCGCGGACATGCGAAAAATCCTCTTTTTCGGAGGTTATCGGATTCGGGCGGGAAAAGCTTTGTTCGCCCACCGAAGAGCTTACGATATCGTGAAGCTCAATCTTCCTCGGCAGAAAAATCATCTGACAGCTTTTGCCGACTTTCTTTGAAAAGCGTATTATCCTGAGCGGGTCTACCGCCGCGATTTTCCGTACTGTGCAATTATAGCACCCTCTGTAAAGATGCCGCCCCTCCACCGCGAGTTTTGCCGAACCGAACGGCGCAAGCGACACAAAAACGTGTTTTTCGTTAAATCTTCCCGAATCGATGTCGGGAAACTCGCACACAAGCTCTGCGGGAACGCAGGGGAAAACGGAGTTGTTCGCGACGTTTACAAAAAACTCGAAACGTGTGTTTTTATCGAAAACAAGCTGTTCATCGTCAAAATAGACATAAATGGAAATAAGCTGCAAAGCCGTCGCCAAAGCCGCGGCAATCGGGTACAAAAGTACCGTTATAAGCAGCACCGCGGATATTTTAGAGGTGTACGCAATCGAAAACGCCAAGCATGCCGCCGCCAGCAGAGCGTATAAAATACGGTTCTTTACCATAGTCAGCTCCGTTTTACGGGCGGAGTTACGGAGGACACCACGTCCTCCAACACCGAACGCACCGTTTTCTTGCTGAGCCGCGTTTCCTGACGGAGAATTATCCTGTGCTCGAAAACAGGTATCAAAAGCCGCACAATGTCCTCAGGCGTGACAAATTCCCGTCCGAGAAGATATGCAAACGCCCTTGAAGCCTGCATAATCGCGACCGAAGCGCGTGGCGACACTCCCAGAGCCACCGCGGGGTGGTTTCTCGTAGCCGCCGCAAGCTCCGCCACATACCTGCAAAGGCTGTCCGCAAAATTGATGTAATTTACGTCGTCAATGCAGTCGCAAAGCTGGTCTAACGTCATAACGTTTTTTACGTTGTTTACGGGGTTGTCCGTAAGCCTGTCCATCATAATTTTCGCCTCGTCGGCGATCGTGGGATAACCCATGCTCAGCCGCATCATAAAACGGTCAAGCTGCGCCTCGGGCAGCGGGAACGTCCCGACGTAACCCTGAGAATTCTGCGTTGCAATGACCATAAACGGCTCAGGCAGCTCGTGGACCTCGCCGTCCACCGTAACGCGTTTTTCCTCCATTGCCTCCAGCAATGCCGACTGCGTTTTCGGGGAAGTGCGGTTTATCTCGTCTGCAAGCAGGAGGTTTGTCATAACCATTCCCTCGCGGTACTCAAACTGACCTTCTTCCTTATTATATATAGTAAATCCCGTTATATCGGACGCCATAACATCGGGAGTAAACTGCGCCCTGCGGAACTTCATTCCCGACGCCCTGCCGATAGCCATGGCAAGCGTGGTTTTTCCGACCCCGGGAACGTCCTCGATAAGAACGTGTCCGCGCGCGAGCAGCCCCGTAAGCACAATAAGCAAAGCCTCTTCCTTGCCCTTTATGACCTTTGAGATCTCCTTGGCAAGCTCTCCCATAAGATATTGGTTGGCAAATCTGTCTGACATAATTTGAAAGCCTTTCGTAATGATATGATTAAAGATTATACATAAATATTTTATCATACTTTTTCCAAAAAATCAACTGTTTTTATCCGATTTGCACGATAATCGTTTAAAAAATAATTTCCTGAATTTGACAAAAACGGCTGTTTTCAGCTTTACACGGAAAAAAGTATTAAAACCTACAAAATAAAATGTGTATTTTACTTGACAATTTAGTAAAATTGTTGTAAAATATAAATAGGTCTTTTTGAACGGGTTATATTAAAAAGGCTTTGACGTTTATGATTGTTATTTATATAACGTTATGGCGGTATAATGTACGATTTACGGAGAAATCCTTAAATTCAATTCCTTATTTTGCAAGCGCGCCGCGCTTTTTAACCGATAGTCCTGCCGCACCCGCGCCCTCTCTGCGCGACAAAAGGGTTCTGCTTTGGGCGAATTTCCCGATATATAGGCACACTTCGGTATACAAAACAAAGAACCGCAATAGGGGGTATCTGACGGCTTTGCGCCGTCGTCTGAAAATTGTATATTATTCCCGCCGAATTATCTTATTCGCGCCGAATTTCCCTGTTCTCGCAGCGCGGATATTAAATAAGGAGGGGGAAACGACAATGGAAGTCGATTTTTACGTTGCTGTGCTTATCGGAGTCGCGGCTCTGCTCGTGGGAGCGGTTTTAAGCGGTTTCGTCTGCTTTAAGCAGGGTGTAAAGCATCGTATCAAGTCCGCCGAGGCTCAGTTTGAGTCGGCGGAAAAAGAGTCCGCAAGAATTATCGACGAGGCTGCCGAGAAAGCGGAGTCTATGAAAAAAGCCGCTCTCGTGGAGGCAAAGGACGAAATTTACGCTATGCGGACGGAGGCGGAAAAGGACGTTCAGCGTCTGAAAAGCGACGCCGAGAAAGAGCTTAAAGAGCGCAGGAGCGAGGTGTCGCGTTCCGAGCGGAGAGTTGCTCAAAAAGAGGAAAATCTCGACCGCAAGACAGACAAAATGGAGAAGTTGGAGGAACAGCTCCACCAGAAACACAAAAAGGCTGACGAGAAAATCGCCGAGGCTGAACAACTGAAAGCCGACCAGATGGGAATTCTCGAACGGATTTCCGGATTTACCCAGGATCAGGCAAAGGATCACCTGCTGAAAATGCTTGACAGCGAGCTTAACCACGAAAAGGCAGTTAAGATTTCTGCTTACGAGCAGAGACTTAAGGACGAATGCGACGAAAAGGCAAAGGAGTACATATCGCTGTCTATTGCGAGATTGGCTGCCGATACCGTGTCGGAGATGGCGGTGTCCGTCGTCGCTATTCCGAACGACGAGATGAAAGGGCGCATTATCGGGCGCGAGGGACGCAATATCCGCGCGCTTGAAACGCTTACGGGCGTTGACCTTATTATCGACGATACTCCCGAGGCTATCACGCTGTCCTGCTTTGACCATGTAAGAAGAGAAATTGCAAGAATTGCTCTCGAACGACTTATTCAGGACGGACGTATTCACCCGGCGAGAATTGAGGAGACCGTTGAAAAGGCTCGTAAAGAGGTCGAACTGCGTATAAAGCAAGAGGGCGAACGCGCGGTTATGGAAACAAATGTAAACGGGCTGAACCACGAGCTGGTGCGGCTTATCGGGCGGCTTAAGTACAGAACTTCGTTCCGTCAGAATGTTCTCAATCACTCGATTGAAGTAGCGCACTTAGCCGGGATTATGGCAAGCGAACTTGGCGTTGACGCGGCTCTGGCAAGACGCGCGGGACTGCTGCACGATATAGGAAAGGCTCTCGACCACGAGATAGAGGGTTCGCATGTTCAAATAGGCGTTGACGTGTGCAGGAAATATAAGGAAAGCCCCGAAGTAATTCACGCTATCGAGGCTCACCACGGCGACGTTGAGTGCAGAACTGTAATAGCGTGTCTGGTGCAGGCGGCGGACGCAATTTCCGCGGCAAGACCCGCAGCGCGTTCCGAGAACTATGAAAACTATATCAAGCGTCTTGAAAAGCTTGAGGAGATCTGCAACTCCTACAACGGGGTAGACAAGTCATTTGCTATTCAGGCGGGACGCGAAGTGCGTATTATGGTAAAGCCTGAGCAGATAAATGACGACGATATGAAAGTTTTGGCTCGCGATATTGCAAAGCGCATTGAAGACGAAATGGAATATCCCGGACAGATTAAGGTCAATATGATTCGCGAAAGCAGGATTGTCGACTACGCGAAGTAAAACAAATTCGGCAAGGCGGGAGGGTCGCAGATGATTACTTTTGACGGTTCAAAATGCGTTGCGTGCAACAACTGTATCCGTGTCTGCCCGTCTATGGAGGCAAACACCGTTGAACACGATGCAAACGGCAATGTGCGGTTCAACATCAATCCCGACAAGTGCATACGCTGCGGCGCGTGCGTTAAAATCTGCAACCACAACGCCAGAAGTTACGAGGACGATACCGAAAGGTTCTGGGAGGATCTTAAAAGCGGTCAGAAGATCATTGCGATCTGCGCGCCCGCGGTCAAGGTGTCGTTTGACGGCTGTTGGAGAAACGTTCTGGATATTCTCAAAAAGAACGGGGTAGAAAAGATATACGATGTGTCCTTTGGGGCGGATATTTGCACCTGGGGACATGTTCGCTATCTGGAACAGCACCCCGGCGCAAAACTTATCTCGCAGCCCTGCCCCGCGATAGTGAATTACATAAGAAAATTCTGCCATTCCGCGCTGAAAAATCTCTCGCCCGTACATTCTCCGATGCTCTGCACGGCGGTGTATTTGAGAAAATACCTCGGCGAGAGCGCGAAAATCGCGGCGTTGTCGCCGTGTATCGCAAAAATGGACGAGTTCCGCGAAACGGGGCTTGTCGATTATAATGTTACGTTCGAGCGGCTTGGAGAGCTTTTGCGGCAAAACGGCATTGATCTCAAAACGCTTGGGAAAACGCGCTCGAATTTCGAGTTTTCGGGAATACAGGGCAGCATGGGAGCGATCTACCCGCGTCCCGGAGGGCTGAAAGCGTGTCTGGAGCTTGAATGTCCCACATTAAACGTTATTACCTCGGAGGGAACGGATTCCGTTTACAAGAACCTTGATTTGTACTCGGAGATAAACGAGCGGGATCTGCCCGATGTGTTCGACGTGCTGTCCTGCGATAAAGGCTGCGGGAGCGGTCCGGCTATCGGGACGGAAATGTCGATTTACCGCATGAGCGGGATTATGAACGGCATTGAAAAGTACAACCGCACAAAGCGCGTGAAATTCGACAGAAAACACCGCGATAAGCAGTTTTTGCAGTTTGACAAGCAGCTTAAGCTTAATGATTTTGTGAGGGATTATACTCCCGAGCAAATTAACAGAATAAGCGTGTCCGAGCAGGAAATTGAAGAAATGCTTACCCAAATGGGCAAGCACACCGAGACCGAGCGCAACTACAACTGCCACTCCTGCGGTTTCCCGACTTGCAGAAAAATGGCGGAGGCGATTATAAAGGGCGTGTCGGCGATTACAAGCTGCGCGCAGTATATGCAAAAAGAGGCGGATACACGCCGCTCGGAGATTGAACAGACAAATATTTCCATAGGCGAGGTCACAAACGAGCTAAATCAAGTGGTTTCGCAGCTTACCGAGAATATCGGCGAGGTGAAAGAGGCTGTCGGGGATATTTCTCAGCTTAACAACACAAACCACAGTCAAGTTATGGGCTTGTCGGAGATACTCGAAGAACTTCGCGTTCAAAGCGAGAATATAAACGCCGCCATGAAGTCGATAAACAGCAGCGTGTCGGGTTTCTCGGATATTACGGGGAACATAAGCGATATTGCGCGGCAGATAAATATTCTTTCGATAAACGCGTCGATTGAGGCTGCGCGAGCGGGACAAGCCGGGAAGGGTTTCGCGGTGGTTGCCGAGGAGGTCGGAAAGCTTGCGGGGCACTCGCAGGAGGCTGTCGCCGAGGCGCAGAAGAGCAACGAGCTTGTTTTTACCGATATAAAGCAGGTAAACGACATCGTTTCCAAAATCAACAAGAATATGGAAAGAATTGAGGAAATGATGAACGAGGTCCGCGACAATATTTCGGTAACGCTGGACAAAGGAAACAGCATAAACTCCGCGATGACGGAGGTGTCCGATATAAACCGCCATGTGGACGGTCTGGTAGCGAAAGCGGAAAATATGCTTGTGAATACATAATGAATATAATAAATGCTCCCCGAATATTCGGGGAGCATTTTTTGTTTGTTAAACAGTTTCTTTAGGGGTTTTGCACTTTATTTCCTTGGTTGAACCGACTATTTTAAGTAAAGGTGTGCGCTCGACCGCGAATTTGAAAAACAGCAGCCCCACGACCGAAACTACGATAAACTCGCAAAGCGCGACCGACCCTATCGAGAACCACAACGGCTCTCCGCAGAGGTAAAGCTCTATGCCGACGATAACTCCGTTGCTTAGTACAGGCAGCAGCGACGCTATGCAGATATTCTTCACATAATACATCGGGATTACCGCAACCGCCGTCGCAAGCGTTCCGAAGATGATGTCGTACAAGCCGAACGGACTGAACAAATTCGCGATAAAACAGCCAAAAATCATGGAGACGCTGTAATCCTTGCGATAAAAGCATAACAGCACCAGTATTTCCGAAATTCGGTACTGAATAGGTCCGTAGCCTATCGGCGCGATAAGTACGGTCATCACGGCGTAAATCGCCGCGACAAGGGCGAGCCTTACAAGGTTCGGGGTGTTGAAAATCTCACTTTTTTCATTTTTGCGCATAAAAATACTCCTTGTTTTTTAACGGTGGTTAGCAAAGAAAACACCGTATTAAATTTTTTTGACAAAGCATATTGCCAAAACACTATTATTTTAGCACAAAACTTTTCTTTTGTCAAGGGGGCAATTTCACGCCGCCCGATAATTATTTTCAATATATTCCTTCAGCTTCAGAAATATCCCGTCGGAAAAGGTTTCCGAGAGCGTTTCGGGGTCGTCGGCGAGTTTGTCAAAATCCACCTTTATTGTCCGACGGCAGGTAAAATCCTCGTCTTCGCGTAAGACAAAAGTTATAACCTCGTCATAATGCCCACCGCTGCCCCTGTAACCTCTGATAAACTCACGCGTTACCTTTATTTCCAAAATGGACGAATACAAGATACGCTTTTTTATCCCGAATATGCTGAACACAACGGATTTTTCGTCAGCTGTGAATTCTGCAGGCAGATAGTACAAAAGAAGGCTTATTCCCAAAAAAACCACAAAATAACCGAGCAAAAGCAAAACTCCCCCTGCTTTTGAGCCGCTGTCGCTTATGGTCTCGCCAACAAACATCACGGGAATGATCCCTAAAAACCCTGCAATTATAAAAAAGTTTGCCCATTGGCTCTGGTGTTTGAATTTCGCGCTCATAAAAACCCTTCTCTCTGCAAAAGCGACTTATTTACGCATTTTATTAGAGGTGTACACAACTTCCGCATAGATAGCCGCAACTATCTGGTAAAGCTCTTTCGGGATAGTTTCGCCCGCATTCAGCATAACAAGCAACGCCGCCACGCTGTCGTCGCGGTAAATGGGGACTCCCGCCTCGTCGGCAATGTTTACTATTCTCTGGGCAAGCTCTCCAAGCCCCGACGCTACCACCACGGGCGCGTAGTTCAAATCGGGGTTATATTTCAGCGCGACAGCGGCATTCTGCCCGTAAAGCCGCTTGTTATTCGCGGGGGACATGGGGTGCTGTTGTTTCGGCATAAATATCTCTCCTTAAACTCTGGTATTCAATGTGGTCCTTTTATCCGTTATCTTCGGGAAAATCTCCACAAGATTATGCGGCTTTTTAAGCGGCGCAGTCTCAAACGTTCTCGCCTGATAGCCGCTGTTTCGGATAATTTTGGTAACCCGCTCTTTCATGCCGTCTATTTCCTTATCAAACTTCGGCGGGTACAGCAAGGCAATATTTACCTCCTCGCCTAATGCGTACATATCCACCTCAAACCGCCCGATGCTCTCAACGTCGAACGTTAAGAACAGATGATAGTTGCGCTGAGTTTCGGGGGTATTGTTGGGGTTGTTTTCGTCGTTGTCAACCCAAAGCTCTCCGAATGCCCTTGTATCGCCGACTTCAAGCGGGAGAATGTAGTGTGCAAGCGGCGTGAAAACTCCCGGAGCGTTAAGCAGGCTTTGCAGGAGATTTGCCGCGTTAAAGCTGTCAAGCGATTTAAGCGCGGGGTTGTTGATATTTTTCTCAATAAAATCGGTAAGATTATCCAAAGTGGAGCTTACGGGAGGACGAATTCCGTGCTGGGGAAGTTCGTTTTTGACAGACATTTTCTCGATTATGTCTACAAAAACGCCGTACAGTCTCTCGCGCAGCGGAATATCGGGCATATCGCGGAGCATGGTGTTTAGGTTGTCAATAAGCTCCTGCATGGTGTTGACTTTGGAAAGATCGGCAAGCATAGCCTGCGCGCTTTCGTTGTCGTCAAGGAAAAGCCCCTCGGTAAGCTGCCTTAACGCGTCAAGACCGCCAAGCCGCCCGCGGGTATACGCCGAAAGCGTCTGTTCGAGGTTGTAGCCCGTAGCTTTCAGTTGCTGCATATAGCCTCGGTCGGACATCATTTCGTTCAGGTTTTTGTGCCAACCCGACAACTCTTGTTCAAGAACATTGTCCTGTTCGTCCTGAAATTCTGTCCCGTCTGTAACTTTTCCCGAATTTTCAGAGCTAATATCATCTACATTTTCACCAAAATTCTCTTGTGAATTTTTAATATTTTGCTGAATTTCATCATTATATATGCCAAATTCCGAATTTTTCTGCTCTGAAGTGGGCGAAAGTGGTTGATTTTGTGAGCCGTTTGTAGTATAATTATTAGTGTAGACTTGGCTTTCTGTTTCTTCACCGTCCGACATCGCCCCGACGCTTTCCATTGTTTGAGGATTTTGCATCGGTTTCTTGTCAAACAATGCGGAGTACAAGCGGCTGAACGAGTTTTTAAGCGACTCGCGAAGCGTTCCCGAAGAAATCTGAGTGAGGAGCAGGTTGAAATACTCCTTGCACATATACGGGCTGTTGTTATAGCGCGACAGGTTGTGCGTGATAAGGGGTATAAGCATTTGAGTCTTGTCGTCGTTTAAAAGGCTGCCGCTGACGTCTTTCAAGATCGCGAGAGTTTCGCCCTTTAAGTAGTCGAAATAATTCTCCGCGTCGTCCGCTCCCCACTCTTTGGAGAGATTAAGCAGCTTTTCGGAGAGCTTTTCGTTCGGAGAGTAATACTCCGACAAAAACTTAAGGTTCGCCCTAAGCGCGCCGAGGATCTCGTTTTTATTCTGAGCGAAGTTTATGGATTTCAGAAGATTTCCGATAAGTTCCTTGGTGTTCGGGTCGGTGGTGGTCTGGGCTACCTCGCGGAGAACGTCGTAAAACTCGTGTCCCGAGAACATGGTGTTCTGTTGTTCTTGGTTGATGATTTCCTGAACAAGCTGTTCGGGGGTGACGTAAAGCTCTTTGGCAAGATTTTCCAGACTGCCGTAAAGGTCGGTGTGACCGGTAATAAGGGCTTGATTGAGAACCTCGACATTTAAAAGGTCCTTGAGCATCTCGACGGCAAGGGTCGGGTCCTTTGCGACCTGCACCTGCATGGGGATAAGCTCGCGGTTGCCCATTTCAAGACGGCTTTTCGCGGCGGAATCGGAATTTACGCCCGCGCCGCCCACGCCGGTCAGCTTTACAATGTCGAACGGCTCGGTGTTGGCGTCCTGCTGACGGGGACTGTAGTTATAGTTTTTTGAGGTTATGGGGTTGTTAATCTGCGGAATCTGCGCCATATGATCTCCTCCAAATAGGTTTAATCCTGTAACTTTATTCTAGCATATTTTTTCAGAATAATAAAGGGCTTTTTGAAAAAAATTTTAGAATTGCTTTTAAAAGCGGTTCTTTGATTATAAAATCACGCGGCAAATAAAAAATAAAGTATTCGGAAAGGAATTGATATTATGGCAAAAATCGAACCCGGAATGGAATCAATGCTCGATATGTATTTCTTCGAGACCAACTCTCTTCTGGAGCAGCTGGACGAGATATTGCTCCGCACCGAACAGGCAAACGCCTTTGAAAGTGAAGATATTAAAGAAATATTCCGCATAATGCATACCATCAAAGGTTCTTCGGCGATGATGGGATTTGAAAATCTGTCCGTGCTGGCGCACAAGGCGGAGGATATGTTCTTTGTTATCCGCGAGAACCCCGATGTTATCACCGACGTAAGCTTTGTATACGATTTGGTTTTCCAGGTATCAGACTCCTATAAAACTCAGATCGAGGCTATCCAGAACCACGAAAACGGCGAGTACGAGCAGATGAATTTCGACGAGCTTATAAATAAGCTCCTTAAGGCTCGCGATCAGCTTGCAAACGAGGCAAATCCGAACGCCGCGCCCGACGCTAAGACCGAAAATGCGGCGGCTGACGCGTCTGCGCCCGCGGTTCACACCGAAAAGGGCAAGGTGACTGTCCGCGTGTTCTTCGAGGAAGGCTGCCAGATGGAGAACCTGCGCGCGTTTTTGCTGATAAATACTATCCGCGAGGAATGCTCGTTCCTTGAATTCTCTCCTGCGGATGTTGAAACCAATCCCGAAACCTCCAAAGAGATTGTTGACCACGGATTTCTTATCACCTTCTCGGAAGAGGACAACAAGGATTACATACTGAAACTTATCGAAACCGCGCTTAATGTACAGTCCTACGAGGTTCTTTCCGGGGAGGAAAGCGCGGCGGCGTCTTCCGACGCTCCGAAGGCGGAACTGCCTCCTGAGCCTGCAAAAACCGCTGCGACAAATGCTCCCGCGGCTCCGGCTCCCGCGCCTAAGACTGCCGAGGAGAAAAATCAAGCGGCTGTGGAAAAGGCTCAGGCGGCTGTAGCAAACGCTCAGAGCGGCGCGCAAAAGCAGAACCTTATTTCCGTAAACCTCGCGAAGCTGGACGCGCTGCATGATATTGTCGGCGAGATTATCACCACCGAGTCCATGGTTATCTCCAACCCCGACCTTGAGGGTCTGGAGCTTGAATCCTTCAACAAGGCGGCGCGCGACCTTAAAAAGCTTACAGGCGAGCTTCAGGATACCGTTATGTCGATAAGAATGGTGCCGCTGGCGGGTGTGTTCCAGAAAATGAACCGAATTGTCCGCGATATGAGGAAGAAGCTCGGCAAGGAGGTCGATTTCGTTATCGAGGGCGAAAACACCGAGGTCGACAAGTCCATAGTCGACAGTCTGCAAGATCCGCTTATGCACCTTGTAAGAAACTGCATGGACCACGGCATCGAGGAGAACGTTCAGGACAGAATTAACGCGGGCAAGCCCGAAAAGGGCACTATCAAGCTCACCGCGCAGAACGCTTCCGGAGAGGTTGTTATTACCGTGTCGGACGACGGCGCGGGAATTGATCCCGAAAAGATAATGAATAAGGCGCGGAGAATGGGCATTCTTACCAAGCCCGAAAACGAATACTCCGAAAAGGAAATACAGAACCTTATTCTGCTGCCGGGATTTTCGACGAACGAGCAGGTTACCGAGTTTTCGGGACGCGGCGTCGGAATGGACGTTGTAAAGGCGAATATTGAAAAATGCGGCGGAGCGATTATAGTTGATTCCAAGAAGGGCGTCGGGACAAACTTCATTATCAAAATCCCGCTTACGCTGGCGATTATCGACGGCATGGAAATAACGGTTGGAGATCTTGTATTCACCGTGCCTATTTCCACTATCCGCGAGAGCTTTAAGGTCGAGTCGGGGCAGATCGTTACCGATACCAGCGGCAACGAGATGATTATGATAAGAGGCGTATGTTATCCCATTTTGCGTATGCACGAAAAATTTGGGATAGAGACCGAAGTCACCAACCTTGAGGACGGTATTCTTCTGCTGGTGGAAACCGACAACAAGAGCGTGTGCATCTTCGCCGACAGGCTTATAGGAGAACAGCAGGTCGTTGTAAAGCCTTTCCCGACGTATTTGTCGCGCTACAATATCAAAGGCGAGGGTCTTTCGGGCTGTACGATTATGGGCGACGGCAGCATTTCGCTGATTATCGATACAAATACGCTTATCGGTTAAGGAGGATTTTTTCATGACTAACGAAGTTATAAAAGAAGCGGTCGCAAAACAACAGTCTGGCGACAGAAAGCTTGCCGCCGATAACAGTATTCTCGGCAAGGTTATGACTTTCAATATAGGAGACCAGGTGTACGGAATTGAAATACAGTACGTTACCGAAATTATAGGTATGCAGCATATTACAAAAGTGCCGCATGTGCCGAATTATATCAAGGGAATTATCAATGTCCGCTCTAAGGTTGTACCGATTGTCGATATAAGAACGCGCTTTGGAAAGCCCGAAATTCCCTACAACAACCGCACCTGCATAATCACGCTCAATTTCAACGAAACCTCCGTCGGAATTATCGTTGACAGCGTGGCGGACGTTGAGGATATACACACGGGCGATATTTCGGCTACTCCCGAAAATAAGAATGTAAACACCAACGACTTTATTCAGTATATGATAAGAGGGGAAAACGACACCACAAAGCTTATTCTCGACGTTGCAAAACTGCTTGACGAACAGGAGGCTTAAGTGTCAAATCCTGAGATTACAGAGGCGGAGTTTCAGCGTCTGGTCAAATTTATGTACGATAACTTCGGGATAAATCTCTCGGCGAAAAAGGTTCTCGTACAGGGCAGACTCGGAAATATGTTAAGCGAGCGCGGTATAAAAAGCTATGACGAGTATCTTAATCTTGTGATGTCGGATACGTCGGGAGCGGAAATTACTACCATATTAAATAAGCTTACGACAAATCATACCTTTTTTATGCGCGAGCCGGAGCATTATACATTTTTAAAGGACACCATCCTGCCGTATATGATGAAAACCTGTCAGGGCGACCACAGCTTCAGAATATGGAGCGCGGCTTGCTCGTCGGGCGAGGAATGTTATACCACGGCTATGCTTATCGACCAGTATCTCGGCGCGGAAAAGGCAAAATGGGATACGAGAATTCTCGCTACGGATATTTCACAAAGCGTTATCGGCAAGGCAAAAACCGGCATTTATCAAGAGGACGGTATGAAGGGTCTTTCCAACGAGTGGAAAGCAAGATATTTCAACAATCTCGGCAACGGAAAATACGAAATTTGCCAAGGGATAAAGGACGAGGTAATTTTCAAGACGTTCAACCTTATGGACCCGATGCCCGATAAGTACAAAAAAAAGCCGTTTGACTTGATTTTTTGCAGAAACGTTATGATTTATTTCGACCAGCCGACAAAACAGGCTTTGGTAAACAGATTTTACGACGTTGTAAAGCCGGGAGGATATTTCTTTATCGGGCATGCGGAAAGCGTGAACCGTTCGGAGACCAAGTTCAATTATATTCAGCCCGCGATTTACCGCAAATCCGAGAAGTAAACGGAGTGTTTTCGGCATAGAATTTATTTAGCAACTTCATTTTTGGTAATTATTAGGAGCGTTATATGGACCGCATTAAACTGCTTGTTGTGGATAATTCCATATTTTTCAGAGAGCTTATGTCGCGCTATATCCAACAGGACTATTCTATAGAAATAGTCGGTAAGGCGGGGGACGCATATTCCGCGCGCGACCTTATTCTCCAGTATGAACCCGACGTTATGACGCTCGACCTTGAAATGCCGAGAATGGACGGCACGGCGTTTTTGAAAAAGCTGCTGCCGCAGTATTATATTCCGACAATCGTGGTTTCAAATTCCGAAAAACGGAAGGCGGAATGTCTTGACGCGGGGGCTGTAGAATTTATGTCAAAGCCTGCTGCCCGCACAAACAGCGAAATGGCGAGCTTTGCAGCGCAGCTTTGCGCGTCTATAAAAAAAGCTTATAAAATTAAGCACCCGAATGTGGAAATTATTCAAAATATTCAGCAGACGCCGACAAAACAAAACGCTGTTGATAAAAATATAACGCAGAATATCAAGGGCGCGGCAATGGACGCGGCTGTAAAAGCTGAAAAAGCCGTTTCGCATATTTCGCATTTGTTCTCTCATGATAATGATAATCACGAGCAGACGGAACACCGCGCGGACGGGATTGCGGCTGTAAATCACCAACGCATCAAGAAAAGCGAGGCAATTATCGCGCTTGGCGCGTCGACTGGCGGTACGGAGGCGTTGGAACAGGTCGTGCGCGTGTTCCCGGAGGATACGCCGCCGGTGGTTATTGTGCAGCATATGCCCGCGGGATTTACAAAGCTGTACTCCGAGAGACTGAACCGCTCCTGCAAAATGGAGGTTAAAGAGGCGGAAGACGGCGACAGGCTGCGGCGGGGTCTTATTATAATAGGTGCGGGAGAACATCACCTGCGGGTGTGCAGGGATATGATGGGGCTTTATATCTCGTCAAAACCGGGAGAAAAGGTGTCGGGGCATTGCCCGTCGGTGGACGTTATGTTCAATTCCGTGGCGGAGGTCGCCAGAGGGCAGGCTATCGGCGCGATTTTGACGGGAATGGGTCGCGACGGCGCGGACGGTTTGCTTAAAATGCGGCAAGCGGGAGCGTTTACGATAGGGCAGGACAAAAGCTCGTCGGTGGTGTACGGAATGCCGATGGAGGCGTACAAAATCGGCGCGGTTGAAGTCCAAGCTCCGCTTTACAAAATCGCGGATATAATTTTAGACGCGCTTATATAAGCTCCGCTCTGAAATCATTGAGATCAGGGCGGAGTTTTTTTAGTTTTCGCGCTTTAATTTAAGATAAGATGAATTTTTTATTTCAACCTTAAACAAAATTTGGTTGAAAAATTTTTTTTGTTATCGGTTCGGAAAAAATATAACCGTTTTCCCCAAAAATAATTTCCCATAACAGCACGGTTTTTTAACATTTTTAACATAGTTTTCAACAACAAATAGCCATTTTCAACTATTTATAATTAAAAACCGATGAATGTTATAAATTTTAGGTTTCAACATACGGGTTTTCAACAATTTTTTGTTTAGGTAAAAATAAAGTGTTTGTATTTCTGTTAAAACTGTTTGATAATTATACATTCTGTAATTATTATTTATGTGAAAATCGGGTTAATTTAGTTAATTTTTAAGCAAAGTTATAATAAATCAAAGTTTTTAAGAAAAAATATCCGTCCAAATAGCGATTTTTTCACACTTTAAACATAGTTTTCAACATTTATGTGTAACTTATCAGATTGTAATATTCAAATATGGCGTTTTCAACTTTTTACTGTTAAAAAAATATAAATGTATGAAAAATTTTTGTATAATTTTCACATATTCTTGTTGAATTTCACCGCTTATTTCTGCTTGAAAAATTTTGCCGTTTATGTTATAATTTAAATAGGTAATTCTGTCATACGGATTATTGTAATTTTCAGATGTATAAAGAATGGTGAAGTAAAATGAATCCTCAGGCAAATCAGCTGACCTCCTTGTCGGATATTCTTCGGTGCGTGGTGGATAACTGCGTAAAAGAATACGATATTTCCGGGTCTGCAAGAGAATTGTGGCTTGATCCTCTGGTTCCTGTTAAAATAGAGGGGAATACTTTCGTTATCGCGACAAATATCGAGTTCAAAAAAGAAACTCTGAAATCGCTTTACCTGCCGTATATCGAAGAACAGCTGAAAGAAGTTCTCGGAGTGCCGATGAAGGCGGAAATTATCGTTGACGACAGCGCGTTTTTTGATAATAATAACGCCCGTCCGAGCGTTTCCGTGCCGGAGCAGGGGGCGGTCATTGATAAAAAAATAACATATACTTTTGATAATTTTATAGTAGGTCCGTGCAATAACCTTGCGTTCGCCGCGGCAAAAGCAGTTTCCAAAAAACAGCATGAAAAATACAATCCGCTGTTTATTTACGGGGATTCCGGGCTTGGGAAAACGCATCTTTTGTCGGCTATTCAGTTTGAAATGCAAAAGAACTTCCCCGGAATAAATATTATTTACACTCCAGCGGAAACCTTTACCAATGAATTTTTACATTCCATTTCCACAAACGACGTTGAGTCTTTTGATGATAAGTACAGAAGTACAGACGCGCTGCTTATCGACGATATTCAGTTTATCGCGGGCAAGGAGCAGACGGAGGAAAAATTCTTCCACATATTTAACGAATTGTACAACCAGAATAAAGTTATAGTTCTGACGTCCGACCGCCCCGCAAAGGAAATAAAATCCATTTCCGACAGATTGAGAACGCGATTCAGCTCAGGGCTTATTGCGGACGTAAAACCGCCCGAATTTGAAACAAGGCTTGCTATCATTCAAAGAAAAGCGGAACTTTTAAACTTCGTTATTCCCGAGGACGTGATAGATTATATCGCGACAAAGCTGAAGTCCAACATTCGGCAGATCGAAGGCGTTGTTACAAAGCTGAACGCGCTTTATATGGTGTCGCAGGTAAAACCCACTATTGCGGTCGCGCAGAACGTTATAAAGGATATTGTTTCCGATCACCAGCCTATTCCCGTGACTGTCGATAAAATCGTAAACGAGGTTAGCAAGATATATAATATCGAGCCGGAGGAAATGCGCTCTCAGCGGCGCACCGCAAATATCTCGCAGGCAAGAAAAGTCGCGATTTACGTTATTCAGGACGTGACAGGGCTGCCGTATGAGTCGATAGGGCAGGAGTTTAACGGGCGCGATCATTCGACGGTCGTATACGCGATTAAGTCCGTTAAGGAAGAAATGGAACGGGACAGCAGTTTTCGTTCGATTGTTGAAGATATTATTAAAAATATCAAGACAAATCAGTAAATTCAACAGTTTTATGAACTTTATTTCAACAGCTTTTGTTTACTAAAATCGGTATTTAACAGTTTGAGTTTTTTGTAAACATTGAACGGTTGAATAAATTCTTTTGGGAAACCGCTGAAATACGCTGTTTTTTCGGTTTTCCACAAAATAAACCGCCCTTATTATTATGATTAAAAATAATAATTCTTTTATGACTGAAAGGAGATTTTTCTCTTATGAGATTTGACTGCGCTAAAGATGTAATACTTAACGCCGTTATGACAACGTCGAACGCCGCCTCGCAGAAATCTACCATTGCGGCTCTTCAGGGACTGCTTTTGGAACTTGATAATAATGTTTTGTTTATAACGGGTTATAATCTGGAAATAGGAATTCGTACCAAAATACAGGTCGAAAACGGTGAAAACGGCAGCGTTGTCATAAATGCGAAAATGCTTTCGGAGATAATCAGAAAAATGCCGTCGGGCATTTTGAGCTTTGATATTGAAGATGGCAAAATTTGCAAAATTTCTATCGGCTCTACCGAGCTTTCGATTTTGTGCATGAGCGCGGACGAATATCCTCCTATTCCTCAGTCGGGGTCGGAGGGCGGTTTCACCGTGCCTCAAAAGCTGCTGAAAAGTATGATTACTCAAACTAAGTATGCCTGCGCAGTAACGGATACAAAACCCGCTCTTACAGGCTGCCTTTTTGAGATTGAGGATAAAACTCTTAATGTTGTGGCGGTTGACGGAATAAGAATCGCGCTGCGGCGCGAACCCGTTGATTATGAAAACGTAAGCTTTATTGTTCCCGCAAGGACTCTGGACGAGCTTGTGCGTTTACTTTCGGTTGAAAATGACAAAAATGTTACTGTAAGTATAGATAAAAACCAAATTTCTTTTGTAGATGAGAATTATACAATGATTTCCCGCCTTATAAACGGGGAATTTATGGAGTATAAAAAACATCTTATCTGCAATGAGAATATTTATGCGGAAATAAAGTGCCGCGAGATAATGGACGTTCTGGACCGCGCGATGCTGTTTACCGACGAGAAAAACAAGTCTCCCGTTCGGTGCGAGTTCAGCGGGGATTCGCTTACGGTAAGCTGCTCTACGGCTCTTGGTAAAATTCACGAGAAAATCAACATTAAGTATAACGGCGAACCTATTGCTATAGGATTTAACGCGAAATTTTTGCTTGACGCGTTTAAAGCCGCCGACTGCGACTGCGTAAAACTTGTTTTGACCCCCTCAAACGTGTCGCCTGTTATCTTTGTTCCTATGCAGGGGAAGGAATTTACGTTCCTGCTGCTCCCGATGCGATTAAAATAATTTTTCAAGGAAGGTATCAAAATGGAAGAAATTAGAATATTGACCCCTTTTATCAAGCTTGACCAGCTGGTAAAATTCGCGGGACTGTCCGAGACGGGCGCGAAAGCGAAAATTCTTATCGATCTCGGAGAATTCAACGTAAACGGCGAATGCTGTACTAAGCGCGGAAAGAAAATAAAGCCCGGAGATATTATCGAGTTCAAGAATAAGAAATATAAGGTGGTTTACGAAGAGCCGGCAGAGGAAGAAAAACCCGCCGAATAATGTATATTACAAGGCTCTGTATAAATAATTTCCGCAATATCAAAAATGCGGAGCTTTGTTTTGACAAAAATCTGAATATTTTCGTCGGGCGCAACGCTCAAGGGAAAACGAATTTGTGCGAGGCTGTTTCCGTTTGCTTGGGACAGAGCTTTCGGCACGCGCGTTTTCAACAGTACGTTCCCGCAGACGACCCTAAAGCAGAAGTCAAGATAAAGCTTTTCTTTATTGATGATATTACAGAACGTGAAAATGTTATAGATTATACAATCTGTAAAAATAATCTTTCCGTAACTTACAACGGTATAAAGATGAAAGACGCCGCCGAATTATACGGAGTGTTGAAATACGTTGTTTTTATACCGGAGCATTTGAGCCTTATAAAGGGTTCTCCCGAGGTTCGCAGGGATTATTTGGACGATGTTGCGCTGATGCAGACAAAAACGCATCTGAAAAAGCTCTCGCGATATAACAAGGGTTTGAAGCAGCGGAATAATATTCTCTCGAACAGTTCGGAAAGCCCCGAAAAAACGGCTGCTCTGCTTGCGCCATGGAATGAAATTCTTGCGGCGGAGGGGATAAATGTCACTTATGGGCGGCTGAAGTATTTTTCGTTTCTGAAAAAGTGCGCCGCCGAGATTTATTCCGATTTGACAAACGGTGCGGAAAAGCTTTCTATGGAATATGTGAGCTCTGTTTTTAAAACTGACAGTATAGATTTTAATAATGTTGACAAATTGTATAAAAAATATCTTGCAGAACTGGAAAAAAATCTCACCGCGGAGATGAAACTTCGGTTCACTCTGGCGGGAGTTCACCGCGACGATGTTAATTTTTTTGTGAACGGTATGCCTGCGAGGGATTTTGCGTCGCAGGGGCAGCTTAGAAGTGCGGCTTTGGCTCTTAAACTCTCCGAGGCGGAAATTATTCGCCGAAAGAATAAGACCGACCCGGTGGTCATTCTGGACGATATTTTAAGCGAACTTGACAGCGTGAGAAGGGACTATATTTTACACCATATTGAAAAATCACAGGTATTTATTACTTGCTGTAATATAGACGATCTCGCAACTCTTCAAAACGGCAAGGCTTGGAACGCCGAAAACGGGTGTTTTACCGAGATACGCTGATTTAACGGAGGATTAAATGTTTTTGCATCTTGGAGGAGATTTTACGGTAAATTCAAGCGATGTGGTCGGGGTTTTCGATATTGAAAAATGCTCGGTAAGCCGAATTACCGCAAATTTTTTGAATTCCAGCCAGAAAAGCGGGAAAATCGTGAATGTGTCGGACGATATGCCGAAAAGTTTTGTTATAACAAGCGCGAAAACATATATTTCAAACGTTTCGCCGATGACGATAAATCGAAGGTCAAAAGACGATTTTTAATTTTGAATTTCAATATTATATTTTGTCGCGGAAATTTGATTTTTTCCGTGATTTTTTTTGGTTTTTTGAGCCGAAAATTTGCAAAATCCCTTGAAATTATCGCGTTTTTATGGTATACTATATATAATATATAATATAGCAGAATTTTTAATGCCGATTTTGGAGGATATTTATGGCTGAAGATGAAGTTAAAGAAGTAAAAGAAGTTAGAGAGGTAACCGAGGCGGAAACCACCGAGATGACCGAGGTGAAAGAGGGCAACTACGGCGCGGACGATATTCAGGTTCTTAAGGGGCTTGACCCTGTGAGAAAACGTCCGGGTATGTATATCGGTTCTACGGGTGAATACGGTCTGCATCACCTTGTTTATGAAATTGTCGACAACGCTATCGACGAGGCTCTTGCAGGGTACTGCAACAAAATCGAAGTGTCAATTCTCCCCGGGGACGTTATCAAGGTCGTGGACAACGGACGCGGCGTTCCTACGGATATTAACCACGCGGAGGGCATTTCTGCGGCTACGCTGGTGTTTACGGTACTGCATGCGGGCGGAAAGTTCGGCGGCGGCGGTTATAAGGTTTCGGGCGGACTTCACGGCGTGGGTGCGTCTGTTGTAAACGCGCTTTCGGAATGGCTGGAAGTTGAAATTCACGACGGAAAAAACGTTCACTTTCAGCGGTTTGACAGGGGCGAGTATAAAGAGCCTATAAAAATAATCGGCGAGACCGACCATACGGGTACTACGGTTACTTTCAAGCCCGACGCAGAGATTTTCCACACGACGGTTTTCAGCTATGAGACTTTAAACGAGCGTTTGAGGGAGCAGGCTTTCCTTAACGCGGGGCTGAAAATCACTATCCGCGATTTAAGGGACGAGAATAATCCCGTTGAAGAAACCATGCAGTACGAGGGCGGTATTTGCTCGTATATTGAATGGCTGAATAAAAAGCGCGGAGCGGAGGTTATGCACCCCGATATTATTTATTTAAGCGGTAAAGTGGACGATATTTTAGTAGAAATAGCGTTTCAGTATACGACCGATTTCAACAGCGAGGTTTTCCGCTCGTTTGCAAATAATATCCACACGGGCGAGGGCGGAACTCACGAGTTGGGGTTCAAGCGCGCTTTAAATAAGGTTGTAAACGACTTTGCAAAGACGTTTAAAGAACAGCAGGATAAAAACAAAAAGAAAAAGACCTCTAAAAAAGATGACGAAAAACCTTTTGCGGGGTACAGCGGAGAGGCTATCCGCGAGGCGATAAACGCGATTATTTCCGTAAAGCTGCCGGAGTGCGAGTTTGAGGGTCAGACAAAAGGCAAGCTTGGAAATCCCGAAGTTCAGCCTGCGGTTTACAAGGTTGCGACGGAACAGCTTACCTATTATTTTGAGGAACACCCCGAAACGGCGCAGATTGTAGTTAATAAAGCCGCAAGCTCGCAGGCAGCGCGCGACGCGGCAAAAAAAGCTATGGAGGCAAAGCGCAAGTCCATTCTCGACAGCAATGGTCTTCCCGGAAAGCTTGCGGACTGCTCCGAAAGCGATCCGACTCACACCGAAATTTATATTGTCGAGGGAGATTCGGCGGGCGGTTCTGCGAAAGAGGGGCGCGACAGACGTTTTCAGGCGATTTTGTCGCTCTGGGGTAAGATGCTGAACGTTGAAAAGGCAAGAGCCGACAAGGTTTATAACAACGACAAACTGCTGCCTGTTGTTAAAGCGTTGGGAACGGGTATTGCCGAGGATTTTGACATTACAAAGCTGCGTTATGGCAGAGTTATAATTATGGCGGATGCCGACGTCGACGGTCTGCATATAAGAACACTTATGCTGACGTTTTTCTTCAGATTTATGCGCCCGCTTTTGGAACACGGTCACGTTTATATCGCGCAGCCGCCGTTGTTTAAGGTGTCGCGCGGAAAACAGGTGAGATACGCGTTTTCGGACGAGGAGAGAGATTCTTTTATAGCGGAGCTCGGCTCGGACGGAAAAACCGACGTTCAGCGGTATAAAGGTTTGGGCGAAATGGATCCCATTCAGCTTTGGGAAACTACAATGAATCCCGAAACGCGGACAATGCTGCGCGTGTCGGTTGAGGACGCGGCAAAGGCGGACGAGATAATGACCGTTCTTATGGGCGATAAGGTAGAGCCCAGACGCGAGTTTATAGAAACAAACGCTAAACTTGCCGAAAATCTCGATATTTAAGGAGTGATATTTATTTCACAGAGCAGTTTACTGCCGGACTTAAGCGAACTTCAGGGTTCTGCGAAGTCTGAGAATAATAAAATAATCGCGGATTTCGATTACGACAACACAAACGACGAAATTGACGGCGCAATGAAGTCTTTTCAGAAGAGATTTTCTTCAAAGCGCGGGAAAATCGCGGTAATAGCTTACGCTTTGATGGGAGCGGCGGCTGTGGCGGGGATAATCATAAATCCAAAGTCGGTGGTGCTGTATTTCGCGCTGGCGTTATGCGCGGCGGGGATATTTTATACCGTTACGGATAAAAAACGCACGAGAAAGAAGATTATCGAGGCTCTGGACGATATGGATCCCGAAAATTATCACTGCGTTATATTTCCCGAAAAAATCGAGCTTGAAACCATTATAAAGCCCGAAAATAACGAGGTTGACGTTAAAATAGACGAGGAGGCGGACGAGCAGATAATAACGCCGCTGAAAACCGTCTTTAAATTCGGCGTTGATTTGTTGAATTTTTCGGAAAACGACGAGTCGCTGCTGTTGTTTTTCAATCGCAGGCAAATCTACTGTTTCCCGAAACGCTGCCTTTCGGACGAGCAGCAAAACACTATCAGGGATTTTCTGACCGAAAAGCTTGAAAGCGAGGAATAATTCGGTTGTTAAAAATCTTTCCCTTTATTTTACGGAGGACAAATGAATATTGATTTCAGTTTAGAAAAGCTCCACGATATCGACTTGGAAGATACCATGAAAAAGTCGTTTATCGAGTATTCTATGGCGGTTATTACGTCAAGAGCATTGCCCGATGTGCGCGACGGCTTAAAGCCCGTTCACCGCAGGATAATCTATACAATGAACGAGGCGGGAAATACTTCGGACAAGCCTTTCAGAAAGTGCGCGTACACCGTCGGAGAGGTTCTCGGTAAGTACCACCCGCACGGCGACGCCTCTGTTTATGACGCGCTGGTGCGGTTGGCTCAGACGTTTTCAATGCGTTATCCGCTTATAGACGGTCATGGAAACTTCGGTTCTATCGACGGAGACCCGCCTGCGGCTTACCGTTACACCGAGGCAAGGCTTGCGAAGATCTCAAACGAGATGACTTCCGACATCAACAAGAAAGTTGTTGATTTTCAGACAAACTATGATGATAAGCTGTTAGAGCCGAAAGTGTTGCCGTCGAGATTTCCGAACCTTCTGGTGAACGGGTCGAACGGTATCGCGGTCGGTATGGCGACAAATATCCCTCCGCATAATCTGGGGGAGATTGTTGACGCGCTGCTCCTTATGATCGACAACCCCGACGCCACTATCGAGGATATTATGACCTGCGTTAAAGGTCCGGATTTCCCGACGGGCGGCATAATTATGGGCTACAGCGGAATTCGCTCGGCATATTATACGGGGCGTGGAAAAATCATTCTCCGTGGGCGCGCGGAAATTGCCGAGGAAAACAATCATACCCGAATTATCATAAGCGAGATACCATATATGGTAAACAAAGCCAGAATGCTGGCAAATATAGGGGATCTTGTGCGTGATAAGAAAATAGACGGCATTTCGGTTATCCGCGACGAGTCCGACAGAAACGGTATGCGCGTGGTGTTGGAGCTTAAACGCGACGCAAACGCGAATGTTGTCCTTAACAAGCTGTACACTTATACGCAGCTGCAGGATACCGTCGGCGTTATTATGATTGCTCTTGTGGACGGTCAGCCGAGAACGCTGAACCTTGCGGAGATGCTGAAATACTATCTGGATCATCAGATAGATGTTGTCACAAGAAGAACGCAGTTCGACCTTGACAAGGCAAAAGAGCGCGAGCATATCCTTGAGGGTCTTATGCTGGCGATCGATTTTATCGATGAAGTCATTGAGATTATGCGTACCAGTAAGGGTATTCCTGAGGGTAAACAGCGTCTTATTGAGCGTTTCAAGGACGTTGACGTGTCGCAAACGGGTCTTTTTCCGAGCGGGACTTACTCCCTTACAGAAGTGCAGGCGGAGGCTATCGTTCAACTTAGGATAGGTCAGCTTACCGGTATGGAAAAAAGCAAGATTGAGGACGAGCTGAAAGAAAAACGCGAGCTTATCCGCAAAATGGAAGATCTTCTTTCCGATAATAACAAGCTTTTGCACCTTATCGGCGAGGAACTTTCGGCTATCAAGAAAAAATATGCTGACGAGCGCAGAACGGCTATTGAGCCCGTAAGCGGCGAGGTGGATATAGAAGACCTTATCCCCGAAGAAGATTGCGTTGTGACGTTTACAAATATGGGTTATATCAAACGTCAGCCCGCAGAGGTCTACAACATTCAAAAGCGCGGCGGGCGCGGAATTTCGGGCATGAAACAGCGTGATGAGGATTTTGTGGACAGTATGTTTATCGCGTCGTCGCACGAGAATATTCTCTTTATTACAAATAAGGGAAATATGTTCCGCCTGAAATGCTATCAGATACCCGAGGGCAGCCGACAGTCGCGCGGTATGAATATTGTAAATCTCTTGCAGCTTTCCGAGGACGAAAAAGTCGCTGCTATGATGACGACGATCGATTTTGCG
This sequence comes from uncultured Clostridia bacterium, assembly GCA_947625335.1. GTDB lineage: Bacteria > Bacillota > Clostridia > Oscillospirales > Ruminococcaceae > CAG-115. Next base: position 28,333 of record CANQNY010000003.1, on the reverse strand, counting down.
GATAACAAATTCTTCGTTTGCATCACGAAAAACGGGCTTATCAAGCGCACAAAGCTGTCCGAGTTCAAAAATATCCGCAAAGGCGGACTTCGCGCAATTACCCTCGCGGACGGCGACGAAATTGCGGCGGGATTTCTTACCGAGGGCGACTGCACCGTTATTGTTGCAACGAAAAACGGCGCGGCTATACGCTTTGACGAGAACGACGCGCGACCGCTTGGGCGTACAGCAAGGGGCGTTCGGGCAATCAAATTCCGCGGGGACGATTTTGTTATCGGGGCAACGAAAATTTTCGACGAAAACGCGTCAATTCTCACCGTGACCGACAAGGGTATGGGCAGGCGGTGCGCGGTTTCGAGCTATCGTCTGCAAAAACGCGGGGGTCTGGGACTTAAAAACTATCCCGTAAGCGCGGAAAAAGGCAGCGTTGTGGGAATCAGAACGCTGGGTCCCGACGACGATGTTATTCTTATCAGCGCGGACGGCGTTATTATCAGAATTCGCGCTAACGACCTGCGAATTATGGGCAGACCCGCTTCGGGCGTTCGCGTAATGCGGCTTGGCGCGGAAGACAGAGTTGTGGCGTTTTCGAGGACTCCTCACGACGACACCGAGCAGACCGAGGAGGTCGAAAAGGCGTCGGACGAGGAAATCGCGGAATCGCTGGCTGAAGAGGCTGTCGAGGTTATCGAGCCTGACGATTCAACTGACGATGATTTATCTGACGAAGAATCGTCTGACGAGGAAGAAACTTCCGACGAGAACGAATAATTTGATGTTCTACAGATTTTCCCGAACGTTTGTTCGGGAAAATATTTGCAAAATGTTCCACGTGGAACAATTGGAGGATTTTATGGCTTTTGATTTTAAAAAGGAATACAAGGAATTCTACCTACCGAAAAACAAGCCCGCTGTTGTTGAAATTCCGAAGATGAATTACATCGCGGTGCGGGGGAAGGGCGACCCGAACGCCGAGGACAGTGAGTATAAACAATCGATTGGGCTGCTTTACGGGGTTGCGTTTACCATAAAAATGAGCAAAATGGGCGACCACAAAATAGACGGGTATTTTGACTTTGTTGTGCCTCCGCTTGAGGGTTTTTGGAAAATGAGCGACGGCGGGGAGATTGACTATTCCCACAAGGAGAATTTTGAGTTTGTTTCGGTTATCAGGCTGCCAGATTTTGTTACGATCAAGGAGTTTGAGTGGGCAAGGAAAACTGCTGCCGAGAAGAAAAAGACCGATTTTTCTAAGGTGGAGTTTCTTAACGTCGAGGAGGGTTTGTGCGTGCAATGTATGCACATAGGTCCGTATGACGACGAGCCGAAAACAGTTGCCGTTATGCGGGAATTTCTCGAACAGAACGGCTATCGTTTTGACATTTCCGAGAAACGTCAGCACCACGAGATTTATCTTTCCGACGCGCGGAAAACCGCTCCCGAAAAGCTTAAAACGGTTATCAGAATTCCTATTGCAAAAAATTGAGGAGATTTATGTACACTCTTGAAGAATTTGACGTTTGCGTGATCGGCGCGGGTCACGCGGGTTGCGAGGCTGCTTTGGCTGCGGCGCGGCTTGGACTTAAAACCGCGATTTTTACGCTTTCGGCGGACTGTATTGCGAATATGCCGTGCAACCCGTGTATCGGCGGCTCGGCAAAGGGGCAGATTGTCTGTGAAATTGACGCTTTGGGCGGGGAAATGGGCAAAGCCGCCGACGCTACCTTTATTCAGTCGAGAATTCTGAACCGCGGAAAAGGTCCTGACGTTCACAGCCTGCGGGTTCAGAGCGACAGGGTGAAATATCACGGCTATATGAAAAAAACGCTTGAAAATACGGAAAATCTCTTTATAAAACAAGCCGAAGTGACTGCTGTCGAGGTAAACGACGGGAAAATAACCGCTGTCCGCACAAAGCTTGGGGCAATTTACCCCTGCAAGGCGGCAATTATCACAACTGGGACGTATCTGAACGGGAAAATACATATCGGGGAGCACAATTATTCGGCGGGACCCGACAACGTTCTTCCGTCAACCGAGCTTACCGCTTGTCTAAAGGCTCTCGGGGTGTCCATGCGGAGGTTCAAAACGGGCACTCCAGCGAGGGTTCACAGGCGGTCGGTGGATTTTTCGGTTATGGAAAAGCAAGAGGGCGACAGCGAGATTATGCCGTTTTCGTTCGATAACAAAAGCGTTCTCGAAAACAAAGCCGAATGCTATGTAACCTACACCAACGCCGAAACTCACCGTGTTATCCTTGAAAATCTCGACCGTTCGCCGCTGTATTCGGGGAGAATTGAGGGTATAGGTCCGCGGTATTGCCCGAGTATCGAGGACAAAATCGTGCGTTTTAAGGATAAAGAGCGACATCAGCTTTTTGTCGAGCCTATGGGTCTTGACACCGATGAAATGTACCTTCAAGGTATGAGTTCAAGCTTGCCCGAAGACGTTCAGCTTAAATTTCTTCGGACAATCAGGGGCTTGGAGAACGTGGAGATTATCCGTCCCGCGTACGCTATCGAATACGACTGCTGCGACCCGTTGGAGCTTTTGCCGACGCTGGAATTTAAGAAAACAAGCGGGCTGTACGGCGCGGGGCAGTTCAACTGCACGTCCGGGTACGAGGAAGCCGCCGCGCAGGGGATAGTTGCGGGAATAAACGCTGCGCGGAAAATCGCGGGAAAACCGCCTCTTATTCTTGACAGGGCGTCAAGCTATATCGGCACGCTTATCGACGACCTTGTAACGAAGGGTTGCAGCGAGCCGTACCGAATGATGACCTCCCGCAGCGAATACCGCCTTATCTTGCGGCAGGATAACGCCCCCGAAAGGCTGCTGCCGATAGGGCACGAGGTGGGTCTGGTGTCGGACGAGCGTTATGCGGAATTTCTGGCTGAACAGGCTGCTCTTGAAAAGGAAAAGGAACGCGTGAATAAGGTTGTCATTCACCCGACCGAAGAGGTAAATAAAATGCTTGCGGGAAAGGGAACTTCTCCGATAAATACGGGGGTAAGGCTTTCGGAGCTTTTAAAGCGTCCGCAGCTTTTGTATTCGGATTTTGCGGAATTTGATGTTGAACGTCCGAAACTTCGGTTTTCGCTTGTGCAAAAGCTTGAAATTGAAATAAAATACGTGGGTTATATACGAATTCAAACCGAGCAGATTGAAAAAATGCGCCGATTGGATGAAAAACTTCTGCCGCAGGATATTGATTACCGCGAGATAAAAGGTTTGCGGCTGGAGGCGCAGGAGAAACTTAACAAGCACAAGCCCCTGAACGTCGGGCAGGCGGGACGAATTTCCGGAGTAAATCCCGCGGACGTTTCGGTGCTGTTGGTGTGGCTTGCGGGAGGAGGTGCAAAGCGTGACGGAGAAGATAATTGAGATGTTTGGCAAGGCGCAAATCCCCGTATCCAAAGAGCAGGCGGAGCAGTTTTTCACGCTTTACGGCTTTCTTACCGAGTATAATAAAAACGTAAATCTCACCGCGATAACCGAGTTTTCGGAGGTGGTCGAAAAGCATTTTATCGACAGCGTTTTGCCGTTTACAATGCTTGAAATTCCTCGCGGTGCGAGCGTTATCGACGTGGGAACGGGCGCGGGTTTTCCGTCGCTGCCGCTTTTGATAATGCGTCCCGACCTTCAGATAACGCTTTGCGACAGCTTGCAGAAAAGGTGCGCGTATCTCGAACTTGCGTGCGGGAAAATCGGCGTTCAGGCGAAAATTATCCACTCACGCGCCGAGGACCTCGGGCGAAAAATGCGCGAAAAATTCGACGTTTCAACCGCAAGAGCAGTCGCGGCAATGCCCATTTTGACGGAATACTGCCTGCCGTTTGTGAAAGTTGGGGGAATTTTCGCCGCGCTGAAATCCGTAAACGAGGATATACATGCCGCCGAAAACGCTGTTAAAATGCTTGGCGGAAAACTCGAAAAAACTGAGGATTATAAGCTGCCGAACGGCGATGACAGGAGGCTTGCGGTCGTCAGAAAAATATCAGCTACTCCGACAAAATACCCGCGAAACTCCGCAAATATCGCAAAAAAGCCCCTCTAAACAGGGCTTTTTTGGTTTAACGGCTCGGTTTTCGTCAAAACGCGCGATATTTTCATGTGGAAATTATTTCCCTGTTTTGCTAAAATGTAAAAAAGGGGGAATTTCATATGAACGGATTGTTCAAACCAAAGGAAAAAATCGCGGGGCAGGTGGTTATGCTCGGCATTGCGGAGCTTACGCCGAACCGCTCCCAGCCGCGGTGCGAGTTCAACAACGACGCGCTTCGGTCGCTGTCGGAGAGTATCCGCGAAAACGGCATTTTACAGCCGATTTGCGTGAGGAAAAAAGGCGCGTTGTACGAGATAATAAGCGGCGAACGCCGAACGCGCGCTGCAAAACTTGCAGGGCTTTCGGAAGTGCCGTGCATTATAATGAACGTTGACGACGAACAGTCGGCAATTCTCGCGCTTATCGAGAACATTCAGCGAAAGGATCTGAGTTATTTCGAGGAGGCGTTGGCAATTGAAAAGCTCATTTCCTGCTACGGTCTTACGCAGGAGGAGGCGGCGTCGAGGCTTGGAAAAGCGCAGTCTACTATAGCAAACAAGCTGCGGCTTTTGCGGTTTTCGGACGCGGAACGGAGAATGCTTGTCACGGGAAATCTCTCCGAACGGCAAGCGAGAGCGTTGATAAGAATTGACGTTCCCGCCGTTCGCATGGGCGTAATTGAAAAGGTTATCCGCGGCGATCTCAATCTTGAGCAGACCGAGCAGCTTGTAAACAAAACACTTGAAGGCTCGCAAAAGCCAAAGCCGCTTAAGAAAAAACAGTTTAAAATCGCCGCTCCGCCGAGGATTTACATAAACTCGCTGAACGCGCTTTTAAAGCGGATTAAGGACGACAATATTCCGTGCGAGCTTTCCACCGAGCGTTCAGAGAATTATTACGAATATACGATAAGATTTCCGATAACATAAAATAAGTGTTCCGCGAGGGCATTTTTCGTTCAAAACGACGAAAATTGTTCCACGTGGAACATTTTTTGTAATAAGGGGTTTATTTTTCTAAAAACTTGTGTTATAATATAAATAAGGTATAAATTTAGTCGGTATCTGATTGGCTGTTAAATTTTTATCAATTATTTTGCTCGAAAAAGGGGGAAAAACCTTGGGAATTGTAATAGGAGTTGTAAACCAGAAGGGCGGAGTCGGCAAAACCACCACCGCCGTGAACGTCGCGGCTGGGCTTGGCGCGCTTGGAAAAAAGGTGCTTATTATCGACTTTGACCCGCAGGGAAACTCCACCACGGGGTTCGGCATAAAGAAGAAAACGCTTGAAAAAACCACCTACGACGTGGTTACGGGAAAGTGCCGCCCGCAGGAGGCGGTTGTGAAAACGAGATACAAAAACATCTCGATTATGCCCGCGGATACGAAGTTAAGCGACGCAGAACCCATTCTCACGAATATGGAACATAAGAATTTCCAGCTTAGAAAAGCGGTTCTCCAGATACGCGACGAGTATGATATTGTGATAATCGACTCGCTGCCGTCGCTTGGAGTGCTTGCGGTAAACGCGCTTACCGCGTGCGATACGATAATAGTCCCCATGGTGTGCGAACATTTCGCGCGGGAGGGCTTGGCGCAGCTTATGTACAGCATTAAAAACGTCAAGCAGAAGTACAACCGTGAGCTTAATATTATGGGAATTGTGTTTACAATGGTGGACAAACGTTTGCTTTCGGGAAACGAAATCAAAAACGATATAAAAAGCGCGTTTGACAAAAGGGCAATTTTCAAGACGGAAATTCCGCGAAACGTTAAGATTTCCGAGGCTCAGAGCCATGGAGAACCTGTTATTGTATACGACAAGAGTTCAAAGGGCACGGAGGCTTACATAAAGCTTTCAAAGGAAGTGCTGGCGAGATGCCGCGAAATGGAGAAAACACATGGGAAGAAAAACTGAAAGCAGTTTCAGCGAGCTGTTTATGGACAACGGCAGTTTCGGCGGCGAGGGCGCGCAGACGCTCAGGATAAGCGAGATCGAGCCGAATAAAAATCAGCCGAGAAAGAATTTTGACAACGAGTCTTTGCGGCAGCTTGCGGATTCCATTTCGGAGCACGGCGTTTTACAGCCGCTTCTGGTGCGGTCGCTGCCGAACGGGAATTATCAGATAGTCGCGGGAGAACGCCGCTGGAGAGCCGCGAAAATGGCGGGGTTGTCGGAAATCCCCGCGCAGATACGCGATGATTTGACCGAAGAGCAGGCTATGCAGATAGCTATGATTGAAAATCTTCAGCGGGAGAATTTGAACCCCATTGAAGAGGCTCTGGGATATAAAGAAATTCTCGAAAAGTCTGATCTCACGCAGGATAAGCTTGCAAAGGCTTTGGGGAAGGCGCGCTCGTCGATTGCGAACAGTCTGGGACTTCTGGCGCTGCCGAACGCGGTGCAGGAGCTGCTTAAAAACGGCAGTCTTTCGGCGGGGCATTGCAAGGCTCTCAAAAAGGTCAAGGACGAGGCTCTTATGGTGGAGCTTGCAAACCGCGCGGCACAAGGTGAGCTTTCGGTGCGGCAGGTCGAAACAATTGCAAAGCGTGAGAGTGAACGCGAGAGCGAGGAGAAAAATTCCCGCGCGATAAAGCCCCGGCTTAGTTACTACACCGAGGTTGAGGCGAGCCTTGCGGAACAGCTTGGGACAAAGGTTCGCATTTCCGAGGGAAAAAAGGGCAGCGTGCTGCAGATTAGTTTTAATAACAAGGAACAGCTTGAGGATATTCTCGGGCATTTCCAAGAAAATTAAATTACAGGAGAGAGAAAAATGATTGACATTAAATTTTTAAGAGAGAACCCCGACGCGGTTAAGGAGAACATTAAAAAGAAGTTCCAGGACCAAAAACTCCCGCTGGTTGACGAGGTAATCGCGCTTGATGCGGAAAACCGCAAGACCATTCAGGCTATGGAGCAGTTAAGAGCCGACAGAAACCGCATTTCTAAGGAAATCGGCGGCTTTGCGGCGAAAGGCATGACCGAGGAAGTTGAAAAGTCAAAGGCGAAAATTGCCGAGTTTGACGCGGAGCAAAAGGAGCTTGAGGCAAAACAGACCGAGCTTTCGGAAAAAATCACCAAAATTATGATGACTATCCCGAATATTATCGACCCGTCCGTGCCTATAGGAAAGGACGACAGCGAGAACGTCGAGATTGAGCGTTTCGGAGAGCCCAAAGTCCCTGATTTTGAAATTCCGTATCACACCGATATTATGGAACGCCTTAACGGCATCGACCTCGATTCCGCAAGAAAAGTCGCGGGAAACGGCTTTTATTACCTCACGGGGGATATTGCAAGACTTCATTCCGCGGTGCTTTCGTATGCCAGAGATTTTATGATAGACAGAGGATTTACCTACTGCGTGCCTCCGTTTATGATTCGTTCAAACGTTGTAACGGGCGTTATGAGCTTTGCCGAAATGGACGATATGATGTATAAAATCGAGGGCGAGGATCTGTATCTTATCGGAACGTCCGAACATTCGATGATAGGCAGGTTTATCGACACAATTATCGACGAGGAAAAACTGCCTTATACGCTTACAAGCTATTCTCCGTGTTTCCGCAAGGAAAAAGGCGCGCACGGAAAGGAAGAGCGCGGCGTTTACAGAATTCACCAGTTTGAAAAGCAGGAAATGATTGTGGTTTGCAAGCCTGAGGAGTCGCCAATGTGGTTTAATAAGCTCTGGCAGAACACGGTGGATATGTTCCGTTCGCTGGATATTCCTGTAAGAACGCTGGAATGCTGCTCGGGAGATTTGGCAGATCTGAAAGTAAAGAGCCTTGACGTCGAGGCGTGGAGCCCGAGACAGAAAAAATACTTTGAGGTGGGTTCCTGCTCCAATCTTGGCGACGCGCAGGCAAGACGTCTTAAAATACGCGTTAAGGGCAAGGACGGGAAGTATTTCGCGCATACGCTTAACAACACCTGCGTTGCGCCGCCGAGAATGCTTATCGCGTTCCTTGAGAACAACCTCAATGCGGACGGCACGGTGAATATTCCCGAGGTTCTTCGTCCGTATATGGGCGGAAAGAGCAAGATAGGGTGAATTTAGAACCCTTTAATTTAAAAATCGCACCGCACTGCTTTATGTACGGTGCATATTTTTCAATTAAAAAATAATTCACTTTTGTGTACAAACACTTTTGGAGGAGATTATGGCATTTGTAACCTTGAAGGATGTATACAAGCGTTATCACGTCGGGGAAGTGACGATAAACGCCGCCGACGGTATGACTTTTGATATCGAAAAGGGAGAACTGGCGGTGATTGTCGGCCCGTCGGGTTCGGGGAAGACTACCGTTCTTAATATGCTGGGCGGAATGGATTCCTGCGACGAGGGAATTATCTCGGTTGACGGAGCGAGAGTTGACGGTTACAACCGAAAACAACTGACGTTGTACAGAAGATACGATATAGGGTTTATTTTCCAGTTTTACAATCTTCTTCCAAATCTTACCGCAAAAGAGAACGTTGAAATTGCCGCGCAGACTAAGCGCGACTACATACCCGCCGTGGAAATTCTCGAAAAGGTGGGACTCGGCGAACGCATCAACAACTTTCCCGCGCAGCTTTCGGGCGGCGAACAGCAGCGAGTGTCCATTGCGCGCGCTCTCTCGAAAAAGCCGAAGCTGCTGCTGTGCGACGAGCCTACCGGCGCGCTTGATTACAACACGGGAAAAATGATATTGAAGCTTTTGCAGGACACCTGCCGCCGCGACGGAATGACGGTTATTTTAGTCACGCACAACACGGCGATTACCCCCATGGCGGACCGCGTTATAAAGATAAAAAACAGCAGGGCGTCCGAGATAATTTTAAACGACAACCCCACTCCCGTAGAGCAGATAGAATGGTGACGGAGGCAAAATGAAAGCGGTAAACAAGAACACTTTTCGCGAAATTTCCAAATCGAAAAGCCGATTTCTGTCAATACTCTTAATTTGTGCTATCGGGGTCGGTTTTTTCAGCGGAGTGCGCGCTACTTGCGGCATTATGAAAACCTCCGCGGACGATTATTTTGACGGGCATAATCTGTTTGATTTAAGGGTGCTTTCAACCTTCGGACTTACGGAAGACGACGTGAGGGCGATTTCCGAGGTCGACGGGGTTGACGGCGTTTTTCCGTCGAAATATACCGATTTAGCACTTCATCGGGGCGAGGAGGAGTATCTCACGCGGGTTTTTTCAAAAACTCCCGACGAGATAAACAAAGTCGACATTTTCGAGGGTCGCGCTCCCGAAACGGACGAGGAATGTATAGTAAGCTACAACATTCTCCACGAGGGGCTGAAAGTCGGGGATAAAATCACTCTGGAGGATTTGACGGAGGCGGACGAATTTCCGCTTGTACGGGACGAATATACCGTTGTCGGGCTGTACCAAACGCCTATGTACATTTCCAAAACCCAGCGCGGCAGCACAAATATCGGCGACGGCGCGATAGACGCGTTTATGATAGTGCCGGAGGAGCATTTTACACAGGACGTTTATACGGAAATTTACGTCCGCTCTGACACACTTAAAGGCTTTTCAAGCTATTCCGACGAGTATAAGGAGCTTCGGGACAGCATTTCCGACAAGCTTGAAACCCTCGGAATTGACCGCAGCGAAATCCGCTATGACGAGGTAATAGGCGACGCTTTAAAAGAGATTGAGGACGGCGAAAAAGAACTCGAAAAAGCCAAAGCAGACGGGCAAAAAGAACTCGACGACGCGAAGAAAGAGTTAGACGACGCAGCAAAGCAGATTTCCGACGGCGAAAAGGAGCTTGACGACGCGAAAAAGGAACTTGACGACGGCGCGGCGCAGTTAGCGGACGGAGAGAAAGAACTCGCCGACGCGAAAAAGGAGATAGACGACGGAAAAGCGGCTCTTGCCGAGACCGAAAAAACGCTTGCGGACGCGAAACAACAGCTTGACGAGTCGAAAGCGCAGCTCGACGCGGGGCAGGCTGAACTTGATTTGCAAAAAGCCGCTCTCGAGGCGGGGAAAGCCGAGTTGCAGTCAGCGCGGGCGCAGTATGAACAGGGTCTTGCGCAGTACGAGGAAGGTTTAAGGCAGCTCCAACAAATGGAACAGGCTTACGGTTCGGCGGCTGTCGCGGAGGCTAAAGCGCAGCTTGAACAGACGAAATTGCAGCTTGACAATGCTCTCGCGCAGATTACCCAAAACGAGCAGATAATAGCTGCGGGAGAAGAACAGCTGTCCGCGGCGCAGGCTGAAATAGACGCAGGGACAGCGCAGTACAACGCGGGTCTTGCGGAATACGAGGATGGTTATTCGCAGTATCTCGACGGCAAAAAAGCCCTTGAAGACGCCGAGCGGGAATATAACGAGGGCGCAGAAACTCTCGCACAAAAGCGGCAGGAGTACAACGACGGCTTAAAGTCCTACGAGGACGGAATGGCTGAACTTTCCGACGCACGGAAGAAATACGAGGACGGGCTTGTTGAATATAACGACGGCGTGGCGGAGTATAATTCCGAGATTGCGGACGCTGAGAAGGAGCTTTCCGACGCACGCGAGGAAATTTCCGACGCGGGAAACGCCGAGTGGTATATTTTCACCCGCGACGACAACGTCGGTTATTCCGAATACGAGTCCAACTCCGAGCGCATTAACAGAATTGCGGCGATTTTCCCTGTATTTTTCCTGCTGGTGGCGGGACTGGTCTGCCTTACAACTATGTCGAGAATGGTTGAGGAGCAGAGAACGCAAATCGGCACTCATAAAGCGCTTGGTACTCAAACGGCGCGGTTATGCGGCATTATATGATTTACGCGGTGTCGGGCGCGGCAATCGGCGGAGCTTTTGGCGCGGTGGGAGGCTGTTTTCTGTTCCCGAGCGTTATTGTTTACGCATATTCAATGATGTACGACATCAAAAAAATTCACTATCTCTTCACGCCCGAAAATATGATAGTATCCATCGGCTCTATGTCCCTTGCTATCGCGCTTACCGTGTTTTTCTCGTGCAGAAAAGCCTTGGAGGAAACGCCAGCCTCGCTTATGCGCCCGAAAGCTCCAAAGGCGGGAAAACGCGTTCTTATCGAGCGAATTCCGTTTTTGTGGAATCATATGAGCTTTTTTGCCAAAGTCAGCGGTCGGAATATTTTCCGCTACAAGCGCAGAATGTTTATGACAATAGTCGGCATAGCGGGCTGTACGGCGTTGTCGCTTACGGGACTTGGGCTTAAGAATTCCATTTCGGATATAGTTGACCTTCAGTATGACAAAATTTACAAATACAGCGGTTATTTAGCCTACGACGAGGACGCAAAGCCCTCGGAGCTTGAAAGCATTTACAACACCCTGCTTGAATACGAGCCGAACACGAAATACACCCGCGCTCTTATCAAGCAGTATGAAACCGATTTTTCGGGAAACAAGGTGACTTGTTATGTCACCTGCGTTGAGGATACCGCGCTTTTCGAGCAGTTTGTAGACCTGCACGAACGCCGTTCGGGAGAGAAACTCTCGCTGTCTGACGGGGCGATAATTACCGAAAAAGCCGCAAAACTTCTGGGGCTTTCAAAGGGAGATGCCCTGAACGTCAAAATCAGCGACAGCAGCACAAAATCTCTCGTAATAGCGGGCATTACCGAGCAGTACACCAGCCATTATCTTTATATGTCGGAGAGCGTTTACAAGGAGCTTTTCGGCACAAGCCCTAAGTTTAATATGGTGTATTTCGACAACGGCATTTCCCGCGATGAGGCGGTTCAGGACGCGTTTTCCGAACACGTTATCGCAAACGATAATGTCCTTGCGCTTATTATGAATGCATCGTCGCTTTCGTCCGTTCACGAAACCTTGCAGATAATGGACCTTGTGACGGTGGTGCTTATCGTGTCGGCGGCGGCGCTGGCATTTGTGGTGTTGTATAATCTCACCAACGTCAACATTACCGAACGCATACGCGAAATTGCAACGCTGAAAGTTCTCGGTTTCTATGATATGGAAGTGTCAAGCTACATTTTCCGTGAGAACATCATTCTCTCGATAATGGGCGGTATTGTGGGTCTGGGACTCGGCTACGCGCTTTGTATGTTCGTTATCACAACGGCGGAAATCGACGAGGTCATGTTCGGTCGGAGTATTCACGCGCCGTCCTATTTGTGGGCGTTTTTGATAACGCTGGCGTTTTCGCTTATTGTAAACTTCATAATGACGGGCGTTTTGAAAAAAATAAGCATGGTCGAATCTCTCAAATCGGTTGAGTAATTTCAGATAATAGGCAAGGAGGGCAGGCGGAGCAGTATGATAAAAAATCTGGTCACGGTAAGTTTAAGCGTTGACGAAAAGCTTACAATCAAGAAAAACACCTTGCACGGCGGCGAGGAGGACGGAAAGCGCATTGCCATTGTCACGGGAATTCATGGCGACGAGCTTGACGGGCAGTATATCTGTTACAAGCTTATTCAAAAAATAACCGCGAATATAGGCGGTCTGCACGGTACTGTTGACATCTATCCCGCGGTAAATCCGCTCGGAATGGAGTCTGCGTCCCGCGCGTTCCCCGTGACGGGTCAGGACGTAAACCGCGTTTTCCCGGGCTCGGACATCGGTTCTATCGCGGACAACATCGCAAAAGAGCTTGCCGCGGATATCGAGGGCGCGGATTTGTGCGTGGATATTCATTCCAGCAACATCTTTATCCGCGAAATTCCGCAGGTGAGAATAAGCCCCGAAAACAGCGACTATCTTATGCGCTATGCAAAGCTTTTAAACACCGACCTTGTGTGGGTTCACGAGTCGGGAGCGGTGGGCGGCGGCTCGCTTGCGAAAACGCTTGTCGAGCGAGGCGTGCCGACGCTTGTGGTGGAAATGGGCGTGGGTCAGCGTATTGACATTGCATATTGCGAACAGCTTTTGCACGGTATATTCAACCTTATGAATCACCTCGGCGTCTGGGATGAGGAGGAACACGGCATTTCTCACCCGATGATTTCCACCGACGGAGCGGTGACGGTCATTCATTCCTCGGGCAGCGGGATATTTGTTCCCGTTGCGGAACACAATATGTGGCTTGTAAAGGGTTCTGTCATAGGCGAAATTGTAACTCCCATAACCGGTACTGTCGAACAGCAGATAACCGCTCCCGTAGACGGCGTTATTTTCTCGCTGCGGGAATACCCGATAGTTTACGAGGGCAGCGTTATCGCGAGAATGTTAAGTATGAACCAGTAGTTTTTGCCCTTGACTTTAAGGCGAAAAAGTGCTAAAATAAAGATAGGCAGGGTCGGTTTTTGGCATTTTTTGAAAGAGTTGAAAGGGAAAACAATGAAAGACAGAATTTTTGAATCAAAGGAAAACTATCTCGAAACCATTCTTATTCTTCACAATCGTATAGGCGACGTGCGCTCGGTGGATATAGCCGCAGAAATGGAGTTTTCAAAGCCTTCGGTAAGTGTTGCTATGAAAAATCTGCGCGAGGACGGGTGCGTGACCGTGGACGAAAACGGTTTTATTTCCTTGACGGCTAAAGGCAAGGAAATTGCCGAGCGCGTTTACGAGCGGCATCTGCTTTTCACCGACTGGCTTACTTCTCTGGGTGTTCCGGAGAATATCGCTGCCGAGGACGCCTGCCGTATCGAACACGATTTAAGCGCGGAGAGCTTTGCCGCGATAAAGGAGTTTATTAAAAAGCATAGTTAAGGGTCTTTGGAGGTCTTGGGGGTGAGTTTTTGAGAATTGTTTGTCTTATAGAGGATACTTCCGTAAACGATAAGCTTTATAATGAAGAGGGGCTCTCGCTTTTCGTGGAGTTTAACGGGAAAAATTATCTTATCGATACGGGGCTTACGGGCCGCGCCGTGGATAACGCGCGCCGAATGAGGCTGCCAATAGACGATATAAGCGCGGTTTTTCTCACGCATAATCATATAGCTCACACGGGCGGAATTGAACAGGTAATGCGCTTGAACCCAAAAGCACAGATTTTCCTGCGGGCGGGCGCACGGCAGGAAGTTTTCAGAAAAAACGGGCTTTTTAAATCCGCCGTCGGTATGGGCAAGGGATTTTTTAAAAAGTACGCCGATAATCTTATTTTGTTCAACAACTTCTCCGAGGTGTGCGAGGGATTTTATCTTGCCTCCTGCGAAGATATGGACGAACACGCGGCAAATCCCGACAGAAGTTATTATATAATTTCCGAGGAGGACAAAAAGCCCCGCCCGTTTGATTTTTCGGACGAGAGTTTTGCGGTTATTTTCCCGAAAAAACGCAAAGCGGACGGGCTTGTTCTTGTCGGAGGGTGTTTTCATTGCGGCGCGGAGAATATTCTCGAAACGGTAAGCCGGCGTTGGTATAATATACCTATTCTCGCGGTGATAGGGGGATTTCATTTTTCAAACGGAAATCCGAAGTCGATAAACTGTTCCGCGGATTATATCACGGCGCAGTCGCGCGCGCTTAAACAGTCGGGCGCGGAGAAAATATACGCCTGCCATTGTACGGGTTTTCGCGGGTTTGACCTTATGGACGAAATGCTCGGTGACAGGATAATGTATCTCGGCGGCGGAGAGGCACTAGAATTTTGAGGTTTTAAGCCGTGTTATTTATAACACGGCTTTTTCCGCTGATTTTTTAAAAGAAGGAGCTTTAAAAAAATGACTATCGGTGAAATTATTATAACGGCGGTTCTGGCGGTAAATATCATATTGATTGTCGTGGTGCTTGTAAAGGTGTTTAAAACGGGGAATATGAATTCTCTTAACGAGAAAATCGACAAACTCGGGCTTTCAGCCGAAAACGACAGCCGCCGCTTTATTGAGCAGACCTCTATGCAAAATGAATCCACTATTCGGCAAATTACCGATCAAGGGGAAAAACTTCGCGGGGCTGTAGTAAACACCATGTCCGACCTCGGGCGCACCTTAAGCGAGGGTCAGGAGCGGCAGCAGAATTCCACCGCGTCAAGACTGACCGCGCTTGAAAACAATTTCACCGAGATAAGAAAAGACATTCTCACAACGCTTGACAGCGTGAAAACGGCGAATAACGATAATATGGAAAAGCTCCGTGCCGAAAATAAACAGAGCCTTGAGGCTCTGCGGGATTATGTTATGAAAACCATGACCGAGCTTGGCAGAAATCTTACTGAGGGTCTGGAGCGGCAGCAGAATTCCACCGCGTCAAAATTGACCGCGCTTGAAAATAATTTTACACAAATCAGAAAAGACATTCTTTCAACGCTTGACAGCGTGAAAACCGCGAATTTCGAGAGCATGGAAAAGCTCCGCGCCGAAAACCAAAAGAGCCTTGACAAAATTAACGATACCGTAAACGAGAAACTCCAGAAAACGCTTGAGGACAGAATTTCCAAATCGTTTGAAACCGTAAATCAGCGTCTTAAAGAGGTTTACGAGGGTCTTGGAGAAATGCGAACCGTAGCGTCGGGCGTGTCTGACCTTAAAAACGTGCTTTCCAATGTGAAAACCCGCGGTATTATGGGAGAAATTCAGTTAGGCGCGATACTTTCCGAGATACTTTCTCCGTCGCAGTTCGGCGAGCAGATAGGCGTTAAACCGAACAGTCCCGAACGGGTCGATTTTGCGGTAAAACTCCCCGGCGCGGACGACGGGCAGGCTGTTTATCTGCCGATAGATTCAAAATTCCCCGGAGACACATATCAAAGCCTCCTTGCGGCACACGAAACGGGAAGTGCGGACGCTGTAAAAACGGCGCGCGGCGTTCTCGAAAAGGAAATAAAACGCTGCGCGAAGAGTATCAGCGAAAAATACATAGCTCCGCCGTTTACGACGGAATTCGCGATAATGTTCCTGCCGTTTGAGGGGTTGTATGCCGAAGTCGTGAATATGGGTCTGGTGGAGGTTTTGCAGTCTGAATACAAGGTAAATATCGCGGGTCCGTCAACCATGGCGGCAATGCTGAACGCCCTGCAAATGGGCTTTAAAACGCTTGCGATTCAGAAAAAGAGCGGCGATATCCGCGCTATTCTGGAGGATGCAAAGCGGGAATTTGCGACCTTTGAGGACGTTCTCGTCAAAACGCGCTACCGCCTGCACCAAGCCGACGACGAGCTTGAAAAGCTGGTTGGCACGCGCACAAGAAAGATAAACCGCGCGCTCGAAAAGGTCGCGCTGCCGGAATAATTTGCAAAAAACGCGGGCTGTTTTCGGGCAGCCCGCGTTTATTGTTAAATTCTGTTTTCTTACAATCACAAATCGCCAAGCGACAAGGTTTGCTCAAGATACATCTCCGTACCGAACATATCGGTACATTCGACCGACACGTCGCTCATATCCTGAAGTACATACGCCGCAGTTATTTCATATGTTACTCCGGGCTTTACGTCGTTCATCTGTTTTTGAGCGTCCGCCTCATCTACTCCGATAGCAGTCCCCAACTCCACACCGTTCTGGTAGAGCTTGTCAAAAACGGACACCATAAACGATGCCGGCTTTTCTGTCATGTTTGTCCATTCATAAGTAACCACAAGCGCGTCTTTACCGCTGTAATCTTTTGCCAGCGAGTAAGACTTGATTTTAACGATCTGCTCCGCCTCGGCGATTTCCTCTTTTAAGGACTCGGCACTTGTGCTTTCGGAATATGTAATTTCCGAAGATTGTTCAGCAGATACGCTTGATTGTACAGAAGAGCTTTCGCTTGTACTTGAATTTGAGTTTGAGCATCCTGTCAGAATGCATCCCGCAAATGCCGCGCAAAGAATTACTATCCATATCCCAAACTTGTTCATAATTAACTTTCCTCCAAATAAATTTATTTTCGCCCGCCTGTCGGGCGGTTCTTTTACATTATAGCACTAAAATTTTCATTTGTCAAGTATTTCTGTCAAAAAAGATTATATTTCTGCCTTTTGTATAGTGTTAGTATCATTCATATTAAATACATTAGTATCATAAAAGATATAATAAATATCATAAGGAGATTTTTTTATGACTATACTATATGAACTTTGCGAACGTATTGCGGAATTAAGGTGGCAATCAAGAATTACACAAGCCGAACTTGCCAAAAAACTTGGTGTAACAAGAAGTGCTGTAAATTCTTGGGAGTTAGGCTTGTCAATCCCGCAATTGAAACACGTTATTGAAATGGCAAAAATCTTTAACACGACAGTTGACGGCATGATAAACGGTTCAGATCAAGTTGTGGTAAATATTACAGAACTCAGCAAAAAAGAACAGGAAATCATATTTAATTTGGTAGACTGCCTCAAAGCCCGCCGCGACGAAGAAGAAATTCCGCCCGAAAAGTAATTCGGGCGGTTTTTTTAAAATTTTTTGCGAAAACCCCTTGACAAAGGTTTGTAAATGGTGTATAATACAATCAAACGATTGAACGAATGTTCAATTGATAACTTGAAAAGGGGGGATATTCATGCCGATAATTGAGAACGACGCGCCGCAATGCGAGTTTTTGTGCGTTCACCCCGACACGGTGGATAAAATACAAGCCGAAATGCCCTCGGAGGACACGCTTATCGACCTGTCCGAGCTTTTCAAGGTCTTCGGCGACAGCACAAGGATAAAAATCCTGAGCGCGTTAAGCGGCGCGGAGCTTTGCGTGTGCGATTTGTCAACCATTCTCGGAATGACCAGCAGCGCGGTGTCGCACCAGCTTAAGATTTTAAAAAACGCGTCGCTTGTGACGTTTCGGCGCGAGGGAAAAACGGTGTTTTATTCTCTTGCCGACAGCCATGTAAATACGATTTTAAGGCAGGGTCTGGAGCATGTCAATGAATAACTTCTGGGACAACATCGCGGGATTTTACGACCTTGCCGAAGCCGTAAACGGCAGGGTTTACGGGGAAATGCTCTCGGTAACGGCACGGCTTGTGCCGAAGGGCGCGAGGGTTCTTGACTGCGCGGCGGGAACGGGCGCGCTGTCGTTTGCGGCGGCTAAAAACGCGAAGAGCGTTCTCTGCACGGATTTGTCCGAAAAAATGCTCAAAATCGCAAAGATCAAGGCAAAGGCGATCGGCATTACGAACATATCGTTTGATACGCGGAATATTTTCGACTTGAAAGACGATGACGAAACATATGATATTGTTATCGCAGGAAACGTTCTTCATCTTCTTGAAAATCCCGCGGGTGCGGTTAAAGAATTGTACAGGGTGTTAAAGCCGAACGGGAAACTGCTTTTGCCGACCTTTACCACCAAGGACAAAGGGGGAAAATTGCTCGGGCTGTATAAGCATATAGGCTTTAGGTCCGCCGCCGAGTATGCCCCCGATGAATTTAAAGCAATGCTTAAAAACTGCGGTTGCGGCAGGGTAAAAACAAAGCTTATCGAGGGGTTTGTTCCCTGCTGTTACGCGGTTATTATTAAAGACTAGTTTTTGAGGGAGGATTTTTTATGAAAAAGACATTCAAGCTTATCGATCTGGATTGCGCGAACTGCGCCGCTAAAATGGAGGCTGCGATAAAGAAACTCGACGGCGTAAAGGACGCGTCGGTAAACTTTATGACGCAGAAAATGACTATTGAGGCGGACGACGCGTGTTTTGACGACGTTGTAAAGAAAGCCGTCGAGTGCTGCAAAAAAGTCGAGCCCGATTGTCAGGTGGTATTAAAATGACCCGCCGACAAAAGCGAAATCTTGTCCGGATAATCATAGCGGCAGTAATTTTTGCCGCGGGGCTGTTTATTCCGCATACCGAGGAGCGTTTTTCGGCGTGGGGGATTGTAGGGCTTTGCGTGTTTGCGGCGTCGTATCTCACGGCAGGCTGGGACGTGCTGTGGAAAGCGGTTCGCAATATTGCTCACGGGCAGATTTTTGACGAGAATTTTCTTATGGCGATAGCGTCCATAGGGGCAATGATTATCGGCGAATATTCCGAGGGCAGCGCGGTTATGATTTTCTATCAGGTCGGTGAACTTTTCCAGTCGATAGCTGTCGGGAAATCGCGGAAGTCAATTTCCGATATGATGGATATAAACCCCGAATACGCGAATGTCGAGCGCGGCGGCGAGACAAAGCAGGTCGAGCCCGACGAGGTTGAAATTGATGAAATAATCGTTGTAAAGCCCGGAGAGCGCGTTCCGCTTGACGGCGTTGTGATAAGCGGCGCGAGCGGTCTTAACACTTCCGCTCTTACGGGGGAAAGCGCGCTTAGGGACGTTTGCGAGGGCGACGAGGTTATAAGCGGGAGCGTCAACACAAGCGGGCTGCTGAAAATTCGCGTTACAAAGAAATATTCCGATTCGACCGTTGCGAAAATTCTGGAGCTTGTGGAAAATTCTTCCGAAAACAAGGCGCGAACCGAGAATTTTATCACGCGTTTTGCGAGAGTTTACACGCCCATAGTCGTTATCTCGGCGGTATTGCTGGCGGTTATTCCTCCGCTTTTTGACAAAAACTGGAGCGGTTGGATATACAAGGCGTTGACGTTTTTGGTGGTAAGCTGCCCGTGTGCGCTGGTGATTTCCGTACCGCTGTCGTTTTTCGGCGGAATAGGCGGGGCGTCTCGTCACGGAATTATGGTTAAGGGCGCGAATTATCTTGAGGCTCTCGCGAAAGCGCGGACTTTCGTTTTCGACAAGACGGGAACTCTCACAAAAGGCACATTTGCCGTGTCGGAGGTAATTCCAAACGGCATTTCGAGGGAAGAGCTTCTTTCCTATTGCGCGGCGGCAGAACAGATTTCCAACCACCCGATAGCTCTGTCTATCGTGAAAGCCGCGAATGATAAGGGCACTGTCCCGAAAGCCGAAAACGCCGAGGAAATCGCGGGCTTCGGCGTGAAAGCCGAGGTCGAGGGTAAGAAAATTGCCGTTGGAAATGCTCGGCTTATGGAGGAGGTTATAACGGACGGACAATTCTCCGAAATCGAAACTGCGGGAACGGTTGTTTACTGCGCTGCCGACGGAAAATATTGCGGAGCGGTGACGGTGTGCGATGTTGTAAAGGAAAACAGCGAAGCGGCTCTTGCGGAGCTTAAAAGGCTGTGTTCTGCGAAAACGGTAATGCTTACGGGCGACAGAAAAGCCGCCGCCGAGGAGGTTGCGAAAGCCGTCGGAATTGACGAGGTGCGCTCGCAATTGCTCCCCGACGGAAAAGTGCAGGCGGTGGAGGAGCTTTATTCCCAAAAGCCCGCAAAAACGGCTCTGGCATACATCGGCGACGGAATGAACGACGCGCCGTCGCTTGCCCGCGCGGACGTGGGGATAGCTATGGGCGCGCTCGGCTCGGACGCGGCGATTGAGGCTGCCGATATAGTGCTTATGAACGACAACATAGGCTCGCTGCCGCTTGCGGTCAGAATTGCGCGAAAAACCCGCCGTATCGTCACGGAAAACATCGTGTTCGCGCTTGGCGTGAAAGTCGCTGTGCTGGTGCTGACAGCCTTTGGTTTTGCGAATATGTGGGCGGCGGTGTTCGCAGACGTCGGAGTTTCGGTTATCGCAATAATTAACGCCATGCGCGCAATGCACGTTAAATCGGCGTAGTGTGAAATAATACTTGACAACCTTTAAGAAAAATGTTATACTAAATATAGCATTTTTGGGAGGGGATAATTTATGTATTACAGACAGCCGCGTTATTTCGAGGAATTTAAGTGCGTTGGCGGAACTTGTACCAATTCCTGCTGTATAGGTTGGGCAATTTTCTGGAAAAAGGACGAGATAGACAAGGTCAAAAATGACCCGAACTGTTCGGCGGAGCTTAAAGAGCTTACGGAAAAATCTTTCCACCCTGCCCGCCGCGACAATCCGGATCTTTACGCCGTAACTCTTGAAGAAAACAAACGCTGCCCGTTTCTTACGGAAGATAATTTCTGCCGAATTCAAAGAGAACTTGGCGCGGAGTATTTGTCCGATGTCTGCAAGATCTATCCGCGCTTGCATACCGTGGCGGGCGAGGTGTGCTACAGCTATTGCTATATGTCCTGCCCGACGATAATGCACAAGCTGCTGAATGAGGACAAAAGCGCGGATCTTGTCAATATTCCGATAAAAGAAGTCACCGTGGTAAAGAATATCAGCAAATTCACGGACGAGGAAAAGAAAGAACACCCCGAAACAGAGTATCAGAACGATATTTTCGAGATGATCTACGATATAATTTCCGACAGGCGAAATTCCCTCGAAACCGATGTAATTCTCGGCGCGCTGGCGGCGCAGGCTATGTCAAAGGTTGTCGAAAACAAGGAATATGACAATATTCCTCAGGCTGTAAAGGATATAAGAAAGCAGATACACAGCGCCGCGAATTTGAGAAATATTGAGAATATCAAGTCAAATTACAGCTTGAAAGCCGCGACAACCGGCAAGTTTTTGCAGTTCTTTTCGGGGCTTGACGTTCTTTCCGCGGTAACGGACGAGAGCGGGAATATAAGTTCCGAGCTTTACATACAAGGCGAAAAGCACCTTGAAGAGGTCTATAAGGATAAGCCGTTCTGGCTTAGAAATGTCGCTCTGAATTTGCTTTTGGAGCTTGGAGTTCCCCTGAAACCGCTTTCCCGCACGATTTTTGAAAATTACGCGCTTTATGCGGTAACGCTTTCGATGATAAAATTCATAGCTGTTGCCTCTGCGAAAATTGCTGTAAAATACCACGGCGATGACGCAAACGCAAAAACGGACGCGTTTATTACCGATGCGGCGTCGATTATTGTGCGGAATTTCTCGCATTCTCCGCACAAAGTAAATTTGCTGCTTGATATGATGAAAGCGGGAAACTTCCTTTCGCCCGCGCACCTCGCGCTGTTTTTGAAGTAAAATTCCGAAATCCCCCAAATTCGGGGGATTTTTTGCAGCTTTTTTTGTGTTATTTTCAGTTACGTCAGCAGTACAACACAACATGAACGCGTTGAACGCGTACAACAAACTGAACGCTAATGTGGCAGGTCTTAAGAAGTCTTCTGAAAAGCTTTCGAGCGGTTATCGTATCAACCGCGCGGGCGATGACGCGGCAGGTCTCGCGATTTCCGAGAAAATGCGTTCGCAGATCAAGGGCTTGAATCAGGCTGTCCGCAACTCGCAGGACGGTATAAACATGATCCAGACGTTTGAGGGTGCAGCTCAGGAGTCTCACAGCATACTCCAGAGAATGAAGGAACTCGCTGACGAGTCCGCTAACGGCACTTATCAGAGCGAAGTTGACCGCGACGCTATCCAGCTCGAGTTCGATCAGTTGAACGACGAACTGAACCAGATTGCAGACACCGACTTCAACGGCGTTGTAGCGCTGAACGGCGGTCGTATGGCTGATGGCACAAAGCTCAAGAATGCTAGCGATCAGTCGACCCTGCCTACTATTCAGTATACTCAAAATGCCGGCGATGATAAGACCATAATTTACGAGGACAGAGTTAACGGTTCTTTTGCTGCTGATGGTCGTACAGGTCAGATTACTATAAATGGTAAGAGATATGACATAACCTTAGCTCCCGCTGATGGCAAAGCGACCGTAAAGGACAGCGAAGGCAAGACCGCTGCAACCGCTCCTACCAACGTGGGCGATCCGGCAAAGGTAGAGTTAACGGACAATTTCGTAAAAGATGGTGCATTTACTGCCAACGGCAAGATAACGGTTACAGAAATGCTTGCAGCCGATGATGAGGGTAGATTTACCTATAACGGTAAGGAATACATCGTTGATGGTACGGCGGTTAAACTTTGGGATGCAGAGAGTAACAAAGCCGTCGCAATTACCGCAGCCGAAGAAGGCATTACTTTTACCGTGGCGGATGGAAAAATAACTGCTGTTACTGTTTATGATGTTGCTAGCGATGGTGCTCTTACAAGAGGTACTAAAAAGATAGCAGCTGGTTCTGTAAGGCTTGGCGATAAGGTATCCGAGCCCAACTCCTACAAGCACGGCGCACGTAACCTGACTTACACCGATGCTCTTACTTTGCAGGCAGGCGCACGTTCTAAGGACTCGATCAAGTTCACGTTCTCCTACAACACTAGCGGTATTGGAAATCTCCGTTCTGATATGGACATTTCCGCACGCGGACTTGGTACTGATAAACTGAGCGTTGCTACACAGGAGCAGGCTAACTTTGCGATCGACCAGATCGACAACGCGATCAACAAGGTTTCCATGGTTAGAGCGACATTCGGTGCTGCTCAGAACCGTCTGGAACACAAGATCACGAACCTCACGACCAACAGCGAGAACCTGCAGGAAGCAGAGAGCGCAATCCGCGACACGGATATGGCTTCCGAGATGATGAACTACACCAAGTTCAACATTCTCCAGCAGGCGGCTCAGTCCATGCTCGCACAGGCGAACCAGCAGCCGCAGTCCATTCTCCAGCTCCTCGGCTAATTCGCAGAGTTGGCACGAATGCGGCTTAACTGAACACGAATCCCCCTCGAACAGAGGGGGATTTTTTTCGGAAAGCACTTGACAACGCGGATTTTATGTGATATAATGGAGGTGTGAGATAAAAACGCCAAAATTTTCACAACATCACAGAATATCCCTCGGAGTGGCAGCTCCGAGGGACTTTTTATGTAGGCTTACCGATTACTCGTCCCCGTCAAGCCATTTGCAGATAAGTTCAACGAACAAACCCGCTGCGACGGATACAATAAACGCCAAAATTGTGTCCACAACACCACCCCCTTTGCATAAAGCTCGGGTGGTAACCGGCAAGTACATTATATCACATTTTGTACTAATTGTCAATTTTCGACACAAAAATCCCCCTCTGTTCGAGGGGGATTCGTGTTCAGTTATGCCGCATTCACGCAGTTTTCGGGAATTAGCCGAGGAGCTGGAGAATGGACTGCGGCTGCTGGTTTGCCTGAGCGAGCATAGACTGTGCAGCCTGCTGGAGGATGTTGAACTTGGTGTAGTTCATCATCTCGGAAGCCATATCCGTATCGCGGATTGCGCTCTCTGCTTCCTGGAGGTTCTCGCTGTTGGTCGTGAGGTTCGTGATCTTGTGTTCCAGACGGTTCTGAGCAGCACCAAATGTTGCGCGAACCATAGAAACCTTGTTGATCGCGTTGTCAATCTGGTCGATCGCGAAGTTAGCCTCTTCAGCAGTTGCAAGAGAAAGCTGGTCAGTTCCAAGACCACGAGCCGAGATGTTCAGGTCGGAGTGCAGATTGCCAATTCCGTTCGTAGCATAAGCGAAATTGAAACGAACACTATCCTTAGAACGCGCACCGGACTGGAGAGTGAGGTTATCGGTGTAGGTCAAGTTGCGCGAACCATGCTGGAACGAGTCGGGAGTGGAAACGCCGGTAGATACGGTCAGTTTACCAACAACTTCACTTGTGTTCTTGTTGGTGATTGACAAATCAGTACCGAGGCTATATGTTGTTTTTGCGGTAAGTTTACCCGTGTCCTCGGCATAGGTCAGTTTCGCATCAAAGCCATACAATTTAGCCTTTGCGTCATCTGCCATGATGTCGTTATCTTTTCCATCAGTAGAAATCAAGTTTGTTATCTTGCCTGTATTATCACGACCGATAGTGAAAGTATGACCGTTAATGGTAATCTGAGTCTCGTCTTTTCCTACTTTGTAAACTTCTTCAGCGGTAAGCCAATCTTGCGCTGCAGTTCCAAGCGTAGCTTTAGTCTTAACCTCGTACTTAGAACCTTCACCTTTTCCGTCAGGTTCATAAGCACCCTGCGTAAACTTGCCAGCGTCAACTGTTCCGGTTTGACCTGCTGTAAGGGTAACACGAACGCCATTTACAACGATAGTACCGTTCTGGGAGCTGTCGATCGTACCGTTTACATTTTCGGAGTAAACAAGGCTGCCGTTGTCGTCAACGTTCTGGGTGTAGTTAATGGTGGGTGTTCCCGCAACCGCATTCGTGTTGTTTACAACCGTGCCGTCAGCCATAACGCCGCCGTTCAGCGCAACAACGCCGTTGAAGTCGGTGTCAGCAAGCTGGTTAAGTTCGTCGTTGAGCTGATCAAATTCGAGCTGAATCGCGTCGCGGTCAACTTCATTCTGATAAGTGCCGTTAGCGGACTCGTCTGCCAACTCTTTCATTCTCTGCAGAATGCTGTGGCTCTCCTGAGCTGCACCCTCGTAAGTCTGGATCATGTTAATGCCGTCCTGCGAGTTGCGGACTGCCTGGTTAAGACCGCGGATCTGGCTGCGCATTTTCTCGGAAATCGCGAGACCTGCTGCGTCATCGCCCGCGCGGTTGATTCTGTAGCCCGAAGAAAGCTTTTCAGAAGACTTCTTAAGACCTGCCACATTAGCGTTCAGTTTGTTGTACGCGTTCAACGCGTTCATGTTGTGTTGTACTATCATTCCCATAATAATATCCTCCTTGAATTTTTGCCCGTTAGTTTTCGGAATCATTCCGCGGGCTGTTTTTTGGGATTTCCTTTAACTTGCGCGCTGTAAAGGATTGCAAGGTCAACTGTGTTTGACCGTTACAAATATGTTATCGGCAGTTTTTTCGTGGACTTTAGCATTTTTTTCAATTTGAGTACATTTGCACAAAAGAATTTTGTTTTTTTATGCAATTTGTACAATACTTGGCAGCTTTTGAGGGGAAATTTGAGCGAAAACCGCCCCTCTTGCCGCAAAATTCCCAAAAAAGAACGCCCGCCATAACAGCGAACGCCTTTTTTGTAATTTTTTGGGAATTATCTCTTGGAGAACTGCGGAGCGCGTCTTGCAGCTTTGAGACCGTATTTCTTTCTTTCTTTCATTCTCGGATCGCGAGTGAGGAATCCTGCCTTTTTGAGAACAGGTCTCAGCTCGTCCGAATACTGCAGCAGCGCTCTCGAAAGACCGTGACGGATAGCGCCCGCCTGACCCGTAACGCCGCCGCCCGCAACCGTGCAGACTATATCGAACTTCTCAAGAAGATCGGTAAGAGCCAGCGGCTGACGAACGATGAGTTTAAGCGTATCAAGCCCGAAATAATCATCTATATCTCTTCCGTTGATAGTTATAGAACCGCTTCCGGGATAAACTCTCACGCGGGCAACAGAGTGCTTTCTTCTGCCCGTGCCATAGTAGTAAGGTTTAGATTCGTACATAAAAAGCCCTCCTTAAAACTTGAATTCAACGGGCTTTTGAGCCGCGTTGTTGTGCTCCGCACCGGCATAGCAGCGAAGTCTTGTAAGAGCCTTTCTGCCAAGCGTTGTGTTGGGGAGCATTCCGTTTACCGCAAGTGTCATAGCCTTTTCGGGGTTCTCTTTCATGAGCTTGTCGTAACCCACTTCTTTAAGATGACCGATCCAGCCGGTGTGCCATCTGTAGACTTTCTTTTCGAGTTTCTTTCCCGTAAGAACCGCCTTTGCACAGTTTACGATAATAACGTGATCGCCGCAGTCGCAATGGGGCGCGAACGTGGGCTTATGCTTTCCTCTAAGCAGAGTAGCAGCAGCCGCCGCAACACGTCCGAGAGGCTTTTCAGCCGCGTCGATGATATACCATCTGCGCTCTACTGTCGCAGGTTTAGGCATATAAGTTGACATATTTTTTCCTCCTGTAAATTTCTATCTTATTTTGCCGAAAATTCGGCATAAATCAACTGACGAATTATATTTTACCACGCTTTTCCCATTTTGTCAAGGGGTTTTTCGCTCAATTTTTAAATATATCCCAAATTCTTTCTGTTTCTCTTTAAATCTCTTGCTTTTTCTCATTTTCTTGAACTTCATTTCACTTTTAAACCTGAATTCAAAAAAGCGAGAATACTAGCGGAAACTAACAAATTACCGAATAAACAGAAGATATTTTCACAAAACGCAGAAATTCCCCGAAAACTCCGAAAAATCGCGGAAATATCGTCCCGTGCTTGACAACTTTGCTGTTTTGTGGTATATTAAATGTAATTTATAATAAGGAGTGGAGATTTTGGGATTTTACGAGAGCATAGCGGTAAAGCTTGAAAAATCGCTTGTAAAGGAGCTGTCCGGGATACGAAAAGCCGCGGGCAGCGAGAAAATATACGCCGCCGCGCTTGTCGCGGACAGCAAGTGCGTTTGCGTGTCGCTTTCGGCGAACACGCTTGAATTCCTACAAGCTCACGGGCATACGAAATGGCAGGTCGGGGAGTGGGGATATTCCGACGTAATGAACGGTCGCAGAAGCTCTCTTGCGAAAATCTCAAAACTCCTGTCCGAACACAACAGAAAAGACCCTGACATTCACAAATGGTCGGAGGATATATTTTTTGAGATGGCAGCGTCGGCGTTTCGGCGCGCAATTGAAAAATATCCGCTTACGGCGAACCCCGACGACGTGACTTATTTTATAACAAAGTCGGACGGTAACGCCTCCGCTCTCGAAAATTCCACGGCAAAGCTGTTGAATACCAGAAAGGTGTACGAGGAATTTTTCGGGCGCGGAAATATCTGACAAGGGGGATAACCATGGACAAAACGACGAGAGTGTCTAACGAAGAACTGCTTGCTCTGACAAAAAGGGCGTTTGACAATGACGAAGTTGCCGAATTCCTGTGCGGGGAAAAGGGGTATGCTGTCCACGGAAACCCGGATATTCCTGATAATATTCCTACCGATTTCAACAGAATATTAAAAAACGGTATATACGCGTTATATTTAAAGACGCATGATGAAAAAATCATAGCTGAATTCCATAAAGCAATTGAAAGCTTAAACGATACGCCTACGCGGGTTTGGTGTGCTTATATGGCTTGCTGGAATCAGATTTTTAATGAACATTCTGAATATCCCGCGCCGTTTATGATGACAGAAAAAACCCTTGATAAAATAAGAGCTAATGTGCTGAATAACGAGTCGGCTCTTAGAAACTGCAAGGATTGGTATGGCTGTAAAAACGACGGATTGTGGGGCTATATAAACCGTTTGGATCGTATCTTAACGGAAGATTGCGGGATATGTATATTGGCAGCATCTGACAAGGAGGAAAAACATGGACAAAAAGACGAGAGTGTCTGACGAAGAATTGCTTGCTCTGACAAAAAAGGCGTTTGACAATGACGAGGTTGCCGAGTTCCTGCGCGGGGAAAAGGGATATGCTGTCCACGGAAATCCCGATATTCCCGATAATATTCCTACCGATTTTGGCAGAATTGTTGAGGGCGGAATATATAAATTATACGATCAAACTAAAAATTCGGCTATTATATCAAAAACCAAGTCCGCTGTTTTACAGCTGATAGATGGAACTCCCGTAAATGTCTGGGTCGCATTTATGATTATAAGGCGGCAGCTTTCTAAATACGATAAGGGTCATGCGCCTTTTAATATGGCGGATAACGATATTCTTTCTTCACTGAAAAATGCATTATATGCAAACGAAACAAAACTTCACGAATGTAAACTTTTTTTGGGTGCAAACTGCGAAAACGGCTTATGGCAGGATATA
>CANQNY010000002.1 GCA_947625335.1 uncultured Clostridia bacterium | reverse complement strand
AGAATGCGCCCTCTACAAGGCGGGCGCGGCGACTACATATATAAAATCCTCCGACAGGCTTATCAGGGCGGTGTTGTCCTCGCCGCCCGCGGGTTCGGGCGGGAAACTTCGCGTTCCCGCGCAGAAATTCACAGTCGGCGCGGGCGATGTTATCCTTATGATGACCGACGGCGTTGTCGCAGACGAAAACTGGCTCTCCCGCGAAATCTCCAAGGAAACCGAACCCGACGAGCTTTCCGAAAAAGTCGCAAAAGCCGCCCGCGGCAGCCGTTTTTCACGCGACGACGACATAAGCGTTCTTGCCGTCGCAATAAACGACTGATTTTTGCCGAATTGGCCCCAATGTAACCGTTTACAAACGCCTTTGCATAAATTGTTGTACAAAATACACAAAAACGATAGTGGGAAATATCGGAATTCATAGAAAATTAACAAAACACTTGAAATATTTTGGCATATATGCTACAATAGTGATAAAGAAACGCTTTCGGCGTGTTCTGTTTTTGGTAATTATTATTAAATTTCGTATGACGTAATTTTACAGAGGAGGCTTTTTTGATATGGCAATCGTTGTTCCCGACAAATACAACATTCCGCTGTATTTGTTCCACCAAGGCGAAAACTCCCACGCGTATGAATTTTTCGGCTCTCATAAGGAGAATTTTGACGGTAGGGACGGCGTAGTTTTCAGGTGCTGGGCTCCCCACGCAAAATCGGTAAGCGTTGTCGGCGATTTCAACCATTGGGACCGCGGCAGGCACTGCATGAACAAAATAAGCGACGGCGGCATCTGGGAGCTGTTTATCGAGGGGATTAAGCAGTACGACACTTATAAATACAGCGTCGAGGCTCCCGACGGGCTTATAAAGCTGAAGGCTGACCCTTACGGCTATCATATGGAACTTCGCCCGAACACCGCGACAAAGTTCTACGATATCGAGGGGTATAAATGGGGCGACGGCAAGTATATGAAATCCGCGTCGGAGACCAACGTCTATGAAAGCCCGATAAATATCTACGAGGTAAATGTCGGCTCGTGGAGAAAATCCGGGGAGAATTACCTTTCCTATTCCATGCTTGCGGATTCGCTTATTCCTTATGTTAAGGAAATGGGTTATACTCATGTTGAGCTTATGCCTATCGGCGAATATCCGTTTGACGGGTCGTGGGGGTATCAGCAGATTGGGTATTACGCGCCCACATCGCGTTTCGGCACGCCGCATGATTTTATGGAGTTTGTAGACAGATGACATCAGGCGGGCGTGGGAGTTATCGTGGACTGGGTCCCGGCGCACTTCCCGAAGGACGCGGCGGGTCTTTACGAGTGGGACGGCGAGTCCTGCTATGAATATTCCGATCCGTTCCGCCGCGAGCATAAAAACTGGGGTACTCATATCTTCAACTGGGGACTTCCCGAGGTTCAGTCGTTTTTGGTGTCAAACGCTAATTATTGGATAGATAAATATCATATTGACGGTCTGCGCGTTGACGCGGTGGCGTCTATGCTGTATCTTGACTACGACCGCAAGCAGGGCGAGTGGCGTCCCAACAACAAGGGCGGCAAGGAGAACCTGGAGGCAATCGCGTTTTTGCAAAAGCTTAACGCGGCTCTTTTCAAGGAACACCCGAATATTCTTATGATCGCCGAAGAATCCACCGCGTGGCCGATGGTTACAAAGCCTGCGGATATAGGTGGCTTGGGGTTCAATTTCAAGTGGAATATGGGCTGGATGAACGATATGCTCCGCTATATGAGCATGGACCCTCTGGGCAGACCCTACAACCACAATCTTGTTACATTCTCGTTCTATTACGCGTTTTCCGAGAATTACGTTTTGCCGATAAGCCACGACGAGGTGGTTTACGGAAAATGCTCGATGCTGGATAAAATGGGCGGTCCGAGAGAGTTCCGTTTCCATTCGATGAGAACGTTTTTGGGGTACATGATGGCGCACCCCGGCAAAAAGCTGATGTTTATGGGGCAGGAGTTCGCTCAGTATAAGGAGTGGAATTTCCAGTCCGAGCTTGACTGGGAGGTTCTCGAATTTGAACCGCATTACAAGTATCATCAGTATGTCAAGGCAATAAACAAGTTCTATAAAGAGACCCCCGCGCTGTGGGAATGCGATACCTCGTGGGAGGGTTTCCATTGGATCTCCGCGGAGGATAATCAGAACTCCGTTATCGCGTTCAGAAGAATTGCGAAAAACAAGGACGAGATAATCGTTGTGTGCAATTTCCAGCCCGTCCGTCACGAGATTTACGAGATAGGCGTTCCGTATTTTGCGGATTACGAGGAAGTGTTCAGCTCCGACGCGGTTGAGTTCGGCGGCAGCGGTATTAAAAACGGCACGGTCACCGCGCGCACCGAGCCTATGCACGACGAGCAGTACAGAATAACGCTTGATATTCCGCCCATGTCGGCTATTTTCCTGAAACCGAAGAATATCCGCGATCCAAACGCTGTTGAAGAAATGGTTGAGGTCGAGGAGAAAAAAGAGGTTAAAGAGGTCAAAGAAGAAAAAGATGTCAAGGAAGTAGCGAATGCTCCCAAGACCGAGACCTCTAAGACCGATAAACCCGCTAAACCCGAAACTTCGGAAAAGCTCGAAAAAAAGGTCAATAAAGCGAAATAAATATACAGGAGGAAGTTTTATGAACCACATTAAAAAGGAGTGCGTTGCCATGCTGCTTGCGGGCGGACAGGGAAGCCGTCTGTACGCTCTCACGCAGGATATGGCAAAGCCCGCTGTACCTTACGGCGGGAAGTACAGGATAATCGATTTCCCGCTTTCCAACTGCGTAAACTCCGGGATAGACACCGTGGGCGTTCTGACGCAGTATCAGCCGATGGTGCTTAACGAGTATATCGGCAACGGTCAGCCGTGGGGTCTTGACAGGGCGCACGGAGGAGTGCATGTTCTCCCGCCGTATGAAACCGCTGCGGGAAAGAGCTGGTATTCCGGCACGGCGAACGCTATTTACCAGAATATCAATTTCGTTGACCGCTATAATCCCGAGTATGTGGTAATTCTTTCGGGAGACCATATCTATAAAATGGATTACTCCAAAATGGTGGATTTCCACAAAACCCACAACGCGGACGCGACTATCGCGGTGCTTGAAGTGCCGTGGGAGGAGGCTCCGAGATTTGGTATTATGAGCGTAAATCCCGACGGTACGATTTACGAGTTTGCGGAAAAGCCGAAAGAGCCTAAATCCAATCTCGCGTCTATGGGTATTTACGTGTTTACATGGTCAAAGCTCAGACAGTATCTTATCGACAACGAAAATGACGCCGAGGCAAGCAAGGATTTCGGCAAGAACATAATTCCCGCTATGCTGGACAATAAGGAGAAAATGGTAGCTTACCATTTTGACGGCTACTGGAAGGACGTCGGAACGATAGATTCCCTGTGGGAAGCGAATATGGACGTTCTCGATCCGAATGTGCCTCTTGATTTGCTTGACGACAGTTGGAAAATTTATTCGAGAAACCCTGTTATGCCGCCGCATTATGCGGGTCTTAACAGCAAGATCGAAAACTCTATGATAGCCGAGGGCTGCGAAATAGAGGGCGATATTGACTTCTCCGTGCTTTTTGCGGGAGTTACCGTAGAAGAGGGCGCGGTGGTAAGGAGCAGTATCATTATGCCGAATTCCGTTATTAAAAAAGGCGCGGTTGTAGAGTACGCGATAGTCGGCGAGGACTGCGTTGTCGGAGAGGGCGCGCATATCGGCGAGCGTCCCGAGCTTGTTGAGGATAAGTCCCAGTGGGGCGTTGCGGTTATCGGACCTCACGTAAATGTTTCCGATAAGGCGGTTGCTCCCCCCAAGGCTATGATCTCCAAAGACATTTGATAGAAAGGACGTTTTTGATATGGCAAGTATGGCTAATGTTCTGGGCTTGATTTTTGCAAATATGCACGAGCAGACACTTCCCGAGCTTACCAAAACCAGAGCTATGGGATCTGTTCCGTTCGGGAGCAAATATCGCCTTATTGATTTCCCGCTGTCGTGGATGGTAAATTCCGGTATGACGCAGGTCGGGATTATTACAAAGCAGAATTATTATTCCCTTATGAACCACCTCGGAATGGGCAGCGAGTGGGATCTCGCGCGCAAGACGGGCGGACTTCACATTCTCCCCCCCTACGGCAGAGAGAGCGCGAAAGTTTACCGCGGCAGACTTGAGGCTCTGGCGGGCGCGTCGGAGTTTATTACCGAGAGCAACGCGGAATACGTTATTATGGCGGATTCCAACGTTGTCGCGAATATGGATCTGCGCCCTATAGTTGACTTCCACGAGAAAAACGAGGCGGATATTACCTGCGTTTACGGCAGGACAGCATACCCCGAGGAGCGCGCGCTGGCGCAGACGGTGCTTTATGTCGACGCGAACAATGTCGTTTACGATGTTCTCGCAAGACCCGCTATAAGCGGTGAGATGAATGTTGCGCTGAATATCTTCGTTATGAAACGCAAATTCCTCGAAAGCCTTATCCGCGAGAGCGAGTGCAGAAGTCTGTACAGCTTTGAGACCGATATTCTCCAGCACAAGCTGCGCGATTACAAAATTCTCGGCTATAAGTACGAGAAGTATTTTGAGATAATCGACTCGATGAAGACCTATTACAAGGCGACAATGGATATGATGAACCGTGATATTTGCCGCGAGGTGTTCTCGCTGGATACGCCGATTTATACCAAGGTGCGCGACGTTGCTCCCGCAAAGTACGGCATTGAGTGCAATGTAAAAGGCTCTCTTATCGCGGACGGCTGCCAGATAGAGGGTACGGTTGAAAATTCCGTGCTGTTCCGCGGGGTTAAGGTTGCAAAGGGCGCGGTTATCAAAAACAGCATTATAATGCAGGACGCTGTTGTCGAGGAAAACGCCTCGTTTGTTGACGCTATCGCGGACAAGGACGTGACGATTTCCAAAGACCGCTCTATTACCGGCTCGGAGAATTTCCCGGTTTATATCTCCAAAGGCGCTACGGTTTAACAACAAAGTATATGCGAAACGCTCCCTTTTTCGGGGAGCGTTTTTTGTAAAAAACAATAAAATAAATTTTAAAATTTGTATATTATTGACATTGACAATTTAGCCGGCAGATATTACAATGTTATTAAGAGCAATGGCAGGCTGAAGTGACAAGCTGAAGAAAGAAGGTAACATTATGAAGAAATTATTGACTGCCGTAATGGCAGGGTTAAGCCTTACTGCGGGCTGCGTCGCTTTGACGGGCTGCAAGACTACCGAGGCAAACGACCAAAATGTTTTGACTGACGAGCTGAAAGTCGGGAAGTATTATCTCGAAAACGGCTCCGAGGAGCAGTACATTGAGGTGTATGACGACGGCACAATTTGCCTGTTCGGGTATGACGTTTCCGCTCTTAGCGAGGATCAAATCGAGGTAGCGGAGCTTTTCACCACGCGCAATTATTACACGCTGTCGGATGTTCTCCCGTTTATCGGACTTAGCAAAGAGCCAAAAGACAAGGTTTCCGCCGAGAACGGCAACAATGTCGGGTATCAGTTGGTTGGCGGCAATTGCATAGGTTTTTCTCCCGCTGACGGCGAAAAACAGTATTATTACTATCAGGGTTAAACATATACAGCGCAATAAACGGATAAAAATCTCCCCCGCTAGTGAATAGCGGGGGCTTTTTTATGTTATTCAAATCTTTTAAGGTGGTTCCAGCCGCCCTCGCGGACGATTTTCGCGTAGTCCTTAACGCAGATGTCAAGGTCGACGTCTCCGTCAATTCCCGACACCAAACCCTTGCAGCTGTACTGCCAAATTCCGTAGTCGCCGCCGTATGTGGTTTTGGGAACGCCCCATTCCGCCACGGCAACCTCGTATTCGGAAAGCCTTTCCATGTCGAGGTTAGTTTCCAGCCAGTTTTTGTAGGAGTAAATCATCGGCAAATAGCCCGCGTCCTCAATTTCTTTTAAGAAGACCTCCGCTATATCCGTCAGAGTGTCCCGTCCGAGGTGCCTTTGACTTTCGTCCTCAAAGTCGAACATAAGCGGGAAATCTATCTTGTACGGCTTTATCGTTTCAAGGAAATGACGAGCCTCAATACGAGCCTCGACGGTATTTTTCGCATAGCAGTAGTGATAAACTCCCACCGAAATGCCCGCTTTTTGCGCCTCGGTGATGTTGTAATCAAACATCTTGTCCAAACCGTCGTCGCCGTAGGAAGAACGAATTATCGCAAACTGAACGCCCGATTTTTTAACGCGCTGCCAGTCGATTGTTCCCTGCCAAACTGAAACGTCAATGCCCTTCATTCCCGCCTTGTACGCTCCGGGAGCCATTCCGTCGTAGATCTGGCGGTAGTCAAGAAACCGTCCGCTTTTGGTCAGAATAAGCATTGAAGTAGTGGTTTTGAAGTATTTAACGCTTGCCTCAAGCTCCAGCATGCCGCTGCATCTGACTTCTCCCGAAATCGTCAGATAACCCGCCGCGTCAAGCCGTCCGCTTAGTGTTATAGTAAAACTTCCCACGCAGGTCTGCGTTCCGCCCTCGGGAACTTGCCACAAGCCCGTAACGATTGTTTTGGATTTTCCCGTAAGGATTGTAGAACCATAGCTTATGTAATCGCCGTCCTTGTAGACGTTGACAATGCCGCTGAACGTCATTTTAGAACCCGCTCTCGCAACAAACAGCGAGGAGATATTCACCGTGGAGCTTATCGTAAACGAAGTCTTGCCAAAGCTCTCAAATCCCGCGTCTGTCCCAACGGAAAATGTTCCCGACGACGTAAGCTCCGCAGAGGGCGCTATCGTCATTTCGCCGTACACATTAAACGCGCCGCCAAGGTATATCAAAAGCTGCGCGCCGTCCGCTACGAGCAATCGGCTTGTTTTCGGCAGCGTGAACACCTTGTCCTTGCCGATACCAACCGATTCGGTTATGTAGTAGTTCGTATCCTCCTGAAATTCCGTTTTCCCGTCCCAGAGAACATATTCCGAAAGGTCTGGCTCAGCGTACTCCGTGTTTGCGGGATTCATTCCCTTGTTTTCTTGTTCCTCGGCAGGATCTTCCGGGTCGGTTTGCCCGGTTTGTTCAGCCGAAGAGGTCGACGGCGCGGGACCTGCATTGTCCGCAAACGCGGCAGATCCCCCTGCCGCTATCGCCGCCGCCAGCATAAGCGACAGTATTCTTTTTAAAAGTTTCATTTTAAACCCCCAAATTGAAATGTTGAAAAGTTGTCGGGATATTCCCCTAATATATATTGTCGCATATTTTTCTCGATTTGTCAAATGTTTTTTAATAAAATTATCTAGAAATTTTCGGAATGGCGGAATTTTTTACAAAATTTATCAAAAATGGGGAAATTTTCATTAAAATATGTATCGCCGCAGGCGCGGCGAAAGCTTTATCATTCGGTTTTATCGATAACCGACATCGGGTCGATCCACTTTCCGTTTTGTTTTACGGCAAGGTGAAGATGCGGCTGCTGGAGAATTTCGGCTTGGTTTGTGTCGCCTGTTTTGCCGATAATTTCACCTTGTTTTACGACTGTTCCCGCTTTGACGTTAAGTTCTTTCGCAAGACCGCAGTATTCCACGGTAAGACCGTTAGACTGCTCCACGGTAACGCACACGCCGTACACCGAGGAGTTGTCGATAACCTTTACCACGCCCTCGGACATGGATTTCACGTCTGTTCCGAGTTCGCAGAGAATATCGCAGCCGTCGTGGGTCTTCCACACCCCAAGCGTTTCGGATTTTACTAATTCGCCGTTGCTGAACGGGTGCGACACTTCGCCCTCTACGGGGAGAATGTTCCCGATGTCAACGGTAACGGGGCGGTTTGCTTCCTCGGCGTCGGAGGAGCTTGTCGAATTCTTTGAGCTTTCGGGCTTTGAGTTACCCGAAGAACCCGAAGTTTTAGAGCTGCCGCGGTCAAGCGGGACGTTTGGAACGCTGTTCTGTACGGGAACATCTGAGCTGCCGCTCGAAGTGCTGTACGAGAACGTTCGGTCGTCGCCGCTCTGCGTGGGAGTAAGCCGTTTCATAGTGGAGCTGTACGCCGCGATAAGCGACACCGCGACCGCCGCTATCCCTATCGCCGACGCCGCGCCGAGCAGCTTGACGTTTTGTTTTTCGTTTCTTCTTTTCATACGCATTTTCCTTTCGTTGAGTTGAATAAGGCTATGGATTGTCAACAGTAGTTTTACCAAGTTATTGGAAAATATTCAAAATTTTTCCTATTCTGCAATTTTAAGGCTGTCGGCGAAAAAATCTCCCGCAACTCTTGAAAAAAATATCAAAGTGTGATATAATAAAATAGGTGTATTGAATTTTGGCGGGAAAACGGCGCGTTACTGTACGTTTTAATTATCGGCGCGTTATCGGGCGTTTGAGTATAGGCAACCTTATTGCCTTACAGAGATTAGTGTTCGATTATAAGGCGCAAAATGTTGGGAGAAAGCAACATTGTTGCCCGTACAGAGATTAGCGTTAGATAATATAGCGCAAAATATTGGGAGGAGGCGACATTGTTGCTGACAAAAGATGAAATCATGGCTCTGATAAACCGCTCGTTGTTCGCGTCGATAGGCTATACAGACGAAAACGGCAGACAGAATATCCGCAGGGTCTTTTGCGTATGGCATAAGGGGCTGGGCGGACATCTGATCTCAACGAACACAAGCTCCTCTCATGTGCAGAGTCTGCTGAAAAACAAAAACGCGTGCTTGTATTTTTCCGATGACGCGTCTTTTGAGGGCGTTTGTTTATACGGCAGCGTGATAGTTCATCAAAGCGGGGAGTTTAAACGTCTTTTGTGGAATGACGGGGACGAAAAATACTACCCAAAGGGAATAGATGATGAAGATTACTGCGTTCTGGAGTTTACGGCGCAGGCGGGGCGGTTTTACAGATATGACGGGAAAGGCGAACTGTCGTGGGAGGACATTTCCGAGTTCGATAACGGCAAGGAGTTTGAAAACGGATATTCAAAAGGCTGATTTGCTTGTTTATGATATAACGGCTCTTAATTATCGGCGCGTTATTCAACGTTTTATTTATCGGCAACACTATTTCCTTACAGAGATTTGTGTTCGATTATATGGTGCAAAATGTTGGGAGAAAGCAACATTGTTGCCCGTGCAGAGATTAGTGTTCGGTAAAATGCTACATAAAGTTGGGAGGGGGCAACAATGTTGCTGGCAAGACAGCCCGTTTTTCACGGGAACAGCGGACTTTTGGCGTATGAATTGGTTTACGACGCCGAGAGCGTTTCTATACCCGCAGAAGACGCGGATAATTCGCAGATAATCGCCGATGTTGAGAGCCTTGTGGGGTCGGCGCGCGTTTTGATAAGCTTTACGAAAGAACTTCTTTTGGCGGGCGCGCCGAAATTGCTGCCTGCGGAAAAACTGCTTGTCGGAGTAAAAACGCAGCTTTTGTCAGACGAGGACGTTTTGGGCGCTGTGAGGGAACTTCGCGGGGCGGGGTATACCGTTGTTCTCGACGGGTTCGAGTATTCTCCCGAAACGGAAAAATTCCTCGATTTGGGAGATATTGTAAAAATAGATTTCAGAACTTCCCCGATAACTATCGAACAGACGGCGAGTGCCTGCAAAAACGCGGGAAAAACGCTGCTTGCGGGCGGTGTTGAGACGTTCGGGGAGCTTGAATATTCCGAGCGGCTCGGCTGTACATACGCACAGGGTTTTTTCTTCGCAAAACCCGCCGAGGAGGAAACATTGCAGCCGCTCCCCGCGAATATTATAAGGGCTATGCAGCTTATGTCGCAGCCCGAACCCGAACTTTCCGATATTGTTGAGGCTTTGTCACAGGACGCGGCAATTTGCGGTGAGATTTTGAAACTCATAAATTCGGTGTATTTCGGCGTGGCAAACAAGGTGTCCTCGATAAGTCAGGCGATAGTAATACTGGGTCTTGATTACCTGCGCGAGTGGGTCTGCCTTATGGGAATTCGCAAGATCACTCAAAACAATAATTCCGAGGCGCTGCGGCTGTCGCTGCTTAATGCGAAATTTTGCGGAAAGCTTGCGGGAATGATACCGTCCGCCGCCGAACAGCGCGAGTCGTTTTACCTTATGGGACTTATGTCAATGGGCGTGTTCAGCGGGAAAAAGAGCTTTGCGAAGGCGCTTTCGCAGTTTCCGCTGTCGGACGACATTAAAAACGGGCTGCTGCGGCGCGGGGGAGTGTACAGCGATGTTCTGGATATGGTTTTGCTTTACGGGAAAGCCGATTGGCAGGGATTTTGCTCTCTTTGCGAAAAATACGGTCTTGACGCGGGTGAGACCCCTCGGCTGTATCTTGAATGTACAAGCGAAGTCGAGAAAAGCGGGATAATTTAGAGGGAGTTATGGTATGGCTTTTTTTCTTGATGATATAAACAGCGACTTGTGGGAATATCTCAAGTTCACGGATAAAAAAGTAGTTCTTTACGGCATGGGTGACGGCGCGGAGAAAATAAAGGCTGTTCTTGACGCGCGGGGAATTCCCGTCGCGGATATTATGGCAAGCGATGAATTTGTCCGCGGACACAGTTTTCTCGGTTATCGCGTGAAAAAGCTCTCGGAGATTGAAGAGCAGTTCGGGGAAGATTTTCTTATACTGGTGTGCTTTGGCTCGCAAATTCCCGAAGTTATGGAGCATATTTATGAAATCGGAAAAAAGCACGAGCTTTTCGCGCCGAATGTTCCCGTGGCAGGAGAGGGACTGTTCGATCTGGCGTTCGCGAAAGAGCACCGCGACGAGATGTTGACCGTACATAAAATGCTTGCCGACGACAAATCGCGCGAGGTGTTCGAGGGGGTTGTGAGGTACAAGCTTAGCGGGAATTTGAAGTATCTGCGCGATGTGGAAACGCCCTCGGAGGAGAAATTCTTCCTGCTTAATATCGGCACGGACGAGGTGTATGTCGACCTTGGCGCGTATGACGGCGATACTATGGTTGAATTTCTTAATGAAACGTCGATGCAGTTTCAAAAGCTGTACGCTATGGAGCCGAATGTTTACAGCTACCGAAAAATGAAACGCAGGCTTTATATGATAGGTTCGGCGCTTATGGAGTGCTACAACTGCGGGGCGTGGAACGAGGACACCGCTTTCACGTTCGATATGCGAAAGGGCAGGGGGAGCAAGGTTGTAAAAAACGATAAAAAACCGATGAATTCGGCGCGGTACAGGGAAGTCAAGATGATGAAGACCGACACCATGCTTTGCGGCGCGCCTGCGACTTACATTAAAATAGACGTCGAGGGCGCAGAGCGGGAGGCTTTGGAGGGCGCGGCAAAGACGATATCCGATTTTAAGCCGAAACTGAACGTCGCGCTTTATCACCGAAACGAGGATATGTTCAGCCTGCCGCTTATGATAAGCAAGATGAACCGAAGATATAAGCTGTATATGCGGCATCACCCGTATATACCCGATTGGGATACAAATTTGTATTGTGTTTAAGGAGTTACTATGAAAATTGTACTCGGAATAGTTATTGTGGCTTTGGTAATGGCGGCGTTGGTGCTGTATTTGCTGTTCGTGCTGAATTCGCACGATCTGGTGTTCTGCGGGGATATTCCGCAGGCGGAAGGCACGCAGATGTACGTCACGCGAATTTACACCTCGGACTTAAACGCGAATGAAACGCTGTCGCAGATAGTAAACACCATGAACGACAACGAAAGCGGTCAGATAACCGCGGAGGATTTGACGGAAATTCTCGCGAATTACCAGAATATCATCTACGCGCCCGTGTTTACATATAATCTGGAGCAGGAGGACACCAACACGTTTGTTCTCACGGGCAGCGTTTACAATGGTCTTGACGAGGACGGCGAACCTACATCGCCGGATTTCGGGTATAAGGATCTTACGCTTACGGCGGGTATTTTCGACGGGAAAATTCTCGCCGCGCAGAACGTTTATCCCGCGGACGAGGACGGCGACGGCGCGGCTGAATTTGTCGAGCGTCATTCGGTAATAGATCCCGTTATCGTAAGCAATGATATGGGCGCGGCGTTTTCGTTTAAGGACTGCGACAGTTTCAGGATTGTTTTCAGAGGCACGGAGGGAATTCCCGCGAAGATGACGCTTGCGTATACTTATGATGTTGTCGCGCAGAACCCGCTTAATTTTACGGGACTTCACGGGGGCGTTATGGGAGTGACTATAACTGTCGCTTACGACGAGTCGGGCAGACTTACCCCGACTATTGAAATGGACAGAAGTTCCATTATCGTAACGGAGGAAGAATAACCGAAAAAAGCAGTCCTTTATTTTACATTTTACTATTAACTGTCAGCAGGCGTTTTTAAAAAGTTTACAAAAAGTTTAAAATTAAGTGTTAGAATATAATAGGATTTTATTGAAAGGGCGGTGAAAGCAATGAAAACGGGACTTATTTTGGAGGGCGGAGCTGTTCGCGGAATATTTACCGCGGGGGTGCTTGACCGTCTTATGGAAAACGGGGTTTATTTTCCGTATGTTATCGGTGTTTCGGCGGGCGGCGGCAACGCTATGAGCTATGTTTCGCGGCAAAAAGGTCGCACGGCTCGAATGATAAATGTTCCCAGAAATCAAAGCTATTACGGCTTTCGGCAGTTCTGGGGTTCAAAAAAGATAATAAACCTCGATAAAATGGCTTACGAGTACCCGTATAAACAGTTTCCGTTCGATTTTGATACATATTTCAACAGCGGCATTACGACGGAATACGTCTGCACCTGTATGGAAACAGGCGAGGCGGAGTATTTTACAGAGGACGCGGACTGCGAGCGGCTGCTGACGATTTGCAAGGCAAGCTGTTCGGTGCCGATGTTGTGCGAACCTGTTGAAATGGACGGCAAGCATTATCTTGACGGGTCTATAGCGGATTCCATTCCGATAGAACACGCGCTTGATATGGGCTGCGACAAGCTGGTGATTATTCTCACAAAGCCCGACAGGAACACCGCTCCGACCGATTACAGCAAGTTTAAGGCGGTAATTCACTCGATGTATAAGCATTATCCCGCGTTTGAGGAGGCGTGCTTGAAACGGGTGGAACGGTATAAAAAGACGGTTTCTCTTATGGAGGAGCTTGAGGAGCAGGGGAGAATTTTCGTGTTCAGACCGACGCTGCCTGCTATCTCGAAGTTTGAGAAGGACCGCGACAAGATAAACGAGTCTTACCGCGACGGTTATACGCAAGCGGACGGCAAAATCGTGGAGCTTACGCATTTTATGAAGTCGCTGGATACGACCGAACCGCTTAAATCGCGGGTTGGATAAATACATAAAAATAAGGGCTTGAATTACTTCAAGCCCTTTTAAATTATGTGAAGTGTTATTCTGTAAACATTCTGAGGTCTTCCAAAAATTCCTCTTCGGAGATGTTGTGAGCGTATAATCCGACATGGGTGTTATAGTGCGTAAGGTCCGCGAACATATCGCCGTTTTCGGCTTTCCAGAGTTTCACCTCAAAGCCGTTTATTATGCCCTCGGGAACATACAGCTCCCCCGTGCCGCTGTACGCCGGCACCGCCTGCCCGCCGGACTCGTCTGTTATAACCTCTCTTGGCACGTCGGACACGTCGACTTCTTGTTTTGGCTGTATATCAAATTTCCCAAATTGCATTCTCACGGTGACAAGCTTGTCGTCCGTGCTGTAGCAAACCATATTTTCGGAAGAAAGCTCTTTTCGCCAAGACAACCCGCCGCCGCTTCCTTCTTCGTAGTAAAACCCGTAAGGACGGGCTGAAAACTCCCAGTCGGCGTATTTGTCGGAAAGCGTCAAAAGGTTCACGCCGTAGAAGTTGTTAAGCTCCTCCAGAGTGTGCGGCTCGAAATACTTCTCGTCAAACGCCATGTCCGCAAAGGCAAAACCGTCCGCAGCCTTGAATTCTATCTTGTCGGGCTGACCGTCATACGGCTTACGGTGAAATGGGTCTTCGAAAGTCCACGACGTATTCTGTTCTCCCGGCAACTCGGCAATTTCCTCCGAGCCTGTTTCCCCGCTCCCCGATGCGGAAGTCCATGCATCGGTCGTTGAGGTGTTCGGCTCAACATAAGAGACTGTACCGCCCTCCGGTTCATTGTTCCCCGAAACATCTGCCCATTCCCCCGAAACCGAGCTTACATGCTCAATCAAGTCCGCAGTGCTTGTTGCCTCGTTATTTGAAGTAACGGGCTTGAAAAAATTACCGCCCTTGTATGCGGCAATTCCCGTTACGGTCAGAACAGCCGCCGCCGCACACGACGCCGCAGGTATGATGAACGCCTTTTTGCTTGTTTTCTTTTTGGAGAGCCTTGCAAGCTCCTCATCGCGGCGTTTCAAAACGCTTTGCGCCATTTCTTTGTAATCTTTCATAATATAT
This sequence comes from uncultured Clostridia bacterium, assembly GCA_947625335.1. Taxonomy (GTDB): domain Bacteria; phylum Bacillota; class Clostridia; order Oscillospirales; family Ruminococcaceae; genus CAG-115. The sequence goes on along the minus strand of CANQNY010000002.1, from coordinate 43,461 downwards.
ATCCCCCTTTGCTACAAATCGTCTGCCATTCCGGCTTTTTCCAGTTGAACTTTCAGAGCCTTTCTCGCGCGTGAGGCGAGAACCTCCACCGCATGCACGCTTTTCTTCATTACAGCGGCAATTTCCTTGCCCGAAAGCTCCTCGAAATACATCAGCCACAGCACCTCGCGGTATTCCGCTTTCAGCGTGTCCAACGCCTTGTGAACGGCGATTTTCCGTTCCTCGCGAAGATACGCTTTTTCAAGGCTTTCGTATTCCCCCGAAGGGTCGGCAATCTCGGCAACCTCGTCAAGAGAAACATTCCGCGGCTTTCGCAGAGAGTCCAGCGCGAGGTTTCTGGCTATCGCGTACAAAAACGTCTTAAACGAGGATTTCCCGCTGTAATTCGGCTTTTTCACGGCAATTTTGACAAACGCGTCCTCGCAAAGCTCCTCCGCCTTGCAAATGTCGTTTGTAAACCCGCAAAGCCACAGTATAAGTCCGTCCTTGTAGTCGCGGATTATCTCAACAATTCCCTCGTCGTCGCCCTCAAGATAACGGCGGTAGCTACTTGCACCGTTGTCCAAGGCTCTCACCCCCTTTTCATTAGTTAGACGGCTGAAAGCCGTAATTCCTCACAGCAAAAAAGTAAAGGTCGCCGAATTTTTGGTTCAGCGACCTTTTTTGTTAAATACAATCTTTAATTATCCGCTGCGGGCGGAATTTGTTGTTAAGAGCGTTCGGCACTTACTTTTCTGAACCATCTTCTGAAAAGCAGTCCTGCTGTTATCGCGAGAACCAAAGCCGTTCCGAAAAGCCATGCGTAGTCTATTGCCAAGCTTCTTATTGCGCGGGAAAGCTCCTCCGGCTGCTGCCAAACCTCAACAGGCGTCCAATTATCTAAAACATACGCTGTAAAAGACGCATGCATTAACAGAGCCAGAATTGCTGCGGAAATGCTGTATCTTAAGAATGACGGGCGTTTTATGTTGCCGAAAAACATTCCGCAAAACGACATTGCCAAAGCTGCGGATATTGCGCATAAAACAAATTCTCCGATGTAGGATGCAAGCGTACAATAACACAGCACAATGCTCGTCAGCGTGAAAAACACGCCCAGCATAAATCCCATGATAAGTCTGTTTTTTCTCGGCGCATAAAAATCGTAAACAGAATCGCGGAATTGCTGTTCAACGGGCATAGCCTTTTCAGCCGCATTTATAATTTTTCTTGTAAGCATTATATTACCTCCTCCTTAGTCCCCGTGCGGTTAAGATGTCTTGTCAGCAGCACGCCCAATCCGATAGCAGCCGCCATGCAGATTATCGTCACCGGCAGCCTTGTAATGAGCGTTCCGCGAAGTCCGGGCGCGAATGTCGTGGTGAAATATGCGAAGTCCATAATACCCACCGCGTCACGCACAGCGAGGACAAAATGGAAAAATACGCTGCTTGCTGTCGCCCATTTGACATATTCCGCAAACGTGAATTTTCCTATGTTCGCGAAGAAAGCCGCGCAGCCCGAAATCATCAGGGTATTCACAACAACCGCCAGCAAATACCGAATAATATCCGTTGCGGCAAAGTAGCCCGAATAAGGCAAAAAGATGTTTCCCAGCGATATTGTCATAAACACCGCCGCCAGAATTGCGCTTGTGAGCAGAATGAGGGGTTTTTGAAGTTTGCTCTTGTCGAATGAACTTGTTGTAGATTTTTGCATAGTTAATGCACCTCCGTAATTTAAGCGTTTTAAGGAAACAATTTCCTTTCCTATATTATATATAATTTGTCGGTGCATTGTCAAGCGCAATACTGCACAAAATATTTACCAAAAACTTGTAGATATTAACGTGCAGTCAGATACCCGTCGAGTAGTTCGGAGCCTCTTTGGTTATGTAAATATCGTGCGGGTGAGATTCTTTCAGTCCTGCGCCCGTTATCCTTACAAATTCTGCGCGTTCCTGCAAATCCCCGATTGTCGGGCAGCCGCAGTAACCCATACCGCTCCTGATACCGCCGACAAGCTGGAAAATAGTGTCAGCGACCGACCCTTTGTACGGAACGCGACCCTCAACGCCTTCGGGAACAAGTTTTTTATCCTTCTCTTGGAAATATCTGTCAGCAGAACCTTGTTTCATAGCCGCAAGACTTCCCATACCTCTGTATACCTTAAAGCTTCTGCCCTGATAAATTTCAACTTCTCCGGGAGCCTCCTCGCAGCCTGCAAGCAGCGAACCCAGCATAACCACGTTTGCGCCCGCCGCAAGAGCCTTTACAATATCTCCCGAATACTTGATACCGCCGTCCGCGATAACGGGAACGCCGTATTTTGCCGCCGCGCACGCGCAGTCGTAAACCGCCGTAATCTGCGGAACGCCGATACCCGCGACAACGCGCGTCGTGCATATAGAACCCGGTCCTATGCCGACTTTAACAGCGTCCGCGCCCGCTTTGATAAGGTCCTCGGCAGCCGCCGCCGTCGCAACATTTCCCGCGATAACGGGCGTGTCGGGATAAGCATTTTTAACCTTGTCGAGAGCGACCATAATATTCTTGGAGTGTCCGTGCGCCGAATCCAGCACCAGAACGTCCGCCTGCGCCTTAATAAGCGCGCCCGCGCGGTCAAGAATATCGGGCGTAATGCCGATAGCCGCACCGCAAAGCAGTCTGCCGCTCTTGTCGCGGGCGGTGTTGGGGTACTGCACCGACTTTTCAATGTCCTTTATCGTGATAAGCCCCTTAAGATAGCCGTTTTCGTCCACCAGCGGGAGCTTTTCAATCTTGTGCTTTCTGAGAATTTCCTGCGCCTGCGCGAGAGTCGTCCCCACGGGCGCGGTGATGAGGTGGTCTTTAGTCATAACCTCTTTAATCGGCTGGTTCGGGTCGGATATGAACCTCAAATCGCGGTTGGTAAAAATTCCCACCAGCTTGCCGTTTTCGACAATCGGAACGCCGCTTATCTTATATTTCCCCATAAGACCGTCGGCGTTTGCAACGGTATCGTCGGGCGAGAGGAAAAACGGGTTCACGATAACTCCGTTTTCCGAACGTTTAACCTTATCCACCTCGTCAACCTGTTTTTCGATGGTCATATTCTTGTGGATAATGCCTATGCCGCCCTCGCGCGCGATAGCGATAGCCATACGCGATTCCGTCACGGTGTCCATGGCGGCGGTCATAATGGGTGTGTTTAAAACGATATTTTTGGTAAGATTTGTCTTAATGCTGACCATGTTCGGGGTAACATCACTTTTTGCAGGGATAAGCAAAACGTCGTCGAACGTCAAGCCTTCCTTTACAAATTTTTCGCTGAAATTACAGTTTAGCATCTCCTTACCTCCTTAAATTTATGTATTTATTGTTATTATACATCAAATTTCAACATTTTGCAAGACAAACCTTAAAGAAAAATACACAAATATCTTTAGTTTTTTTCGCTTTGTTTGGAACATTTTCACGCACTTGACAAAAAATCGGCAAAAAATCCAAAATGCTCCTTGACTTAATGAGATATTTATTATAAAATATATATGTATGGTGTTTTAGGATAATTTATCCGTTCAGCGGATAAAAGCGTTAAAAAGGACTTGCATAATATGGAAATTATAACAGCGGCGTCGGTTCTTGCCGCCGATTTGGGAAATCTTTCGGCTGAAGTCGGAAAATGCGCCGAGGCGGACGTTGATATGATACATTTCGACGTTATGGACGGGCGTTTTGTCGAACAGATAACCTACGGCGCGCCCGTGCTGAAATGGGTGCGGAAAGCGACGGATATCCCGATAGACGCGCACCTTATGGTAGAAGATCCCACTCGGCAGATTGAATTTTTCGCCGAGGCGGGCGCGGATATTATAGATATACATATCGAAAGCGACTGCGACGTTACGGCTTGTTTAAAGCGAATTCGCGCTCTTGGGAAAAAATCCGCGCTTGCCGTAAAGCCCGGCACTCCCGTAGAGCAGGCGTTTTCGTATCTTCCGCTTTGCGATATGCTGCTTATTATGACGGTAGAGCCGGGGTACGGCGGGCAGGGATTTATCCCCGAAATGCTGCCGAAAATTGAAAAAGCAAGGGAATTCGCCGAAAAAAATAGCTTTTCGGTTGACATCGAGGTCGACGGCGGCGTAAACGAAAAAACTGCCGCGTTGTGCAGGACGGCGGGCGCAAACGTGCTGGTCGCGGGGACTGCGCTTATGAAAGCGGCGGATATGAAAGCTGCGAATTCCGCATTGAAAGGAACTTCTTAAAAAATGTTGAACTTTGTCGCGCGTGAACCGCGCAAGGCGTATCTCGAACGGCTTATATTCTTAGCGGCGCTGGTGGTGCTTTCGGCGTTTTTGCAGGGCGCAAGAGCCGTTGTCGTAAGCGTTTTAAGCGTTGCGCTGTGTATGGCGGCGGACGCGGTTTGCTGTAAGATACGCAGGATACCTTATGATATAAAGGCGTTTGAAGTGCCGTTCTGGGGATTGGCTGCGGCGGCAATGATGCCGTCGTCGGTGTCGGTGTGGGCGGTGGCTTTGTCGGCGGTGATATGCATAGTTGTCGGAAAGCACCTTTTCGGCGCGTCGGACAACATTGTCTTCAGTCCTCCCGCTATCGCCGCGGCGTTTTTGATAATCTGCTATCCCACGGAAATGCTGTATTATCCGAAATACGGAGAACAGTACCCCTTATTCGGGACATTCGACGGGCTTTTGTCGCGCTCGGCGGAATATTCCCTGAAAATGGGAGTAGCTCCCGCGGGAACGGTCTGGGACAACATCATGGGGCTTGTTCCCGCGCCGATATGTTCCTCGTATATTCTGGTAATTCTGGTCTGCGGGGCGTGCCTTATACTTATGCGAAGCGGCAGCCTTTGCACGACGGTGTCCTGCCTTGCGGTGACGGGCGCGCTGGCGTTCTTTTTCCCAAGGGCGAATATAAGCGGCTGGCAGTCGGTGCTTTACGAGCTTTGTTCGGGTTATCTGGTCTTCGGGACGGTGTTTTTGGCGGCTGAGCCTTACAGGACTCCCGAAAAGAAACTCGGTAAGATTATTTATGGGGCATTTTTGGGTTATACTACAATGATGTTCCGATTTTTCGGTCAGACCGAGGGCAGTTTTCTGTTCGCCTTGCTTATAACAAGCGCGCTGCTTTCAAGCTTTGACAGAGTTGTTGATAATCTGTCGTACTGGAAGAGAAAGTATGTAAACTCGTTTGAGAAAAACAAAACGCAGGTTCAAAAGGGCGGACGAAAGCTCTCCGACACGCAGGAGATCGTTCTCCCCGAAAAGTACCGTTACAACACGCCGCCTATTGACGGCGAAATAAAGAAACGCCGCCGCAAAGGCTCGCCCGCCGCGGAGAACATTGAGAAATCGGAGAATGCCGAAAATTCAGAGAACTTGGAGGACAACAATGAAAAACAGTAGATTTTCGGCAAATCCCGACGGTCTGTTCAAACAGAACATTGTGTTTATGAGCGGGCTTGTCACCGCGCCCATAATCGTTGCGGCGACCTCCGCGGAAAATGCGCTTATACTGGTGTTAAGCTTTTTTATGATGTCGTATATAAGTATTCTTATATGCAGGTTTATCCCGCGGAAGATTGCCTATTCGATAAGAATTCTGCTTTACGCAATTGTCGCCGCGCTTATGTTTATTCCGACGATTTTGGTGACGGACAAGCTTTTTCCCGCGCACGAGTCTAATGTTACGCTGTATATCGAGCTTTTAACGGTAAATTCGCTTTTGCTTGCGAAAACGGAAACCCGCTTTTACCTGAAACCCTACGGGGAAATGGCTGTAGACGCGCTGATATATGTCGGCGGGTATGCGATTGCGGCGTTTTTGGTGGGGTTTGTCCGCGAGGTGCTGGCTTTCGGGACGCTGTTCGGACTGCGGCTGTTCGATCCCGTTATGCCCTCGGCGCAGTCGCCGTTTTTCGGGTTTATTCTGGTGGGAATTTTCGCCGCGCTCTGCAGAGCCGTCGTTAAGAGAAATTCCGCGTCCAAAACGGCAAGATTTGTGGACCATTCCGAGGATATTCAATGAAAGCGGTATATATTGACGAAAGGAGCGGACAATGGAACATATAGGCGAAGTTTTCGCAAAGATAATAAGTCTTGCGATGATGTCGATATTTATGCAAAACGCCATTTTCGACAGGGCGTTCGGTGCTAACGTCGCTATTTATGTGTCGCGCCGCGACGAACACGTTGTCGGCTTTACCGTGGGAATTACCGCTATGACTACGGCGGCAAGCGCGGCGTCGTATTTCTTTGATAAAACGGTTTTGCCGATGAAATACGGGTATTTGTTTATGCCGCTTATCTATATAGGCGTTATAGGCGTTTTGTACGTTGCGGGGCTGTTTTTGCTGTGGAAATTTTTCCACGCGACGTTCAAGAAGATAAAGAAGTTCGTGCATCTGGCAATTTTCAACTGCGCGGTAATCGGCGCGTTGTTTTTGAATTCAAGTTACGGCAGCGACATCTGGAGCTATATCGGGTACGGTTTCGGCACGGGAATAGGATTTTTCCTCGCGGGATTTTTCCTCAATATCGCGCATGACAGGCTGGACTCCGAAAAGATACCGAAAGTTTTCAGAGGCTACCCTATTATGATGATTTATATAGGCGTTGTGTCGCTGGCGTTTAATGTTTTAGTGGGATATACCGCAAAATTCTGATTTGCGAAAAAGTTACAGAAAGGAACGGGCATTAAGTGAAACCAAAGAAGACAAATATCAAAATCAAACGCAGAAAATACAATCTTTACAACAAAAAGAAAAGCAAATCAAGACAGGTGCTGTCGATTGTGATAACGATAGCGGCGGCGTGCGTGCTGGGAGTGGTGGGCTACGGCGTCGGAAAGCCTATTATGAACTATTTGCAGAACCGAGAACAGTATGTTTCGGGGGACAGTTCTTCCTCGTCGGAGCAAAGTTCACAGGGCTCTCAAAGCTCGCAGAATTCCGCGCAGGAAAGCGTTGATAGCTCTACAGCGGAAAGCTCGTCTTCGACAAGCACGTCTCCCGAACCCGTGGTGACGGACGGCAGAATGTACGTTCTCCCGGAGGACGCCGCGAAGAGTTCCGCGTCGCTTTCGGGCGCGCTTGCTGCGGCAAAGGAGTCGGGGTTCGGGGTGGCGGTGGTCACGCTCAAAAACGACGACGGTATGCTTTACTATAAAAGCGAAATTCCCACAGCAAAGGATAACGAATTTATCGACGGCGCGCTTACTGCGGAGCAGATATGCGATTATATCACCAAGGCGGGAATGATTCCCGCAGCACGGATAAGCACTCTTAAGGACAATAAAGCTCCGTGGATAGCGGGCGGCTACAGAATAGTTTCGGGCGGCGGCTGGCTGGACGATTATCCCGACCGCGGCGGAAAACAATGGCTCTCGCCGTTTTCCGCGGACGCTGTAAGCTATATCGGCGGCATTTGCGAGGAGCTTTCGGGGGCAGGCTTTAAGCATATAATTTGCAAAAACACAATGTACCCCGTGTTCCACGGCGTGGATATTACGAATTATCTGAACAATCTGCCGCTTTCGGATAAAACAAAGCGCGTGGAGGCGTTGTGGAAAGCGGTTGACGCGGCAAAGGCGGGCGCTGAAAAGAACGGCGCGCAGCTTTGGCTGGAGTTTGACGGAAAGAACGTCACGGCGGACGAAACTTCGGGCACGGATGCGGAACTTTGCGCGGATAAGGCGAAACTTGCAAATGTGAATGTTATCGCGGACTATTCGGCAGGCGGCGAAAACGCTTATCAAGCCGCTCTGGACTTTGCAAATAAGCTGAAACAGTCGGGCGGAAAAAACATCGCCGTTCTCGCGAAAAGCGGGCTTTCCGCAGACGCGCAAAAGGCGTTCGGCGAGGCGGGCGTTGAGGTTTTCCGCGAGAGTTGATTTATGATTTAATTTGTTAAAAACCGCATTTGCGGGGTAAATAATATTTTTTTGGAGGAATTTTTATGAATTTGTTTACATTACTGGCTGAATCGGCAGCCGCGAACTCCGCTGCTGACGCGGCGAATACGACTGCGGGCGGATTGGGGAGCATACTTACGCTTATTCTGCCGCTGGTGCTTATGGTGCTGATTTTCTACTTTCTCATCATAAGACCCGAAAAAAAGCGCGCTAAAGAGACCGAAAGCATGCTTAACAATCTTCAGGTCGCAGACGAGGTCATCACCAACGGCGGCATAATCGGGCGCGTTATTTCCGTGCAGAAGGACACCGTGCTTATCGAAACGGGTTCGGATCGCACGAAAATCCGCGTTGTAAAATCCGCTATTGCCCAGAATAAAACTGCTCACGACAGCGATACCGAAACTGCCGAGGTCAAGAAAACCAAAGGCAAGACCGAAATCAAGTAATGGAAAATCCCGATTTGCGGGTTGAAAAGACCCGCCGCATTATACGCGAGGCGGTTTTGCAGCTTTTGTGCGAAAAGCCGCTGCAAAAAATCACCATATCCGAGATCTGCGCCCGCGCCGAAATAAACCGAAAGACCTTTTATCGGCATTACCGCGCTGTGGACGATGTTATCGCGCAGCTTGAGGACGAGCTTTTAGGCGAATTTTCCGACGTTGGAAAAAGCGGAAAAAGCATTCTCGACGTGGGCGCGGTAATCCGCGATATAGGCGCTGTAATAGGCGTGCGGCGGGAGTATTTTCTCCGTCTTATGCAGCACAACTCCGAGTTGTTTACAAAAGGCAAGATAAAAGCTGTAATGCGAAAACTGGTGTGCGCGGCTTTGAAAAGCACGGGCGACCTCGCGGGCGAAAATATCGTAAACGCCGCGGCGGAATTTTCGGTGTCGGGGCTTATGTCGCTGTACGAGGCGTGGTTTGAGAGCGGCTGTAAGGACGATCCCGCGCTTATTACCGAAATAGCGGTGAAAATGGTGACGCGGGGGCTTGCGGCTTTCGTTTCGGAGGAAAAACTGTCCGAGCTGGAGCTTAAATAAAATTAAATTATAGGAGAGATTGTTATGAAAGAACAAAAGAAGAGCTTGTTTTCACTTAAGAGCATTGTGTTTACGGCGATTTTCGCGGCGATAATATGCGTTGCCGCGCCGTTTTCCGTGCCGCTGCCGGGGCTTGTGCCTATATCGCTTGCAACGTTTGCGATTTACATTGCGGGCGCGATTTTGGGCGGCAAGCGCGGAGCATTGGCGGTGCTGGTGTACATATTGCTGGGCGCGGTAGGACTGCCTGTGTTTTCAAATCACGCGGGCGGGTTCGGCGTGCTGTTCGGGGTGACGGGCGGCTACATAATCGGATATATCCCGCTTGCGCTTATCACGGGCGTTTTCGCGGAAATGAAGTCAAAGGCGCATTGGACCGTTCCCGTCGGAATGATTCTCGGAACGCTCGCGCTTTACGCGTTCGGAACAGCGTGGTTTATGATTTTCACGGGGAAAACCCTTGCCGTAGCTCTCACGGCGTGCGTGCTGCCGTTTTTGCCGTTTGACGGAATGAAAATCGTGCTGTCGACGCTTATTTCCGTTCCGTTAAAGTCTAGGCTTAACAGGATAATCGGAGAGGATAAGAAATAACAGTTTTATGTACGAGCTGCACAAAGATGAAGTCTGGACAAGGTGGAACCCGGAGAGTATCCCCGAATGTCACGCTTATTCTGTCGACGTAAGACATGAGGAAAGCGGGATCGTTTTCCTTGTGGAATTTGACGATAAGATAATAAAAGTGTCATTTGACGGGAATATCCCCATGTATATTTTTTCGGACGAGGGCTTGCGAATGGCGACATATATGCCCGTTCAGAAAAAACACAACGACAACTTTTATTTTCGGGATTGGTTTTTGTACAGGGTGGAAAATTCGGATTTCCTGAAATGGACAGCATTGGAAAGTTTGGGGATATACGGAGATTTGTACAACAAACATTTTTGTATTGTCACCGAAAATGATGTTGTGGATATTTTATCCGCGACAGACCCGACTTTTAAGATTATTCCAAACTCGTCGGACTTTAATAAATAATTTGCGCTTGAACAGACAACGCTTTTGCTTGTCTGTTTTGTTTTTGAGGAGGAGTTTTTATGCAAAACGCGCTGATTATCGCAAATCAGGCGGTTATAATGTTTATTCTGCTGGCGGTGGGGTATTTGATATATAAGCTGAAAATGCTTGACGACAACTCCACGCGGCAGCTTTCAAACATCACGCTTACGGTGGTGACTCCCGCCGTTATAATAAACGCCTATCAGACGGAATTCAAGCCCGAACTCGCAAAAGGGCTTTTGTATTCCATGATACTCGCGTTTTTCTGCCAGACGGTTATGACGATTATCGCGCGGTTTGCGGTTTCGGCAAAACACGCTGATTTTGAGGTCGAGCGTTTCGCGGCAGGGTATTCAAACTGCGCGTTTATGGGAATTCCGCTGGCGGAGGCGGCGTTCGGCGCGGAGGGCGTTTTCTACCTTACAAGCTTTATCACCGCGTTCAACGTCTTTATGTGGACGCACGGAGTTATTCTTATGGGCGGGAAACAGAAAGCCTCCCCGAAGTCGCTGCTTAAAATACTTGCGTCTCCCGCGATAATCGCAATAGCGGCGGGGCTGGTGTTCTTCTTTACGGGGCTTGACCTGCCCGAAATAATCGACAGACCGCTTACCTACATAGCTTCAATGAACACCCCGCTTGCAATGATAGTTTCGGGGGCGACGATTGCCAAGGCGGGGCTGCTTTCGGGGCTGAAAAATCCGAGGATCTACTATGTCCAGTCGCTCAAGCTGCTTATTATCCCGCTTATTCTGGCGGTTATTGTCGTAAACGCCGAGCGGTTGGGAGCCGCTCCGCTTGTCGTGAGAACGGTGCTTATGGCGGCAAGCTCTCCGACGGCGTCCGCGTCGATAATGTTTGCATACAAATTCGGCAAAAACGAGCAGTATGCCTCAAATCACTTTGCAATGTCTACTATCGCCTGCATTTTGACAATTCCTGTTGTACTTACAGCCGTAGATTTGCTTGAAAAGCTGTTCGGACTGGCGTAGTTGTGGAAAATTACCAAAAAATTGCGATTAAATTTGTATGAAATGGTTGTTGCAAATCTGTAAGAAAAATGTTATAATTGATATGTAATAAAGAGCAAGATAGTATTGTAGCTTTAATGGCTTACATACTTCTTATATATTTTCCCCAATTATTTGCCGGTATCTGTTTTCCCCAAACGATACGGCGCATTGATTTGAGTTGCCGCAGACACCCCCTTGTCTGCGGGATTTTTTTGCCAAAAATCGGAAAAGCAGAAAAAAGGAGAATTTGTATGAAAAAATTGTGCGGTATAGCTTTAATAGCATTGTTTTTGCTTTCGGGCTGTGAGAATGTCAATAACACGGAATATTCTTCGACCTTTTTCGCTATGAACACCTTTGCGGAAGTCACCGCTTACGGAAACGACGCCGAGGCGGCGTGTTCCGAGATACAAGACAGCGTAGCCGAAATGGAGCGGCTGTGGTCCGTGACTGACGAGAACAGCGAGATTTTCGAGCTAAATCACGGAAAACGCTCGAAGGTCAGCCCTATGACGGCGAATATTGTGTCGTTCGCGCTGGAGCAGGCACGAAAGACAGGCGGCGCGCTTGACCCGACTATTTATCCCGTTCTTGCGGCGTGGGGATTTACCACGGACGAAAACCGCGTCCCGTCCGCCGAGGAAATTTCAGAACTGCTGAAGCTTGTCGGCTATGAAAAGGTCGCGGTTTCGGGAAACGAGATAACGCTTGAAGAGGGTATGATGCTGGATCTGGGGGCTGTCGCAAAGGGTTATGCAACGGCTCGGGCGGCGGAAATTCTCTCAAAACACGGCGTAAAATCCGCGCTTGTAAACTTCGGCGGGAACGTTCTGGCATACGGCTCAAAACCCGACGGCTCGGACTGGAAAATCGGCGTGAAAGACCCCGCCGACGACGGAATTGTCGGGATTTTAAGCATTTCCGACAAAACGGCTGTTACCTCGGGGAAATACAAGCGTTTTTTTACTGCTCCCGACGGCACGGTGTACGGGCATATTATTGACCCGAAAACGGGTTATCCCGCCGACAACGACCTGCTTTCGGCAACAATAATCGCCTCGGACGGCGCGCTTTGCGACGCGATGTCAACGGCTATATTCGTTATGGGAAAAAATTCCGCCGAGGGCTTTTGGCGTGCCGTCGGCGGGTTTGATATGATACTTATTACAAAAGACGGTGAAATAATCATCACCGAGGGCATTGAAAAGGATTTTCGCCTTACAGGTGATTTAAGGCTTTCGGTAATCCGCTGAATTACTCCTCAAATGCGTCGGCGATAATTCGCACCTCGTCGGCGTAATCGGGGATAATCTCTCCGTTTTCGATAACTACATCTCCCATGTTGTCCAAAGCCGCGAGATTTATTCTCTCGAAAACGGGTTCTGCGAAGATGTCGTTTGAGCGGCAGTATTCATCGGCTTTGCCCGAAAGCATATTTTTTAGAAGTCCCAGTTCCGTTTTGGTAAGGCTTTGTGCGAAAGCGTTCCAGTTGTCGGGGAGTTCTCCGCCAAGGTCGACCAAAGCGGGCATTTCGGGCGTATCCGTTGTATTCTGCGTTCCCAAGCCGTTCGGTTCGGGAATATTTTTTTGCGTATCGGCGGTATCGGCAGTTTCGGCGGTGTCGCTGTACTGTGCGTATTGGGACACTTTTTCCGAGAAATCGTCGTCGCTTATCCCGTTTGAGATTTGTTCTATATCCTCGTCGGAAATTATCAGCTTTTCGGCAATCTCGTCGGATTTCCTGCGGATTTCCTCCAGCTTGGACTCGTCGATAACAATTTCCTTAGGGCTAAATTCCTCGTAAGGAGTTGACTCTCGAAGTCTTCTGAAAATTTCGGGTTCTTCTATGTTGAATTTATCATAAACCCGCGTCATAGCCTCGTCGATAGTCTTTTCAAACCGTTCCGAACCCGTAGCCTTTTCAAGCCTGCCGCGGTTTACAACGTCGTTTGTCATCATAGAGGGATTTGCGCTTATTTTTCGGGCAACGCGCAGCCTCTTGCGAAGTCTTGCCTCAATATCCTTTAGAATGTACCCGATAAGCCCCCTCATGGGCAAATGCTCGAAACTTACAAGCGTAGGTTCGCCGCGCTTTACGATGTAACGTTCCGCGCCGTTTATCGACACGGCGTGAAACCCGTCTTGGCGTTCCCTGTCGACCAGAGCGTCCCTGAACGGCTCCCAGGTGTAATCTTTTTTAAGTTTCCCGCAAACGAGAGTTGTAATATTTAAATCATACTCCCCGAAATATTTCGCCAAAGCCGAAAAAACCTCCTCGCACGCGCCGTTAAGCAGCGGTTTCGAGGCGTCGGAATAAAACGTGCTGTTTTTTATGTCGTATGCGGAATTATTCGCGAAATATTCCAGCTTATCCTTAAAAATTCCGTGTTCTATATCCAGAATATCGGGGTCTAAGGCGTTTTCCGTCATATCCTCGGGCAGCGGCACGGAAATGTCGTTGAACGCGTAGAAATCCTTTATCCAGCGGCAAACCTTGTCTTTCGGGAAAGACGGCGAATTCTCGTAATTTTTGAACACCAAAAGGAGCTTTTCAAACGCCTCGTCGCTTGATTTTACGCCTATTTTGTTCATAAGCTCGTAACAGTACAGCATAACATACGGCTTATCCGTTTCGGGAAAAATCCCGCGCCGAACGTCGGTCCGCCAGGTGAAGTAGGTTCGCAGCTGCGAATTTGAAAACGCCGCGTAAATGGGTCTTGCCACTCCGCAGTATACTTTTCGCTCGTAGCTGTCCTCCACGTCCGCCATAAATTCGCCCTGCCGAACCATAGTTATTTCGGCGCAGCTGCGTACTATATAGTTGTTTCGCGTTATCTCCTCAAGCGAGCGCATCTTGCGTATTTTTTCAAGCATATACTCGTCCTGCGCGCTTAAATTATCGGGAACAGCCTCGTGAGGGTAGGCGATGGTGTTCGGCAAACGCTCTTCGCTGTCGGAAAGCGGCGGTATTTTTTCCGCTTTGGCGGTCTCACGCTCCGTTTCGGGAGGTTTCACCGCCTCGCGCACAGCTTTTTTCACCTTTTTGCGAACGTCTTTCGGCGCAAGCTGAGTGAGGTCGTCCGCAACGGTTTCGGCAACGTCCGCTACGGCGTGGTTTACCATATTGTTGATGTTCTTTTTTATCTCGTCAAGGGACAGACCGCCCGTTTCGATAAACTTCTTAAAACCTGCCATATAATCACCGCAAATCAGTTTAGTCTTCGGTCTTATCTTCCGTATCGGTAAACGCTATTAAAGTTTCCCAGCCCTTCGGAAAACCGAGGTCGGAGAGCCTTATCGCGTCGGAGTTTTTCCGTATCATTCGGGAAACGGGTTTTACAACTCGCTCGTTCCAGCCCGCCTTGTCGTGATAAAGCTGTTTCATAACGATTATGTAGCCGAAAACGTTGTCGGAAAGCTCTACGGGGAAATTCTTCGGCGTTCTCGGCAAAACGGGGAAATTATTCCCGTAAAGGCGGTTGTAGTGCGCGCAGTAATTTCTAAGTTCGTTCAGGCAGAAAATCCAGTTGTCCATTTCTGTCGGAGAACAGCCGTAATATTCGTTTGCGAGAGCCTTTTTGTCCTCCGTTTTCATATCCTTGTAAAAGAACGCCAGCGTCCCGAAACTGAAAAGTTCCATAACCACCCAAAGCGGGAATTTCCCATCGTATTTCGAGTTGTAGTGGCGGACAAATTCGCGCTCGTCGTTGCACTCGATAAGATGTTTTACGCGGGAGATAAAACTTTGATGATTATGCGAGCGGTCAAACGTGTTGGGATTAAGATACCCCAAAGCTCCGTATTTCAGCGCGTGAAAATTTGACACCGCCGCCCGCAGAGCGATTTCTATCTCCTCCAACGCCGCGATAAGCACGCTGCGTAGCTTTCTGTCCATCTCGTAGACCGTGAGTATCTTCTCAAAAGTCGTTCCCTCCTCGTAGCGGTGCTTATCCACCGAGAACGGCTCGAAATAGTTTGAAAGCCTGTAATAGTTGATGTATTTAAGCGTTTTGCGGACAAGTTCTTCATCGCGGATAATACAGCCGCGTTCGCGAAGTTTCTTGATTTGTTCGTCCGGCGTAGCGGGTATTTTTTCCTGCATAGCAACTCCTTTGACGTATAAAACGGCTGTTCAGTCCATCCAGAAAACCTCGCGCTCGTGCTTTGTCTCGCGTGTCATAAGCGCGGTAATGCTCTTTCTCGGATCACTGCCGTTATAGCAGACGTTTACGATTTGTTCAATAATCGGCGTGTCGATGTTGTGTTCTTTTGCAAGCCGAAAAGCGGTTTTGCTGTTGAGGTAACCCTCCACCGTTCCGACGGATTTGACAGCCTCCGCCGCGGGAGTTCCCTTGCCGATAAGAAAACCTGCGCGGAAATTTCTGGAATGCTGGGACGTGCAGGTGACGATAAGGTCGCCAATGCCCGCCATTCCCGTAAAGGTCTTCCAGTTCGCGCCAAGCCCCACGCCAAGCCGCGTGATTTCGGTCATTCCGCGGGTCATAAGAGCGGCGACGGTATTGTCGCCAAGTCCCATTCCGCGGGCAATTCCGCAGCCCAGAGCAATAGGATTTTTCAGAACGCCGCCAAGTTCGCACCCCACGACGTCGTCATTTATATAAATTCTGTAACACTCGTTTGAGAGGGTAGCCTGAATATATTTCGCGGTATCGGGGTCGTATGCCGCGCAGACCTCGGTAGTCGGCACGAAACGGGCAATTTCCTCCGCATGGCACGGACCGGTTATCACCGCGACGCGGTTTTTAGGAAGTTCTCCGCGAATGACCTCGGACAGCCGCATGCCCGACTCTTCCAAGCCCTTGCTGGCGTTTACGACAACGGTATTTTCCGAGATATACGGCTTTACCGCCTTGACAGCCTCGCGGTAGAATGCCGACGGAATACACACGACGACGATATCCGCTCCCGAAACGCATTTCGGGTCGGTGGTAACGCCCAGATTATCCGGGAGTTTCACCCCCGGCAGCAGGCGTTTATGTTCGCGCTCCGTGCGCAGCTGTTCCGCCTCGCTTTCAAACTTTGTCCAAGTAGTTACCTCGTGACCGTATTTTGAATACAGCACTCCCAGAGCCGTTCCGTAGCCGCAGCCGAGTATAGCTATCTTTGCCATATCCATTCCCCTCTTTACAAAATTTAGTACCGTTTTGTGATCCTCTATCCAAGGCAGCTCCGAAGAGCTGCCCCTATTGTACACGCCTTCTTCGCGGCGGCGGGGGCGGGCGTGCTCCCGCTTTGCGGGAGCAAAGCCGCAAGGCGCTTGCGCTGCTTTGCAGCGCGCATTTCCCGCTCCCGCCGGAGCGGGAAATGTTTTTTGCGCCTTACGGCTCAGGATTTGCAAAGCAAATCCGCCCGCCCCCGCCGCCGCAGTACGCAGCACGTTCGCGCTATTTCGCCTTTTCGCCGAGTTTTTTTTCGGTGTGGTTTGCAAGCCGTTTCAGGTTGCCTCTGTGCCTGAAAACGATAAGCCCTGCGCAGAACGCTCCGATTATCGCGTTTGCAATAAACGCAGGGTCGTGGTCGAGAAAATGCCCGAACAAGGGCGAGGCTATGCAAAAGCAGGATGACGCGATAACGCTGCCGAGCGATACATATCTCGAAATCGCTACTATTACAATGAATATTCCGAGCAGCACGCAGGCTATCCTCCAGTCGAGGACGAAAATCGCCGAAATTGCCGCCAGAACGCCTTTCCCGCCCTTAAATCCGTAGTACAGCGGAAAACAATGCCCCACTATCGCCATAAACACCGCCATATATTCCACCCATGTCATACCCGACGCAGGGTCTGCGGTATCCACCCCGCCGAGAAATCTGAACGCCAGTCTTACCAGCAGTATCGACACCGCCGCTTTTGCAACGTCCCCCAGCAGCACTATCCCCGCAGCACCCTTTCCGAGTACGCGCAGGGTGTTTGTAAGTCCCGCGTTTCCGCTTCCCATAGTGCGGATATCCTTGCCGGTTTTCAGTTTCGCGACTATGATAGACGTGTTTATCCCCGAAAGAAGATACGGCACGACAAGCATTACCGCATAGCACAACCAGATCATTTTATCCCTCTTATTCTCTTATTCATTGCTTTTATTTTCCATTTTTTCGATAACCTTGCCGTTTAACATCGCGCTTATCTGCGGATTTCTGCTCCTAAGCGCTGCAATCAGCACCGCGGGATTTTCCGCAGGACCTACGGGCATAAGTGCCTTTTTCCCGTCGAGCAGCCTAAGTTCAAGACTAAATCCCTTCGGCTCGGCGGAGCGTATCTCGTCGTATCTCAAAAGCTCGATTTTTCGGTTTCGGTAGAATAAAACATATTCCTCCAGAAACCAACGCCCGCCCATGTCTTTCGTCGTCCCGTAGTCGGCGAGGATTTTCTCCCTTGTTTTTTCGGGCAGCCGGGAGAGCTTTTTCGAGAATTTTCTCGGCGCGGAAAGCGTGCTTATCGTGACCCAAATCGTCAGCAACAGCAGCCCCGCCAGCACAACCCATGCTATAATGCGCGTTTTTTCGCGAACGACCGCCCCCGACAGCGTAAGTCCCAGAGCTATCACCGCGAATTCCGCCCAGTAGAAAATTATTTTCTTGCGGTATGCTCTCCGAAAATCGGAGATTATTTTTTTCATTGTTCGCCTCTTTCACGCACGGTAAGCTTTATCGGCGTTTTGTCAAGCCCGAATGTTTCGCGAATTTGATTTTCGATATAACGCTGATATGAATAATGAAACAAATCCTTGCTGTTGCAGAACACCACAAAATTCGGCGGATTAGTCGACGCCTGCGTCATATAGTAGAGCTTAAGCCGCTTTCCCTTGTCGGACGGCGGCTGAACCCGCGATGTCGCATAGCTTAGCATATCGTTCAGCACGCCCGTCGAAATTCTTCGAGAATGCTGCTCGTGAACGATGTCGATAAGCTCGAACAGCTTATCCACGCGGCTGCCCGTCTTTGCGGAGATAAACACAAACGGCGCGTAACTCATAAACGAGAAGTCGTTTTGCAGCTTTTTGGTAAATTCCGACATGGTCTTATCGTTCTTGTCCGTAACCGCGTCCCATTTATTTACAGCAATTACCACCGCTCTGCCCTTGTCGTGAGCATATCCCGCGACCTTGCTGTCCTGCTCGGTGAATCCGACTTCCGCGTCTATCATCACCACGCACACGTCCGCGCGGTCCACCGCCATAAGAGCCCTCAGCACGCTGAAATGCTCTATGTTTTCGGTAACCTTTGCTTTTCGGCGAATGCCTGCGGTATCGATAAAAACATACTTGTTTTCCCCGCGGACAACCTTGCTGTCAACCGCGTCGCGGGTAGTCCCCGCAATATCCGAAACTATCGACCGCGCCGAGCCCGTGATGTAATTCACAAGCGAGGATTTCCCGACGTTCGGTTTTCCGATAACGGCGACTTTTATCGCGCTGTCGTCGTATGGCTCGGTATCTTCGGGCGGAAGTTTCTCAAAAACCGCGTCCAGCAGATCTCCCGTGCCGTGACCGTGCACCGCCGAAATTGCAATAGGGTCTCCCAACCCGAGATTATAGAACTCGTAAAACTCGGGCGGCACTTCGCCGATATTATCGTCCTTATTCACCGCCAGCACCACGGGTTTTCCGCTTTTGGTAAGCATAGTCGCCACGTCTGCGTCGCTTGCGGTAACTCCCGCCGTAAGGTCTACGACGAAAATAATGCAGTCCGCCGACTCTATAGCAAGCATAGCCTGCTCCCGCATTTGCGCGAGAATAACGTCGCTGCTTTCGGGCTCTATACCGCCGGTATCTATCAGCATAAATTCGCGGTTCAGCCACTCGCATCGGCTGTAAATCCTGTCCCGCGTAACGCCGGGCGTATCGTCCACAATGGACAGCCGTTTTCCGACTAATTTATTAAAAAGCGTGGACTTCCCGACGTTCGGACGTCCGACAATCGCAACTAACTGCATTTTATTTTCCTTTCGATAACCTGTTTATTAAGCAACAAATACACTATATTCTATTATAACACAATTCGGTATTTTTTGCAAGCGTTGTTATAAAAGTTTAGTAAACCTTTGAAAAATTTCATCGGGCGTAATTTCCGAGATTTCTGCCGACAGCGCGCCCTTGCCCGACGCCCCGATAACATATTCCCCAAAATCATATGCCTTTGTATCGGGAAGCTTAGGCACGACGATCCCGCGAAGATCCCGCGTTATTCCAAGCCCCAGACGCTTTAAAAAAGCCTCTTTCTGCACCCAGAACCGAATAAAATCCGCGTCGGAATATGTTTTTAAAAGCTCCTCCGCCGATAAAACGCGCTTGTACATATCGGGGTTTATCCTCCTCGAACGGAGTTCTATGTCAACGCCGATTTCGTTGTCGGAGCAGAACGCCGCCGCTATAGCCCCCCTTGTATGCGACAGCGAAAACCAGAGTTCCCCGTCCCGAAGATAGGGTTTCCCGTTCGTGCCGAGCCGAAACGAGATTTTCCGCGGGGGCTTTCCCGTGCGGCGGGAAATTTCCGACAGTATCAAAAGCTGCGACAGCAGGGAATTTATTTTGTCGCCCTCGGACTTTTTCCGCTCGACAATTTTTCTCCTTGCCGCGGTAAGACAGCCCTTGTACCCCTCAACCTCCGCGAACCTAAGTTCCTGCGGGACTTTCATAACGATTATATCCATAATTTACTCCTTATTTTCATTCGGGAACAAATCCCCCGTGTCGGCTTTCCTTGCCGCCTTAAAACGCTTATCTTTTCGCGTGACAACAATATCTCTTACGCCGTCCGCTCCGCACAGCCGCAGAGATACCCTCCCCGAGACGATAACGGGTCTGCGGATAATCCTTTGCATATCGGCGCAGGGGAAATTCTCCCTTGCCGCCGCCAGAAAGCAGAATTTCTCGTCCTCGTATGGCACGTCGGCGTGTTTCAAACGCTTGTGGAGTGATGTTCTCGCGGCGCGCGCCGTAAAGTGACACCAGTCGTCCGATGGGAGCGCGCACTCCCCCTCGAATGTGCAGGGAGCTAAGATTTTCATGCCGTTTTTTGACAGTCTTTCGCGTGTCTGCAAAAGCTCTCTAAACGCCTTCGGAGTCCCCGGCTCTACGATAACCAGCAGCTTTTTCGCGGCTTTGCAAAGCGCGTTTTCGGCGTTTTCGCGGGAGCATTCGGGCAATTCGTTCAAGCAGTACGAACAAATTACAAGGTCTGCGGAGCTTTCGGCAATATGCGAAATGTCAAGCTGTTCCCATTCGGCGGAAATGCCCATACAGTCGAGAAATTCCCCGCCCAAGGCTATCATATTCCTCTCTCGCTCAACGCAGGTGATTTTCCCGCAGTCCGTCAGCAATGCCGCCGAAACCGCGCCCGCTCCCGTACCCGCGCCCGCGTCCAGAACCGAGCTTATCTCCCCGCCGAAACGCTCCAGCGACAGTTCCAGAGCCCTGCTTACCGCCGCAAACGTCGCGGGCATTCTCACCGCGGCATACGCTAGAATTTCGGTCTTGTCGGCAGCCGAAAAGCCGTTTTCGCGGCGGTAATTCTCCGACAGGCGGTCCGCTGCCGCCGCAAGCTGCTTTATATCGGCGTTTTGCGCGAGCTCGTTTATTTTTTCACGAAGTTGTACAGGAAATTCCACCCGCTCACCCCCATAATTTAATTGTACAACAAAATTCGCGTTTTGTAAAGGGGGAAACGCCCGGTTATACAAAAAAACGCGGCGCATACCGCGTCGCGTTTTGATTTATTGCAGCATTTACGCTATCACACATTGTACGTCGCAAGGCTGTTTTGCAGCGTATCGACCTGATTGTCGAGGCTTTCGCTTGTCGCCGCGCTCTGCTGAGCGGTGGCGGCGGTGGACTGGATAACTCCCGATACCTCTTCGAGCTTTACGACGATTTGCGAGAGCATACTCTTCTGTTCCTCGGAAACGTCCGCTATTTGCGCTACGGAGTCGCTTATCGCCACTGTTTCCTCAACTACCTCGTCAAGCACAGCTGCGGTCTCGTTTGCGGCTGTAGTACCGCTTTGGATAGACTGAACGGTCTGTTCGATAAGCTTGCTGGTGGAGCTTGACGCCTCGCTGGACTTGGACGCCAGATTTCTGACTTCCTCTGCAACGACCGCAAAGCCCTTGCCCGCAGCTCCCGCTCTTGCCGCCTCGATCGACGCGTTAAGCGCGAGAATGTTCGTCTGGAACGCAATATCTTCAATAGTAGCGTTAATTTTTACAATTTCGGTAGTCAATTCGGAAATGCTGTTCATAATCTGGAGCATATCCTGCATCTTTCTGTTGCTGTCCTCAACCTTTTTGGTAGCGTTTGCGGTGCGGACCTTAACGCCCGACGCATTTTCTGCCGACTGCGAAACGCGGCGGCTTATATCTTCAAGCGACGAGGAAACGTTGTCGATAAGACCCGTTTCGTCCACGACCGCTCTTGCGATTTCGTTCGCGCCCTGAGATACGTTGTGCGAGCCGCCCGCGATTTCCTCCGCAACGCCGCCAAGCTGCGAAAAAGTCTTTTGCAGCGCGCCGCAGATATTCTGTATAGAGGTCTGAATAGCAGTAAATTCGCCCACGAAAGTGATATTGCTGTTGTAGGTAAAGTTGCCGTTTGCCATGCGTTCGAGAATTCTGCCTATTTCGTCTATGTAGGCTTTCAGCGAGTTATTCGTTTGCTGCAAAGCCGCGCAGATAGTGCCTATTTCGTCGTTCTGACATTTCGGATAACGGTGGTCAAGAACGCCCTGCGACATATTTGTAACTATATGTTCAATATCGGAAAGCGGTTTAAGCCTTGTTGTGAACTTAAAGAAGAAAAACAGTCCGCCCAGCAGGATAAACACCGCAGACACGATTATCGTAAGTACGATTATGCTCGTAAGGGGAGCGACTGCTTCGCTGTAATTCGCGACATAAAGCACTTTCCAGTTGGTGTCGCCGATGGAAACTATCGGGAAATAGTGCTTTCCGCCGTCGATGTTGCCGGAGAGAATGTCCGTGCTGTCAACGGACTCTAAAACCTTGCTGAAAATGGGAGCAATATCCGTAAGCGGAGTGATAACCTCGGTCTGCCCGTCAACGTGGTAGGAATAATCCTGATTTGTCGCGTGAACGACAATGTTGTTCGAGTCGTCAACCAGCACCGCATAGCCGCTGTTGTCGGCTTTCAAATTCTGCGTAAGGGAAACAAGCTCGTTTATCTCAACGTCCAGACCGCACACGCCCACAGCTTTCCCCGACTCGTCAAACGCGGGTGTTGCGATAGTAATAACCAGCGCGCCCGTAATCGCGTCGACATACGGCGCGGTGATGATAGTGCCGCCCGCGGCGATCGCGTTTTTGTACCAGCCGCGCTCCTGCGATACATAATCGGAGTCAACGGGGTATTTTCCGCACGCCATAACGCCCTTAGGGTCGGTCTCCCACGCAAAATAGTTATTCATAATGGAGGCGGAGGACGCCATTGACACGTTGTACAAATAATCTTCAAGCTCTTCGCCGTGAAGGTTTTCGCGCACGACCGCCTTTGCGAGATCATCCGCAAGCGCAACATGCTTTGTAAACCACGTGTTCATTTTTTCGGATTCTGTCGCAACGGTGTTGTACAAATTCGCCTTTATCGATTTAGTGTATTGATAATTCACACAAACCGAATATATAACGCATATTACAACCAGCACGGCGGTGAGAATTCCGACGGACGAAATCAATATGCTGTTAAGCAGGCTTTTTTTCTTTCCGTTCATATCAGCTAACCTCCATTTTTGTTCTAAAACACATTATAATTTTACAACAGCTTTAATTCTCTGTCAAGGGTAATCTGACTATTTTTAACGTTTTGCACAAATTTTTCGACATTTGGTTAATAACTACCCACATAACACACAAACCGCGCAGTATCTCGCTGCGCGGCTTTGGAAAAATATGTTTTTTATGACATTTCCACGACAATTTCGTTTGTATCGCTAAGCATTTCTTCGGTAATAAGATTTTCCGAAAGCTGCTTGCCGTTGAGATAAACAGCCTTTACGCCGTGACACGAGCCCTGCGGGTTTTTGACGGTAATATCGAGCCGTTTTTTGCGGAATGTCTTTTGCATGGTGAATTCTGTCCATTCCGACGGGATTGACGGGTCGATAACAAGCCCCTTGGCGTTCGGGCGAAGTCCGAGAATTCCCTCCACAGTTCCCACCATAACGGTAGACGCCGTTCCCGTAAGCCAATGAACATGCGCTCTGCCTGCAAACGGGCTGTCCTTGCCCTCGACAAACTGCCCGAAAACGTAAGGTTCAAGGCAGCGTTTTTCCGCGAAATCGTTATAAGTCGCGGGAGCAGCCTCTTTCCAGTACATATACGCCATATCGCCGCGTCCGAGCAGCGCCTCCGCGAGAATAAGCCAGCCCTGCGGCTGCGAGAAAATTCCCGCGTTTTCCTTAACGCACCTGTTAAAACAATGCATAAGCGCGCCCTCAAACGCGTGATTTTCATACGGCGGGTACATGACCATTGCGCCGTAAGGGGTGTTGAGTTCCGAGAAAACGCTGTCGAGGGCGGTTTTTCCCTGCTCCTCGTCCGCAAATCCCGAAATTACCGCCCAGCTCTGGGGATTAAGCCACATCGACGCCTCTGCGTCCGAACGCTTTCCGATAACCGTGCCGTCCTCCTTGTACCCGCGTATAAAGCGGTCGACGTTCCAGCAGTCGCGAAGTGCTGTACACAGCTTTTCGCGTATTTCGTCAAGGTATTTTATATAACCGGTATCGGCTTTAAGTTCGGCGTATTCGCGGAGAATTTTGACGGCGTATACCAGTTGGAACGCCACAAACGTGCTTTCTCCGTGTTTTCCGAGCCGCAGGCAGTCGTTCCAGTCGGCGTGAAGTCCCGCGGGCATTCCGTGAACGCCTAAGTTGTTCATGGAGAACATTACCGCGCGTTTTAAATGCTCGTACACCGTGCCCTTTTCGCCGTTGTCGGCAAAGTAAATTTCCTCGTCAAGAAACGCCGTATCGCCGCTCTCGCCGATATATTTCGCGATAGTCGGAAACAGCCACAAAGCGTCGTCCGCGCGGTAGGACGGGTGCCCCGTTTCCTTGACGTATTCGGGGTCGTCGGGGGTGTTTTCGTGACCGGGATTGTGGGTGTATTTTACCAGCGGCAGTCCTGCGCCGTTTGTCACCTGCGCCGACAGCATAAATTCTATCTGCTTTTTCGCCATTTCGGGAGCCA
The DNA here is from genome assembly GCA_947625335.1 of uncultured Clostridia bacterium. Classification (GTDB taxonomy): domain Bacteria; phylum Bacillota; class Clostridia; order Oscillospirales; family Ruminococcaceae; genus CAG-115. The sequence goes on along the minus strand of CANQNY010000002.1, from coordinate 19,229 downwards.
GATGAATAATTCCCTGAATATCCTGAACGGTATCGCGGTAACCGAAACCGTTTCGCAGTCCGCAGTAGCTGAACGACGCCGCCCTCGACCAGATAAACGTGATAAAGCAGTTGTAGGCGTTCCAAGTGTTTACCATGTTGTTGAAATCGGAATCGGGCGTGTGAACGGTGAAATTGTCAAGCTTTTTATGCCAAAATTCTTTCAGCTCGGATATTTCCTCGCGGACCGCGTCGGAGTTTTCGTACCGTTCGATAATTTCGGCAGCCTTTGTTTCGTCCTTTTGCCCGACAATAAAAACAAACTCCCTTGTTTCGTTCGGGGCAAGCTCAACATCGCTTTGAAGTGCGCCGACGGAGTTCCCGCAGTAATTAAGCTCCCCCGAAAGCCCCTCTTCAACGCCGACGGGATTTCCGTAGTTCCTGTAATTTCCGAGAAACGCGTCGCGGTCGCCGCAGTATGCCGAAACGTTTGCTTTCGCCAGACCGAAAAAACGGGAAATTCCGCCCTGAAGCTCGTTTTGCCGCTGGAGAATGAATTTGTCCTTGAAGTAGGTATGCGTGATAAACAGCGTATATTGCAGGTTTATCTGATCCTGCTCGTAATAATTCTCGTTTACGAATTCGCACGCGCCCGTGACGGAGATTTTTCTCGCGCGGTCGCTTTTGTTGGTAATTTTTGCCGCCCAGACCTCGTAGGTCTTGTCAAGCGGAACATAATATGTCGTTTCGGCGCAAATTCCCTTGTATTCCGAGGAAATCACCGTGTAAGCCGTGCCGTGGCGGCATTCGCTTTTATACTCCGAAAGCGGCTTGCACACGGGAGACCACGACGCGCTCCAGAAATCGCCGTCCTCGCGGTCTTTGATGTAGATATAGCGTCCCGGAAGGTCGTTTGACAGAGAATTAAAGCGATAGCGGAGAATTCTCCCCTTCGCGCCGCTTTTTTCAAAGCTGTACCCCGCGGCGTTGTTGGAAATAATCGCGCCGTATTCGGGCGAGCCGAGATAATTCGCCCAAGGCGCGGGAGTGTCGGGGCGGGTTATGACGTACTCCCTGTTTTGCTCGTCAAAATAGCCGTAGTTCATATAATTACTCCTTTAAAACAGTTTTTACCGTAAATTTACGCGTTCTCCCTATAATTATACCATAATCTTCCCGAAAAACAAGGGCGGTCTTTTGCACAAATTTTTTGTGTTGAATTTGTGAAATTTGCCGAGCAAGCTTTCGCACGGTGAAAATCTCTTGAAATCTGTCTGCGAATAGTGTATAATAAATGTGTATGGCAAAATGCCTTATTAAGCGAATTTACACAAGGAGAAAGATTATGAACATTCTGATAGTGGGCGGCGGCGGACGCGAACACGCGATAGCGGCGGCTCTGAAAAAATCCCCCAAGGTCGAAAAACTGTACTGCGCGCCGGGAAACGGCGGCATTTCCGCGCTTGCGGAGTGTTTTCCCGTAAAGGCTACGGATATTGACGGCATTGTCGAGCTTGCGAAAAGGCTTCGCCCCGATTATGTCTTTGTGGCTCCCGACGACCCGCTTGTTATGGGAATGGTTGACAAACTGAACGCCGAGGGCTTTAAAACGTTCGGACCGCGCGCAAACGCTGCAATTCTCGAGGGCAGCAAGGCGTTTTCAAAGTCCCTTATGAAAAAATACAACATTCCCACGGCGGCTTACGAGACGTTTACCGACGAGGAAAAAGCTGTCGAATACATAAAAAAGCAGAATTCATATCCCGCGGTAATCAAAGCGGACGGTTTGGCTCTCGGAAAGGGCGTTATTATCGCGAAAGATTTTGACGAGGCGAAAGCTGCCGTTCATTCTATGCTGGTGGACGGAAAATTCGGCAAGAGCGGTTCGGAAATCGTTATCGAGGAATTTATGGAGGGAAATGAGGTAACGGTTCTGGCGTTTACGGACGGCAAGACCATAAAGCCTATGGTATCCTCTATGGATCACAAGCGCGCAAACGACGGCGACGAGGGTTTAAATACGGGCGGCATGGGAACTGTCGCGCCGAACCCGCTGTATACGCCCGAAATCGCCGCGGAGTGTATGGAGAAGATATTCAAGCCCACCGTTGCCGCTATGAACGCGGAGGGCAGACCGTTTAAGGGGTGCTTGTACTTCGGGCTTATGCTGACGAAAAACGGCGCGAAAGTCGTCGAGTACAACTGCCGTTTCGGCGACCCCGAAACGCAGGTTGTTTTGCCGCTGCTTGAAACCGACCTTGTGGATGTTATGGAGGCAATTTGGGACGAGCGGCTTGACGCTCTCGACATCAAGTGGAGTAAAAGTTCCTGCGCGTGCGTTGTAATGGCGTCGGGAGGCTATCCCGAAAAGTACGAAACAGGGAAAGAAATTTCGGGTCTTGACGATAACGGTCAATGCCCCGACGCTTTCGTTTATCACGCGGGAACAAAGCTCGAAAACGGGAAATATCTCACGTCGGGCGGGCGCGTGCTGGGCGTTACCTGCACCGGGGAAACTCTCGAAAAGGCTTTAAATTCCGCATATAACGCCGTGGAAAAAATTTCCTTTGAAAAGGCTCACTACAGAAAAGACATCGGCGCGAGGGCTTTGGGCAAGAGGTAAGATGAAGTATAATTTTGTCGCTCCGTGCCATTTCGGGCTGGAAAAAACGCTGTCCTTCGAGATAAAACGCATAGGCGGCGAAAACGTTGAAGTAAACGACGGGCGGGTGTTCTTTTCGGGGGACGCGAGGGTCTGCGCTGCGGCGAATATTTCGCTGTCGGTTGCGGAGAGAGTTTGCGTTGTGTTGGGAAGATTTCGCGCGGAGAGTTTCGATGAGCTTTTTGACAGTATTCTGAAACTCCCGCTGTCGGAGTTTATCGGGAAAAACGACGCGTTCCCGAACAGCGGTCATACGCTGAATTCCAAGCTTTCAAGCGTTCCCGCCTGCCAGAAGATGATTAAAAAAGCCATGGCGGTAAATCTCGGGAAAGCATACGGCGTAAACGTTCTGCCCGAGGACGGGAAAATTTGCAAGATAAGGTTCTCGATTATGAAAAACGAGTTGACCCTTATGCTTGACACTTCGGGAAACGGACTTCACAAGCGCGGTTATCGCCCCGAAAGCAACGCCGCGCCCATTCGCGAGACGCTTGCGGCGGGAATTGTCGATATTGCGAGAGTGCGGGCGGGAGACTCGGTTGTCGATCCGTTTTGCGGTTCGGGAACTATCCTTATAGAGTCCGTTTTCAAGGCTTTAAACATTGCTCCCGGGCTTTCAAGGCATTTTGCCGGGGAACATATGAAATTCCTCCCCGAAAGCGCATGGAAAGCCGCCCGCGAGGAGGCGCGCTCGAAAATCGTTACGGACGGGGAATTTGCCGCGCGGGGTTACGATATAGACGGGGAATGTGTAAAACTGACCCTCGAAAACGCCAAACGCGCGGGAGTGGAGAAATATATCCGCGCCGAAAAGCGCGATATACGCGATTTTGAAAAGCCGCAGGATAAGTGCAAATTCATCACAAACCCGCCCTACGGCGAGCGTATGCTGGAAATTTCCGAGGCAAGGGAGCTTTACCGCGCAATGGGCGAGAGGCTTTTGCCGCTCAGGGATAGCTCTCTTTTCGTTATCACTCCCGACAAGGAGTTTGAGAGTATTTTCGGGCAGAAATGTGTGAAAAACCGCAAGCTCTACAACGGCATGATGATGTGCAGGCTTTATTCGTATTTTTAATGTGTACCGAAAGCGTTTTATAATGAAGAGAAAAATCAAACCGTCATTCAACAAAGCGGAGATACTTACGTCATTTGTGTATTTGTGCGCGCAAAGCACCGCGCTTATGTACGTTTTGTGCAGAAGTCACGTTTTTGTGTGCAGCGTCATAATGACGGCGGTGTCGTTCGGGATATTTATGCTGTTTTATAAGCTGCGGAAACATAAGTTTTTTTCGCTGCTGGCGTTTGTGCTGCTGTTTTTGCTGGTGAACGCCGTTTGCAGCATTATCGGAAATCCGTATTATTCGCCGTCGTTTTTGGAATTCATCTTTACAACGTCGAATTTCTTTAACGTGTACTACGCGGGGGCGGCGATATTGCTGTTTTCGATGATAATCGGGTTTACGGGCTATTATTTCTCGGTAAACCTTCCGCGTCCGGGATTTTTGCTGCTTACGGCGTATATTCCGCTTATTCTCGGCGCGAGAACGCTGGGCGGGCTGCCCGCAGGGATAATCATTTTCCTTGCGGCGGGGTATCTTACGGCGGCTTTCGGGCTGTCAAGGGCTGAATACCCCGGCGAGGTTACATATTTCGACGATAAAAACGCCCGCCGTGAGCGGCTGTCAATGTTTGCCGCGCTTGGCGTTTTGGCGGCGGTGCTGCTTATAATTCTCCCAAAGATGAGCAATACCCCGTATTCGGGTTATACAGACACCATTTTCAGAGGGAGAACGTCGTATTACGGCAGGCAGGCTTTGACCAATTTTGCGGAAAATTCCGTTCCAAACCGCGGAAACAACACGCCGTCGAACGATACGCTGTTTTACGCGCTGACGGACTATCCGCAAAACGTTTCAAGGTGGTCTTACGACGTGTATAACGGCGAGGACGGCTGGACGTATCTTGAGGATTATTCCACGGGGACGGGGGCTTGGGAAAGCAAGCGGCGAATGTTAAGTTCGCAGTTTCTTGTAAGACAGCTTAAAACCGCTGTTTCCGAGGGAAAGCTTTCGGAATACCGCGACAAGATAGAGGCTCTCGAAAGCGGGGAGTTCAGAACCACGCAGATGACAATCCGCATTACCGAGGGCAACGAAACCTCGGTTGTAATGCACCCGAATAACACGTTCGGCGCGAGCATTAGCGGCTTTGACGGGAAAATTTACCGCACGCCGAAAGACGAGATGTTTGTCAGCGAAGATATGGAAAAAAACGCGTCCTACGTTCTGCGGTATTATGCGGAAAGCCCCTGCGAGGGGTTGGCGCAGCTTGCTGAAAGCGGAGAGCTTGAAGAAATTCTCGACAAGGCTTACGAAGAAGGCGCGATAAGCTATGAAATGTATTCTGCCATTGTCGAAGAAAACGACGCCGCGCGGCGGTATTATGCCGATACGGGCGGCGACAGCGGCGTTCCCGACAGCGTAAAGGCTCTGGCGCAGGAAATTACGGCGGGTCTTACAAACGATTACGACAAGGCGCGCGCAATTGAAAGCTGGTTCGGGACGGCGGATTTTGTGTACGATCTGGATTTCGTCCCTGCGGAGTCCACCGCGGAATATTTCCTGTTTGACAGCCGCCGCGGGATATGTACCGACTTCTCGACGGCGTCTACGCTGCTTTTGCGGGCGGCGGGAATTCCCGCGAGGTATACCGAGGGGTTTGTGTTAAAAGAGGATTCCCGCGATATAAACGGCAGATACGTCGTAACTCCCGCCGAAGCGCACGCCTACGCGACCGCTTATATAGAGGGCTGCGGCTGGATAGAAATTGACGGCACAAAATACGCGCGTACCGAGGACGCCGCCGACCGCCTGCAAACCGCGCTTTTCTTCGTGTTTTTGGCGGCAGCGGTTATCGCAGTACCCTGCATTATTTTCCGCAGACAGCTGTCGGAGCTTGTTTTTGCGGTGAGATTTAGGTTTATGGGCAAAAACAGCCGCATAAAAGCCGTGTATCTCAGAACCAGAAAACTCGTCTGCAAAATACCCGATATTCCTCCTGAAAGCGCGACCGCCGAGGAAGTTCGGGATATTGTGGCGAGGTCCTTGCGGCTGGAGCGCGAGGCGGAGGAGATAACCTCTGCCGCAAACGAGCTGTTTTACGGCGGCGGCAGCCCCGACACCGACGAATGGGCGTTGTACCGCGAGTACAAGGCTATCCGACGTATGAAGAGGAGTATGGATAAATGACGCATATTTCGGGTTATATACAGGCGGCAATTTTCGCGTTGATTTTTATGCTGTTTATAAACGGCGAAATAGGCAGCGTGCTGTTGTACGTTCTGGTCGGCGCGAACGTTCTGTCAATAGCCGTGCTTTTGCTGTCGAAAAGGCGTTTTTCCGCAACCCTCCACAGCCTTTCGGGAATTGTCGAAAACGGGAAAAATGTCGAGTTTGAAGTCACGCTTAAAAAGAACGGATTTTGCTTTATTCCTTTTGTTGAAATCTGCATAGAGGCGCAAAATCCCATTCACCTGAGAACTTCGCTGTTGTTTCGCAAAAGCGTGACGGTGACGGGGCAGTTTCGCGCGTCGCACAGCGGGCTTAACGTCGTTAAAATGAACCGCGTTTACGTAAGCGATTTTATGGGGGATCTGCGGCTGTCGGTTTTGACCGATCAGACCGCGCAGATGGCTGTTCTGCCGAAAATTATCGAATACGACGGACCGGAAGTCCCGCCGAATATGCTCCCCTCGGAGGAGGAAGAAACCGAGGAGGGCGTTTCGGTACGGCAGGGCGGTATGCCGGGGTACGAACACCGCGAATACGTTCCGGGGGACTCTCCGCGCCGCGTGAATTACAAGCTCTCCGCGAAAAAAGGGAAACTTATGGTGCGAATGGACGAAAGCAACGGCAGCGCGTCGACAAATCTCTACATTTCGGAAAACGCTCTGCCCGTTTGCTGCGATAAGGCGTTCGCGCTGGCAAGCAGGCTTGTAATTCACGGCGGAACTGTAAAAATTACCCATAAAAACGACAGCAGAACCGCCTCTACGCCCGAAACCCTCGACCGTATGCGCGAGTGGCTGGCGTTTCGGGAGTTCGCCGAAACGGTTCTCCCCGAAACGGGCTCCCCACCCGAAGATACCGCCGTTGTTTTTTCGGGGGACGGAAATATCACGGCTGTTCCCGCGCATTAGAGTTTTGTACAAGTTGCATAAAAATGTTCGGTTGAAATAGTAATAATTCTCCAAAAACGTCAGGTTGTTTCAAAACTTCTTGCAAAAAGGAAGAAATTGATATATAATAAGATTATGGTGATCCGAATACTTTCAAGGAGGATAATTCTATGGGCATTAAACTTTGCGACAGATATCTCAAAAGCTTTGTGAGAGATCACGAGCTTGCGAATATCGCTCCCGCGGTAAAAGCCGCTCACGACACGCTGGAAAGCAGACAGGGTCCCGGAAACGATTTTCTGGGCTGGGTCGATCTTCCCGTAAATTACGACAAGGCGGAGTTTGAGCGCATAAAAAAGGCAGCCGCTAAGATAAAGAGCGACAGCGACGTGCTTATCGTTATCGGCATCGGCGGCTCGTATCTCGGCGCGAGGGCGGCGATTGAGGCTTTGCGTTCGCCGCTGTATAATCAGCTTAAAAAGGACACTCCCGACATCTATTTCGTCGGGTGCAGCTTAAGTCCGACTTATTTAAGCGAGATTATTTCGCTGGTTGAGGGGCGCGATTTCTCGGTGAATATCATCTCGAAGTCGGGAACGACTACCGAGCCCGCTCTGGCGTTCAGAATTTTCCGCGATATGCTGGTTGAAAAATACGGCGAGGAGGGCGCAAAGGGCAGAATTTACGCGACGACCGACAAGGCGCGCGGAACGCTTAAAGAGCTTTCCGACAAAATGGGGTATGAGACGTTTGTTATCCCCGACGACGTAGGCGGAAGATTTTCCGTTCTTACGGCGGTGGGATTGCTGCCGATTGCCTGCGCGGGGTGCGATATCGACGCGCTTATGAAAGGCGCGGCGGACGCGCGCGGGGAATACAGCGTGTGCGACCTTGAAAAGAACGACTGCTATAAATACGCCGCTTACAGACAGCTTCTTTATAAAAAGGGCAAGAGCGTTGAGATGCTGATAAGCTACGAGCCTGCGTTCCAGATGATGGCTGAGTGGTGGAAACAGCTCTACGGCGAGAGTGAGGGCAAGGACAACAAGGGCATTTACCCGTCAAGCGCGGTTTTCTCGACGGATCTTCACTCGCTCGGGCAGTTTGTTCAGGATGGGTCGAGGATTATGTTTGAGACGGTGGTTCAGTTTGCAAAGCCGCAGAAAGACCTCTTTGTAAAGGACGACCCGAACAACATCGACGGACTGAATTTCCTGTCTAATCAGAATATGTCCGTAGTCAACCGCAAGGCGTTTGAGGGAACGGTTCTGGCGCACACCGAGGGCGGCGTTCCGAACATCGTTGTCGAGGCTGACGAGCTTAACGAATACGAGCTGGGGTATATGATCTACTTCTTCGAGAAAGCCTGCGCGATTTCGGGTTATATGCTGGGCGTAAATCCGTTCGATCAGCCCGGCGTTGAAAGCTATAAGAAGAATATGTTCGCTCTGCTCGGAAAACCCGGCTATGAGGAACAGAAAGCGGCTCTTGAAAAGAAACTCGGGCTGTAAAATAAATTAAGACGGAGGAAATTTTTTATGGTTAAGATTATTACGGGCAAAAGAGGTTCGGGCAAGACAAAGATCCTTATCGACGCTATCCACGAGGCTGAAAAGCAGTCAAAGGGCAATGTTGTCGCTATCCAGAAAGGTTCTTCGCTTAACACCGATATTACCTATAAAGTGCGTCTGATAAACATTGAGGACTATGCTGTCGAGGGGATGGACGCGTTTTACGGCTTTATTGCGGGAATTCTCTCGTCCGACCACGACTGCACAGATATTTTCGTGGACGCTACGCTTAAGATTACGGGCAGGGATTACGATAAGCTCGGCGAGATGTTCGACAAGCTGGTGCGTATTACTCCCACCACCACGGTTACTCTCACGGTTTCCGAGGATAACAGCGAGCTTCCCGAAAGCGTCAAGAAATTCGCTTGATGTGATAATTTGAAATTTTTTCAAAAACCCCCTTGACAAAGGCAGAGCGGTGTGGTATAATAATTTCTAGGATTTTTCCGTTAAGAAGTGTAGAGGTCGGCGGTTTGCGTCTTAAATGATCTTACTTCTTACTTCTAAATATCTTACTTCTAAAAGGGGGTTTCAATAATGGCAGTTCCTAAGAGAAAAGTATCCCGTGCAAGACGTGATAAGAGACGTTCCGCGGTGTGGAAGATCTCCGCGCCCGCTTTCTCGCGCTGCAAAAACTGCGGCGAGCTTAAACTCGCGCACAGAGTTTGCGGAAATTGCGGTTATTACAAGGATAAGGCAGTCGTTGTTAAAGAGGCTGACTGATTTTGTTGTACGGATATGAAGACATACAGGCTCAAGGGGTTTCTTGAGCCTGTTTTGTTTTTTACGGACAAATTTGCACATATTTTTCGGGGATTTTTGCGGAAATTTGTTCAAAAGCACTATTATTTTTTGTGTAATCGTGTAAGTTTTAAAAAATCGCTTGACGAAATAAGTGCTTTTGTAGTAAAATAGTTATTAGAGATAAGGGGCGGGCAAGGACGAAAAATGCGCGTTTGAGTAAAATCCGCGCTTTTGGGCTCCCCATTTTGCCAAACATAATCTTTTTGGAGGCGACTATTATGGAAAAAAAGAAAATCGGCGTATTGACAAGCGGAGGCGACGCTCCCGGAATGAACGCGGCGGTAAGAGCCGTGACCAGAACCGCTATTTACAAGGGATTTGAGGTTGTCGGAATTCTGCGCGGGTACAACGGACTTCTCAACAGCGAGTTCAGAACGCTTACGAGGGGTTCTGTTTCCGATATTATCCAGCGCGGCGGCACGATGATTTACACCGCAAGATGTCCCGAGTTCAAGGAGTGGGAGAACATCATGCGCGCAAAGGAGATTTGCGAGCGCGAAAATATGTGCGGTATTGTCACGATAGGCGGCGACGGCACATTCAGGGGCGCGGCTGATTTGTCGAGGGCGGGCGTTCCGTGTATCGGCATTCCCGGCACTATCGATAACGATATTCAATGCTCCGAGTATACGGTAGGCTACGACACCGCGATGAATACGGTTGTCGAGATGATAGACAAAATCCGCGATACAAGCCAGTCTCACGAGAGATGCGCGGTTGTCGAGGTTATGGGCAGACACGCGGGTCATATCGCGCTGTCGACGGGACTTGCCTGCGGAGCGACCGCGGTTATCGTGCCCGAAATGCCGCATGACATGGACGCGATTATCTCCCGTATTAAGGAAGTCCGCGCTATGGGCAAAAAGCAGTTTATAATAGTGGTTGCCGAGGGCGTTGGCGGCGTTGATAAGATCGCTAAGGAAATACAGGAGGCTACCGGCATTGAGTCGAGGGCTACTGTGTTCGGGCATGTTCAGCGCGGCGGCTCGCCGACGGTCCGCGACAGGGTAATGGCGTCCGAGATGGGCTATTATGCGGTTGAACTTCTTGAAAAGGGCATCGGAAACCGCGTTGTAGGCTACAAGGACGGCAAGGTGTACGATGTTGATATTCAAGAGGCACTTTCCATGAAGAAACCGTTTAATGAACGCCGCTATAAAATCTGCAACGAAATCAATTTCTAAGGACATCATATGTTTTAATGTGAAAGGAAAATGACATGACAGGACCATCTTATGACAGACTCCGCGAGCTTACGGATATTATAGAAACCGAGCCTTGCACGGAAGAGGAAAACAGGCGGTTTGCCGAAATGCTTAAAAACGGAGAGCAGCTCCCGGAAGGGGTAGCTAAGTCCGCGCAGGACGATAAAATTTTCTTTCACGTAAAAGAAATCATACCTCCCGAAAAGGAGCAGATGTACGTTCTTATGAGGATTTCAAAGGATTTGCATTTTATAAGTACGCTTGTGGGGGTAATGTTGGCTTTGGGTATAATTTCAGCCTTAGCCGCATTGCTTTTCGGGCTTTAGAGGTAAGAAATAAGAGATAAGAGGTAAGAAAGAGGTAAGAACCATAAAACCCTAGGAGATCACGAATGCTCTCTGTTATCTTACATCTTACTTCTTACCTCTTACATCTAAACGAACAGAGTAGGGAATTCCGCGTTAAGTGCCGCCCGAACGGAGAGTTGTCGGACGGACGAAAAGCAGTACGCTTGCGGTGGAGTTTCCGCATCTCGCTGTACATAACCGAATAAGGGCCGTTGCGCTTATTTATTCCTTTGTGTATAACGAAAAGGAGGATAAGACAATGGCTTTTTTCGACAAATTCAAAAAATCGGCGCGGGAGCTTAAAAGCCTGCGCTGTATAGCCGTGACGGCGATACTTATCGCGCTGGATCTGGTGCTGAAATTTTTCCTTAATGTTCAGATTACGGAGGATCTTAAGATAAGTTTTGCGTTCGTCGCAATTGCGGCTATCGGTATGCTGTACGGTCCAACGGTGTGCGCGCTGTCCTGCGTGGTGACGGACGTGCTGGGATTTTTGCTGAAACCCACGGGCAGCTTTTCTCCGCTGTTTACGCTGGTGGAAGTTGCGGGCGGCGTGCTGTACGGGCTGTTTTTGTACGGATTTTCGCCCGTGAAACCCGATTTTTCAAGCGCGAAGAGCTTTTTCGGCTCGATTTTTTCAAACAGGACGGCAGCTTTGAGAATTATTCTCGCGAAAATATCCGTAGCTGTTGTGTGCAATCTTGTTATGACGCCGTTGTTTATTACAATACAAAAGCAAGCGGAGTCGGGCGTGTTCGACGGCGGAGTGTTCTGGGCGGGATTTTTGTCGAGAATAAGCACGCGCGTCGTTAAAAATCTTATAGAAACGCCCGTTCATATATTGATACTGTTTTTGACGCTGTTCCCGATCTGGGCGGCGTATAAGGCTATTTTCAGAGAGAAAAAATACACGGTTTAGAAAGGGAATATTATGACAAAACTCGGTTTTATCGGCGTTGGAAATATGGGCAGCGCGATTATCAAGGGAATTAACGGGAAACTCGGGAATACGGCGGTGTTCGCGTATGACGCCGACCCTGCAAAGCTCGCCGATTTGCGGCTGTTTGGCGCGACCGCCGCGGCAAGCGTGCTGGATATTGCGAAAAGGTGCAGTTATGTGCTTATCGCCGTAAAGCCGCAGCAGCTTGACGATGTTCTTGCTAAGATAAAAGAGGCGGACAACGAGGAATTGGTCATAATTTCCATTTGCGCGGGAATTTCGGCGGAGTATATCCGCGAGAGAACCTTCCCGAAAGCGAAGGTTGTTCCCGTTATGCCGAATACGCCGATGATGCTGGGCGCGGGAGCGTCGGCTCTGGCGCAGTGCGAGGGCGTTTCCGACGCGGAATTTGCGTTCGCAAGAAAGGTTATAAGCTCCTGCGGCATAACCGAGATTGTTCCCGAAAACAAGATGAAAGAAGTAATCGCGATAAACGGCAGTTCTCCCGCGTTTATTTATCTGTACGCGAAAGGCTTTGTTCAGTACGCAGAGAAAGTCGGAATTGACAAGGACGCGGCGCTGCGGCTGTTCGCGCAGTCGCTTATCGGCTCGGCGAAAATGCTTACCGAAAGCGGTATGACGGTGGACGAGCTGATAAAGCAGGTATCTTCGCCCGGCGGGACTACGCTTGCAGGGCTTGAAAAGCTGTACGAGGGGAAACTTCTCGACACCGCCATAAGCGCGTGCGAGGCATGCACAAAACGCGCCTACGAGCTTGGAGGAGAGAAAAAGTGATTTCCGATATTTGGTAACGGCAAAACGGCACGGTTGTTCCGCGCCGTTTGCTTTTTTGTGCAAAGTATACAAAAATTCACGTCAAAAATTGTATTTTGCCCTCGGATTTTTTGGGTTTGGCTCGGTTTTGGCGTGTGCAGCCCTTGACAAATCGCATTTTTTATTGTATTATAAGTAGGGGAAGTGTTTCTTTAAATAAATAAATTAAAATTCCATGCAAAAATGAGGTCGTCAAATGCGTTTTGGCAGCGTTGAATTCTTTAAGGCGCTAATTAAAACCGTGCTTGCTGTGTTGTTTTTCGTTCCGCTTGCCGCAGCGATAGTTTTGGGCGTGTTGTTCTTCAAAAATAACAGCGAACTGGAAAAAACACGCGCCGAGAACGAGCGTCTTGCGACAATTTCCGATGTTCTGATAGAACAGCGCGCGGGTACAGCCGAGGATTTTTTCGAGATATTCAGCAAAAGCAATATCCCGTATGAACAGCTTGTCGCTCTAATGAATAAGGACAAGGCGCTGGACGCCGAGTCCCTTTATAAAATTATGTCGGAGGCGGGAATTTCTGACGCGAATATTATTTCCGCTGCCGCGTCCAAACACACCGTAAGCGGGGAGAGTTTCTACGCTATTATGAGCGCGAACGGCATTTCCGACAAGGATCTGCTGTTGGCGGTGCTTAAGCGCAACGGCGGCAATTCCGACGGGATTTACAAGCTTTTGAAAGAGTGCGGGCTGTCCGATTCGGATATTGCCGCGCTTATCAAGGGCGGCAGCTCCGTTTCAAGCGGAAGTTCCCAAAGCACACAAAGTACAAGTTCGCAAAGCACCGGGAGTTCTCAAAGCACACAGAGTTCTCAGAGTACTCAAAGTTCACCCGAGGGCAACACAACTCCCGTGGAAAACAGCGCGTATTCGCAGATACACACGGATATGACGGTAAATGTTCCCGCGGATTACGTTCGTGAGCAGGGAACGGTTTATCTGACGTTCGACGACGGCCCTTCGCAGAATACTCAAAGCATTTTGTATATTCTGCGAAAGTACAATATAAAAGCGACTTTTTTCGTTGTTCCGACAAGGACGGAGGCTTGTTATGCGGAACTTCGCGCTATAGCGGCGGAGGGACACGCGATAGGCGTTCACAGCGCGAGCCACGAATATGAAAAGATTTATTCGTCGGTGGAGGCGTTTTTGGACGATTTTTATGAGGCGTGGGATATTATCCGCGACGCTACGGGGATTTCCACGCAGATTTTCCGCTTTCCGGGCGGCAGCAAGAACGATTTTGATGAAAAGACGCGCGACGCTATAATCGAGGAGATGACGCGGCGCGGGTTCAGATACTACGACTGGAATGTCGAAAGCGGCGATGTCGGGGGAGCTACTTGGACTCAGATGTATAATTCCATTCCGAGCGATATAAAAAATCAGTACCGTTCCGTCGTGCTTATGCATGATACCTCGTATAACGCCGTGTTGGTGCTGGAGGACGTTATAAAGGTGCTTGTAAACGAGGGATATAAATTTGACAGGATAAACGATGATACTATGCCCGTGCAGTTTATCGGGCCGTTCTCGTAAAATATGAAAGGAATGTGCTATGGGAATTAAGGATAATTTTTCACAGGCGGTTAAGGAGCTTTGGAAAAAAGACGGTCAGAACGACGGCAATGCGGCGCAGAAACCCGCCCAGCCGAGCGAGCTTGATAAATATCTGCGGCAGCAGGACGAACAGCAGGCAAAGCCCCCCGTTCAAAATGCGGGCGTTGAGGTGAACAGCAGCGGCGTTCCGCTGGAGACTCCGTATTATCCCAATCAGACCGCGCCCGCACAGCAGAATGTTCAGCCGCAGCCCCAGCAGCAGGTTCAAGCCCCGCCGCCTCCCGCTCCGGAGAGCATGGGCGGGATAAACCAGAATGTCCGCAATGCACAGCAGGCGACGCAGGCGCAGTTTGGGCAGAATGTTCAAAATAATCAGCAAAATCTCGGGCAAAATACTATGGGCGCAGGAACAACTCCCACTATCGGCGCAGGCGGCGTTGGCGTTTCGGGCGGCATGGGCGGCTATGGTCAAGGAGTTCCGGCAGGAAACGGCGTTCCGGGTTATCAAGGCATGCAGGGCGTTCAAGGTGGTCAGGGCGGTCAGGGAGGAAACGGCGGCTACGGTCAGGGCGGCTATGTTCCGCAAGCTCCTCAGGCGTCAAACGAGACCGAGGAGATTACGATTATCTCGAAGAATACCGCTATTGACGGAAATGTCCGTTCGCTTGCGAATATGCAGATTGACGGAAATATCAAGGGTAATGTTGAAACCACCCGCAATATAGATATGAGCGGCAAGATAATTGGGGATATTACCTGCAACAATGCGGGAATGAATTCCGCCGCAATGCAGGGGAATGTGTCGCTTAAGGGCAGAATGAAAATGGATCGCGACACTATACTTATCGGGGATTTGTCGTCGCAGTATGCCGATATTAACGGCAGAATACGCGGAAAGCTGGATATTGTCGGAAAAGCGGAGCTTAAGCGCGACGCTATCGTGTTCGGGGATATAAACGCCTCGACGATCGCCGTGACGGACGGCGCGATTATCCAAGGGTATGTGAATACCACGTTTTTGTCCAAAGAGGACAGCAGAAACGTGTTCCCCGACGCTATTTCCCTCGACAGCAAGGAAGGAAAGACGGGCGCGCCCTCGGGTACGCCGAATTCCTAACGGTTTAATTTTAGTACAGTCTTGAAAGGCGTTTTTTGATGAGCAAAAGTAGGAAAAATAGCAGCAATGCCGCGCTTATTGCAACTATTGCGGTGGCGTTGGCGGCGATTGCGGCGATAGTAATTCTGCTGGTTATGATGAGCGGCAGGGATAAGGAAGAGTTCTCCTCCGATACGGGGTTTCACGCGTCGCAGGAGCTGTTTGATGAGTGCTTGTACAGCGCGCACGATCTGGTGGGTGAGAATTACAAAATAATAAAGCTCTATATCACCGAGGGTCTGCCGCGCAAGGAAGAGCCCTACGGGAACGAGCCGGAGGACGGCATTTATACTGTTGATTCCGAGGAGTATACCTCGCTTTCACAGATTGAAGAACTCGTGAAATCGGTGTATACGGAGGAAATTGCGGATACTGTTCTCCATAAAATGGAAGTAAAGACCCAAAGCGGTTCTTCCGAGAGTATGGAGGTCTATAAAAACCGCGATGTTTTCGGGGAGACGTTCCTCGGAATAGACGCGAATTTCAAGCCCGATGAAAGCTACACGAAGGACTGGTCGTCCTGTTTTCTGGAAGTTGTTCCGACAAGCGAGACGGAGTGCGAGCTGACGGTCTATATCGACGGGATAAAACCCGAAGAGGCGGCGGCTCACCCCGAGTCGGTAATTACGACGCATATGACAAAGCTTGAGGGCGGTTGGCGTCTGACAGAGATTTTGAAGTAATTCGGGTGAATTCGCCGTATGAAAAAGAATGAAAACCCGTTTGCGGTCTACGCGAAGGTAAGTCAGCTGGCGTTCGTAATCATTGCGCCGCTGCTGCTGTTTTTGTGGGGCGGGAGCGCGCTGGTAAAGCATTTCGGGCTGCCGGAGTGGGTAATGGGAATTTGCGTTGCGCTGGCGATTGTGTTTATGCTGAGCGGGGCGGTGAATTACCTTGTGACGCTTATCCGCTATTATGAAAAGCAGGATAAGGACAAAAAAGTTCCCCGCGCGTTTACCTCGTCGCGCCGCGACAACGATTACTACGACGATTATAAAAATCTCCGAAAGTAGGCAATATGACTAAACGAAAACAGCCGATATACGAGGAAATGCGCTCTTTAGCGCCGTATTTTCTGACGATCGGCGGAATATATATGGCTGTAATGATTGTGTTGTTTTTCGCGCTGGGGTTCGATTATTCGTTACCTTTGGGCGGGCTTTACGGCATTGTCATTTCCGCGCTTAATTTCCTTGTTCTGGGCAAAACCGCCCAGAAAGCTTTAAGAAAGCCCGAAAAATCCGCTAATACCTATATGAGCGGTATGTATTGCGTGAGGTATCTGGGGCTTTTCGCATTGTTGACGCTCGGCGCGCTTGCGCCGTTTATAAGCCTTATCGCGTCGGTAATTCCCTTGTTTTTCCCAAGAATTGCCATCATGATAAGAGCATTTGCAAGAAAGGAGGACTGAGGCGAAATGTCGACCGCTTTGATGCTTGCCTCCGCTGCTGCGGAAACTGTTAAAGAGGCAAAGGAACTTGAGGTAAACGGCGCGCTGAAAGTCGTGAAACTCTTCGAGATAAACGGCACGGAGTTCTGGCTTACGGAAAGCGTTATTATTCAGTGGATAGTAATTCTTATCCTGCTTGCCGTTATTCTCATATTGACGCACAATATGAAAGTCGTTCCCGAAACGAAACGCCAGGCGGCTGCCGAAATGCTTGTGGAATTCGTGCGGGATACGGTTCACGGGACGATGGGGTCAAAGTACAACGCATATGTTCCGTACATAATGACGCTGTTGTGTTACATTATGATAAGCAACCTTATGGGACTGCTTGGACTGCGAAATCCGACGGCGGACGTTTCCGTGACGGGCACGCTTGCTATTATAACGTTCTTTCTGGTTCAGTACAACCGCGCAAAGACGGGAAAGTTCAAGGGCTATTTCAAGAGCTTTATAGAGCCGCTGCCGTTTATGCTGCCGTTTAATATAATCGGCGAATTTGCG
The DNA here is from genome assembly GCA_947625335.1 of uncultured Clostridia bacterium. GTDB lineage: Bacteria > Bacillota > Clostridia > Oscillospirales > Ruminococcaceae > CAG-115. Next base: position 2,043 of record CANQNY010000002.1, on the reverse strand, counting down.
AACCCCTTGGCTCTGGCGCTGCGTCTGTTCGGCAATATGACGGCGGGAATGGTCATTGGCGGGCTTATCTACTTTGCTCTTGGCAATTTCGCGCTGGTAATTCCGGCGGTAACATCGCTGTACTTCGACATTTTCTCGGCGGTAATGCAGGCGTACATATTTATTATGCTTACGATGTCTTACATTTCGTCGGCGGAGTGCGACTGACGCGGGAAACCTATCTACGGCTAAAATCCCTTTATTTTAAAAGGGTGACGAGCAAAAGCTCAAATTCAATAATTCAATTTTGGAGGATCTATTATGGAAATGACACCTGAGACAATGAAAATTCTGGCGAACGGCATACTCCTCGGAGCGTCTGCCCTGGGCGCGGGTACCGCGATGATCGCGGGTCTGGGTCCGGGTATCGGCGAGGGCTACTGCGGCGGTCAGGCGGTTGCGGCTATCGGCAGACAGCCCGAGGCGTCCGGCGCAATCACGAGAACGATGATCATAGGCGACGCGCTGGCGGAGACCACGGGTCTTTATGCGCTGGTAATCGCGCTGCTCCTTCTTTACGCTAACCCCCTTATCGGAAAACTTCTCTGATAAATACGGGTTTTGAGTATTCAGGGAGGAGGAAAACTTAATGCTGAATATTATCAGCACCGTAAGCGCGGCGGCTGAGAGCAGAGACTGGTACGACGCTCTTGTTGCCATAAATCCCGCGACTATTGTTTTTACGCTGATAAACACGCTTATCATCTTCCTCATTTTCAGATTTTTCCTGTACAAGCCGGTGTGCAAGATTCTTGACAAACGCCGCGAGATGGCGGCGGCGGAGATTTCGGACGCCAGAAAGGCTAAAGAGTCCGCAGAGAAGGCAGAACAGGAATATACGCAGCGTTTGGCTGACGCGAAAAACGAGGCTGCCGAGATTGTAAAGCAGGCGACGCTTCGTGCGCAGAAACGCGAGGAAGAGATAGTTACCGAGGCAAACCGCAAGGCAAACGAACTTCGCGCTAAGGCGGAGGAAAACATAGAACGCGATAAACAGCGCGCTATAAACGAGATAAAGGACGAGATCTCGGAGATCGTTGTTATGGCGGCGGGCAAGGTCGTTGAAAAGGAGATCTCCGCTAAGGATAACGAGGAGATAATATCCAACTTCTTAAAAGAGGTCGGAAACGCGCAATAATCTTCCATATCAGAAAGGGATTTACTTATGAACGACAAGGCTGAAAAAGTATACGGCGAGGCGTTCTTTGAGCTGTGCTGCGAGCAGGACGAGAGCCGGCTTTCCGACACTCTTGCGGAACTTCGCGCTCTTTCGGATATTTTCGGAGCTGCTCCGGAGTTTGTGAAACTGATGGGTACGCCCACGGTTTCCGCGGAAGAAAAGGTGCAGCTTTGCAGGGATATTGCGGCTAAGGGCAATGTAAGCGAGCTTGTGGGCAATCTGTTGTGCGTGCTGGCGGAAAAGGGCAGAATGGGTTGCTTTGAGGGCACGGTAAAGCGTTTTGCTGAGCTTTACAACGATAAGTTCAAGCTTGCGGAGATTACCGTTACGGCGACAGAGCCGCTTTCCGACTCGCTTAAAAAGCAAATCGCCGAAAAAATGTCGCAGATTATCGGAAAGACCGTTTCTATTCGCGAAAAGGTCGATAAGTCGATAATCGGCGGTATAGTCATAGATTACGGTTCGCGCCGCTATGACGGCAGCGTTAAGGCAAGACTTGACGCTCTCAGGAACGAGTTAGGCAGCGTTATCGCTTAAAAGTCCTGAGTTTTTCTTGCAATACGTTTTAGAAAGGGATGTATGTAATGGATTTACGCCCCGATGAAATAACGGGTCTTATCAAGGACCGCATTAAGAATTACAACGCGAAGATTCAGCTTGGCGACGTGGGAACGGTCGTTACCGTAGGCGACGGTATCGTTCGTATTCACGGGCTTGAAAAGTGCATGCTGAACGAACTTCTCGAATTCGAGAACGGTGTTCAGTGTATGGCTTTGAACCTCGAGCAGGACTTTGTGGGTGCGGTTATGCTGGGCTCGGACGCG
>CANQNY010000001.1 GCA_947625335.1 uncultured Clostridia bacterium | reverse complement strand
CTTTAACCTGCTCTACGGGAACAGTTACTTCCTCTCCGCCGTGCTGGTGCGTGACGGAGAGGAAGTAACTGTTCCCGTAGAGCAGGTTAAAGTCGGTGATATTTTCGCTGTAAGGGCTGGGGAATCCGTCCCCGCGGACGGAGTTGTTATAGAAGGCGAAACTGCCGTTGACGAGTCCGCGCTTACAGGGGAGAGCATTCCCGTTGATAAGATAGCGGGCGACGAGGTCTCCGCCGCGACGATAAATATGTCGGGGTATGTACGTTGTAAAGCGACGCGCACAGGCTCTGACACCTCGCTGTCGCAGATAATCAAAATGGTAAGCGACGCGGCGGCTACAAAAGCTCCGATAGCGAATATCGCCGATAAGGTCGCGGGAGTTTTTGTGCCGGCGGTAATCGCAATTGCGGCGGTGACGCTTATCGTATGGCTGCTTGTCGGAGGGGGCGTTGGGAATGCCGTGGAACGCGCGATTTCGGTTCTGGTAATTTCCTGCCCGTGCGCGCTGGGGCTTGCCACGCCCGTGGCGATTATGGTCGGAAACGGCGTCGGCGCGAAAAACGGAATTCTTTTCAAGACTGCGTTATCCCTTGAAAAAACAGGTAAGACCGAAATTGTGGTTCTCGATAAAACGGGAACCGTCACCAAGGGCGAACCCGAGGTTACGGACGTTATTCCGAACGGCGTTTCGGAGGAGGAGCTGCTTAAAACGGCGTATTCTCTGGAGGCGCGCAGCGAACACCCGCTTGCGACGGCGATAATTTCCTACGGCAAAGAAAAGGGATTTTCCGCAGACGAGCCTGAAAGCTTTGAGGTATTGCGCGGCGCTGGAATTACGGCGGTCCTTGACGGGAAAAAATACGTCGCGGGGAACTTGCGCCTGTGCGAGACGTACTGCGACATTCCGCCCGAAATAATGAGCGTTTACGAGAGGCTTTCCGACGAGGGGAAAACTCCGCTGTTTTTCTGCCGTGAGAAAGAGATGATCGGCATGATAGCGGTTGCAGACACGATAAAAGAGGACAGCGCAAGGGCGGTTTCCGAGCTTAAAAATATGGGAATTCGCGTGATAATGCTGACGGGCGACAACAAGCGCACCGCCGACGCTGTCGGACGGCTTGCGGGAGTGGACGAGGTTATAGCGGGAGTGCTGCCGGGCGGCAAGGAGGACGTTATAAAGCAACTTGAAGTCCGCGGCAAAACCGCAATGGTGGGGGACGGCATAAACGACGCTCCCGCTCTTACCCGCGCGGATATAGGAATAGCTATCGGGGCGGGCTCGGACATTGCGCTTGACGCGGCGGATGTTGTCCTCGTGAAAAGCAGGCTGTCCGATGTTCCCGCGGCAATTCGGCTTTCGCGCAGCACTTTGCTTAATATCAAGGAAAACCTGTTCTGGGCGTTTATTTACAATATAATCGGGATACCGCTTGCGGCGGGTGTTTGGATTCCGCTGTTCGAGTGGAGGCTGAACCCGATGTTCGGCGCGGCGGCGATGAGTTTGTCAAGCTTTTGCGTTGTAACAAACGCATTAAGGCTCAATTTCACGAAAATCTACAGCACGGCGCACGACAGAAAACTGCGCCGAAAAAACGTTAATTCGGGCGATAAGCCTGTAAATATCAAGGAGGAATTTTCTATGGAAGTTACAATGAAAATCGAGGGTATGATGTGCGGTCATTGCGAGGCGACCGTGAAAAAGGCTCTGGAGGCTGTCCCGACCGTCAAAGAGGCGATAGTTTCCCACACCGACGGCACGGCGAAGGTTATACTTTCGGAGGAAACGGATTTCGCGGTGCTGAAAAAAGCTGTTGAGGACAAAGAGTATAAGGTTGTCGGCTGACGTACAAAAGGAAAAACGCCTTTCGTGAGAAGGGCGTTTTCTATTGACAAAAATTCGCCGTTGTGGTATAATGAAAAAAATTATTTGGAGGTAATTATGGCAAGGTCTTTGGCGTTTTGGAAGTATGAAGACGGAGTTTATCTCGACAATCAAGAGGTTTACGAGAAACTCTGCGGCGGAGAAAGTCCCGACGGACTTGAAAAACTTCCGAAAGAAAAAATTCTAAGCCGATTGGAGGAGTTTTTTCAAGAGTGGGAGCGGCTTGACGACAACAGTTTCGACGGCGGCGAAAAAGGCTCGTTTACGGCGGAAATACTGTTGCGCGGAGCAATTTTCGAGTGCAGCTTTAGCACGGGGTATGACGCGCTGAACGCGATAATTGATATTATGGGCAAATTCGGCTGTCCGCTGTACGATCCGCAGATTACTGAGCGTTTTGACGGAAGATAACAGGAGGATTTGAAAGTATGATAAAACATATCGTTATGTGGAAATTCAAGGAGGGCGAGCGCGAGAATATGCTGCTTTTCAGAGAGAAGTTGTTAGCGCTCAAAGGGCAGATCCCCGAAATCCGCGCAATGGAAGTCGGGATAAACATAAACCCCTCGGACAGGAGTTTTGACGCTGTTCTCGTGTCGGAATTTGACAGCTTGGACGCGCTGAAATCCTACAGCACAAACCCGCTGCACGTTGCGGTTTCGGAGTTTTGCAAGGGCATAAGAACGCAGTCTGCGAGCGTTGATTATGAGTTCTGAAAACGGACAAAAAGGGCAAAATGGGCGCGTTTCGCACGAATTTCCGCCCGTTTTCGATAAGAATTCGCGCGTGTTGATTTTGGGAACAATTCCCTCGCCGAAGTCCCGCGAGCAAGGTTTTTATTATATGCACCCGCAAAACCGTTTCTGGAAAACGCTTTGCGCGGTTTTGGAAACGGAAATCCCCGATACGGTGAATGCTCGTCGGGAGCTTTGTTTGTCGTATAAAATCGCCCTCTGGGACGTTCTCGAAAGCTGCGAGATAGCGGGCGCGTCGGACAGCTCCATAAAAAGGGAAATTCCGAACGATTTGAAAATTATCTTCGATTTTTGCAATATAACGGCGGTGTTCACGACAGGGAAAAAGGCTCATGCGCTGTATAAAAAGCATTTTCCCGATTTTCCGGAGGATATTTGCCTGCCGTCGACAAGCCCCGCGAACAGAGCGGTTTCCGAGGAAGAAATTCTCCGCGAGTATATAAAAATCAAGGATTATCTGTAAGGAGGATAACTATGATTTACGAAGAAAAGGATTACGGGAAAGTCATTGAGCGGATAAAGAAGAAACTCGCCGAAAGGAGCGTAAAACCGGGCGCGTGCCGCTCCGAGGAGGAGATCGCGCGGTTTGAGAGTGAATGCAATATAACGCTGCCCGCCGCGTACAAAGCGTTTTTGCAGAGCGTGGGCGACGGGTGCGAGATGATTTGCGGCTGCGCGCTAAAAAGCCTTGCTAAGATAGAACGGCGGGACTATTCAAAGCCGTTTGAGGTGGACGGCGTGTGGGTGTGGGAGGACGACCCGCGCCCCGACGACGAGGTCTGGCGCGAAATAAATGAAAAAGTCTACAACGGCGAAATTGAAATTCTCGATTTCGGCGACGGCATGACTTTCAACCTTATTGTTTCGGGTAAACACGCGGGCGAGGTGTGGAATTTTGCGGACGTGGGGGTACAGCCCTGCGATGAAAGGCAGGATTTTCTCGGCTGGTTCGAGCTTTGGCTTGACGAGGGCGACGATGTCGATTATTTCAAGGATTATGTTCCGGAGTAATTGTTGATTTTATGAACGGTTTATTTATTCAAAGCGTTTTTGTAAATCGGGACAAGTTTTCGCAGGAGAGCTATCTTCGCGGGATAGAGGTTCTCGAAAATCTTTCCGAACTGCGGTTTTCAAGCTCGGTAACTTTTTTCACAGGCGAAAACGGCAGCGGAAAATCCACGCTTTTAGAGGGGATAGCTGTTGCGGCGGGATTTAATCCCGAAGGCGGCACGTTAAACTACAGTTTTTCGACTTACGATTCTCACTCCGAGCTATGCGGCGCGTTAAAGCTTATAAGGGGAATTTCCCGCCCGAAGTGGGGATATTTTCTCCGCGCCGAGAGTTTTTACAACGTCGCCACAGCAGAGGAGGAATACGCAAGGCTCGGCAATAGAATTCCCGAATATTACCACAAAAGATCCCATGGCGAGAGTTTCCTCGCGCTCTCACAGAAGAATTTGAAGCCGAACGGGTTGTATTTCCTTGACGAGCCCGAGGCTGCGCTTTCCCCGCAGCGGCAGCTCACGGTTTTGTCCGAAATTTGCGAATGTGCAAAAAGCGGTTCGCAGTTTATCATCGCAACGCATTCTCCGATACTTACGGCTCTCCCCGGCGCGGAAATTTTCTCGTTCGACGGCGGCGAAATTCATTCCGTTGAGTATGAGGATACCGAAACTTACCGCATAACAAGCCTGTTCATAAATCACCGTGAGCAGGTTCTCCGACAATTGCTGAAGGATGATAAACACTCTTGACATATTAAGAAAAATATGGTATAATTACAGTATATATGAATTTGCACAGGAGGCATTGTTATGTCCGACAAACCTTTAAATCCGTTTGACGACGCGGAAGAAATAGCCAAAAAGTCCATGGTGCTGTTTTTCCTTATCGATTGTTCTGGGAGCATGGGAGGCAGCAAGATAGGCACGATAAATTCCGTTATGGAGGAGCTTATTCCCGAAATACGCGGAATAGGCGGAGCGGACGCCGATATAAAGATAGCCGTTTTGAAGTTTTCGGGCGGGTGCGAGTGGATGTACAGCGAGCCCGTGTCTGTTGACGAGTTTGAGTGGAAACCGCTTGACGCGGAAAACGTCACGGATTTGGGAAGCGCGTTTTGTGAGCTTTCGGCAAAGCTTTCAAGAAACTCGTTTATGAGTTCTCCATCGCTGTCGTTCGCGCCGGTTATGATACTTATGTCGGACGGCTATCCTACCGATAATTTTGAAAAGGGTCTGGACGAGTTGCGCCGTAACCGCTGGTATTCGGCGGGCATAAAGGCGGCGGTAGCTATCGGCGAGGACGCGGATTTTGATATTCTGTCAAGATTTACCGGCAATCCCGACAGCGTTGTTACCGCGCATAACGGCGAGGCTTTGGCGAAACTCGTTAAATTCGTCGCGGTAACGTCTTCTCAGATAGGCAGCCGCAGCGTTCGCCTTGCCGAAACCGAGGAAGATTTCCGCACAAAACAGGAGTCCGCTGCCGAGCAGATCCGCGAGTTTGCGGAGAGCGCGGAGATCACCGCCGATATTGAGGAAGGCTGGTAATGGGCTTTAAAGGCTGCGCGTTGTCGGTCAGGGGCGCGTCTCACGAGGAGGCGGGCGAGGTCTGCCAGGACAGCGCGCGTTTTTTCATAGCGGAGGATTTCGCGGTTGCGGCGGTGTCGGATGGTCACGGAAGTGAGAAACATTTTCGTTCCGCGGCGGGGAGCGAAATGGCGACGCGCGTTGCTATACGCTCTATCTGCGATTTTCACGACAGAAACGGCGGTCTGGACGATATTTTCCCGCAAAACCCCGCTAATACCGCGCGGCGCGTTGCGGCGAATATTATCTGCGGGTGGAACAGCGAAATTGCCGCGCATATAAGCCTTATGCCGCCCGACGAGCGCGAAAGGGCGATTATCGAGAAGTACGGCGGGATAGCGAACGAGGTTATGTACGGGGCGACTTTGATTGTCGCGGGAATGACGAAAAAAGGCTGTTTCGGACTTCAGATAGGCGACGGCAGCTTTTGCGCGATGATGGACGGTGAGATGATTTTCCCGATGCCCGAGGACGCGAAACTTGTGGGAAATCTCACGACTTCGCTGTGCGATAACGACGCTATCGGGAACTTCCGTTATTTTTACAAAGAGGGCGGCTATTCGGGGGTAATGCTTTCAAGCGACGGATTGATAAATTCTTTTAAAAACGAAAGCGATTTTTTAAGGTTCGGAAAAAGAGTGCTGACGGCGGTGGAAAACGGCTCGGCGGCGTCTTTGGGAGAACATTTGAAAACCCGTTCGCGCGCTGGCAGCCGCGACGATATTTCGGTTGCCGCGATAAAGCTTGATGGTTTGCAAACGTAAAGAAAGGTGAAAATTATGCCTCAGAACAATTTGAAACTTAATGAAGAAATTCATAATCCCAAACTTCGGGAGCTTTTTGACCGCCGCGCGGCAATTTCTCCCGATGGGAAGAATATTCCCGATAAAAAAGCATACGGGGACGTTATGAACGAGCTTGCGGACGAGCTTGTTATGCGGGCAGAGCTGCTGGTCCCGGTAAGCCTTTCCAAAGAGCCGGAAAGCCGCGAAAACGGCGAGCTTTTCGTTTCGGAGAAGTCGAATGTTTCGTTTATGATGCTTTTAAGCGGGAAGGAACATTTTATTCCCGTGTTTACCGATACAGAGGATTTCAAGAAGTGGAAAAATCCCGAAACTACGCCTTATACGGTGTCTATGGATTTTGACAGCATTGCCTCCATTATAGAGGGCATTGGGAATTGCAGCGGCATTGCGCTTAATCCTTTTTCTGATAATATGGTGATTACGCGTCCGCTGTTGCTTAAATGGTACGAACATAAGCAGATAATGACGCAGGGTCACGCAAACCATGTTATAAACAGCGATACGCCCGTAGAGGTGTTCGTGCCGAGCCCCTACCCTATGGAGCTTTCAAACAAGCTGTGCGATACGGCGCGGCAAAATCACAATGTAAGCAGAATTTGGCTGCGCGGGATAAAACTCAACGGCGAGAACGGCTATTTGCTGGTTGTAGACTTCAAGGGCGACAGGCAGAAGTTGTTTACGGCGTTCGGCGAGTGTGCAAAGCCGTTCCTGGGAGCGCGGGCTCTTCACATTATCGCGTTGGACGACGGTTTCGGCAAAACGGCTGTGGAAAACGCCATGCCTATATATTCCAAGGAATAATTTTCTCCCGCCCGAACGTGTTTTTGGGGCGGGAGTTTGCGGAATTTAGGCAAATTCCACAAAAGCGGGGTTGAAATTTGTCACTCAATTGAGTTAAAACTAGTGGACATTTTTGAAGAAATGTGATATAATGAACTAAAGAGACGGATTTTCCGGCTATGTTTTCTGGGAGGGAAAGTATATGGCAAAAAAGAAACTTTTTGGAAATAATATCAAGCCGTCCTGCAAGTATTGCAATATGGCGAAGTCGTCCGACGGCGAGAAGATTATGTGCGAGAAATTCGGCGAGGTGAGGGCGTACGATTCCTGCAAGAAGTTTGAGTACAACCCGCTGAAGAGAATTCCGAAGAAGGAACTTTCTCTGGCGAAATCTGCCGTAAACGATATTGATTTCTGATTTCCGAATGTGAGATTAAAAGCAAGCCGATATTTTTATAATATCGGCTTGTTTTGTTAAATAAGGATGGACTTGCTGTGTTTGGTAAATTAAGGCTAAAAGGCAAAATATTTTCGCTTATTATCGCGACAATTTTGCTCTGCACAATGACGGGGTGCAAAAATGAGCCGCCGCCCGCTCCTGCGGACAGCAGCGACACTTCGGCTGACCTGTCGGGCGGCAGCAATGAAAGCGGCTTTTGACATTGAACGCGTTCGTAAGGAAATTGTTATCAAGGGGCAGACGATTGAAATTCCCGTTAAACTCAAAGATATTCCGAAGGGCTGTAAATATAAGCTGTACGACGAAGAAGATGTGTATCTCAGAGACGACCAGTACCTTGCAGACATGTATTATAATGGTGAGATGATGTATATCGCCGCTTTGGAACAATACAAATAAGAAAAAGCCGAAGGAAAGCATTATCTACAACTTGACGATTTACGACAGCGATTGCTCTATCGGGGGATTAGTCCCTCAGGTGACCACAAAACAGGATGTTGAAGACAAATACGGCACTCCTACGAAAATTTCATCATATGGAACATATTACTACGGTATTGTAAACGGCGAAAGTAGAGTAGGCGGAAGACTTAACAACCATGATATTAGTGTAAAATTTGACGATAACGACATCATAAAGTCAATCACCATAACCTATGCCGATTTGAGCAAACAATACTGACACTCTGTCAGATGGAGGTAAGCATGGATATTTGCGAGGAAATTTCCCGTATTGAGGAGGAATGTTTCGACCCCGCGTGGAATTACGAGGAGATAATGTTCGAGCTTGACAATCCGCTTTGCGTAAGCATCTGGGAGCTGTCGGACAGAAAATTAGCGGGGTACGCGCTTGCCCGAGTGACAGCGGACGAGGGGGAGTTATTAAGAATTGCTGTAACCGAACGTTTTCGCCGCCAAGGGTTCGCAAAAAAGCTTATGACGCGGGTTTTAAGCGACATGAAAAACCGCGGTGCTGTGGTCTGCTTTCTTGAAGTGAGGAGCAGAAACGCCGCCGCAATCGCCCTTTACGAGAGCTTCGGTTTTCGGAAAATCTCTGTTCGGAAACGCTATTACAAGGACGACGACGCTGTCGTAATGAAAAAGGATTTATAACAAACAGAACCGCCCTTTTCAGAGCGGTTCTTATTTTATCTTGTTAATTCTTGACTTCCTTCATCGTCTTGTTTTTCAGGAAGATAAACAACTTCGGCGAGACCTTTTTCAGCGTCCGTTTCGCGAGAACAAAGGTGTCCTCCTTGAACTTTGCGGTCTTGTAGAGGAATTTTCGCGGGTAATTTTTGGAGGTTATCTTCTTATCCAGCTTTTCCTCCTCAATTTTCGCCTTTTCGGGCGGCAGCGCGTAAATTTCCTTGTACTTCTTAACCAGCTTGTTGAAGTTGTACGCCATGTAGAGAATATCGTACTTCGGGTACTGCGGCATACGCAGCTGAACAGGGTCGTTGGGGTCGACGGTCGGGTCTATAAATCCCGCGTCCTCGGCGGTCTTTTTCAGTATCGTCATCGGGTAGGGGTAGAAAATGTTCGGGATAACCTTGTCCACATCGAGTTTCGCGTTAAGCTTTACGGTTTCAAGCGACAGCTCCAGCGTTTCATACGGAAGTCCGACGATATTGTAGGTAAGCGCGGTTATCTTGTACTGCCTGAACCACTTTGCAACCTGCACCATATGGTCGTTTTTCATATTGCGGTGGAGGTACTTTTTGCGGAATTCCTCGTTTCCGTTTTCAAGACCTATGTCTATCATATAGCAGCCGCCGTCTTTGAGCATTTTAACCATTTCCTCGTCCAGAACGTCAAAACGCAGGTTGCAGTTGAACGGCAGATGAATTTTCTCAATGTACATCGGCATAAACTCGTAGAACCAGTCCTTATACATATTGAAGATAGCGTCGCGGAATTCAATGTACTTGATAAACGGGTATTTCGAGAGCAGGAGTTCAAGCAGCTCTATCGCCTTTTTGGGACTTCTGAAACGGCAGTATTTCTGCTTGTTCGGGTAGATATTGCGGAACTGCGAGTTGCCGCAGTAGGTGCAGCTGAACAGACACCCTCTTGACAGCATAACCATAGCCGTAAAGTTTTTCGAGCGGTCGAGGTTTTCATAATCGAAAAGGTCGAAGTCCGGGAACGGCAGCTCGTCCAGATCCTCAATCAGCGGTCGCACGGGGTTGTTTATAACCGAGCCGTCGGGCATCTTGAAATTTATGCTTAAAATATCCGTCCGTACGGGGTAGCCCGTCACACCGTTTGCCCTGTTGTCGCGCATGGAGTCCATAAGTTCCAGCAGCGGATATTCGCCCTCGCCCACAGTTACCGCGTCCACGCCGCGTATTTTCATACACTCGTCCGGCACGAGGATAGCGTGATACCCGCCCAGCGTCACGAAAATATCGGGCAGCTCGTCGTCAAGCCAGCCTGCCATTTCGGTGATGAACGGAATAGCAGTAGTTCTCGCGGTAAAACCGATAACGTCGGGCGAAAAGCTTTTCACCTTTTCGATAAACTCCTCTTTTGTCGGCATATACAGCTCGTGGTAGAGCTTTACGTCATAGCCGCCCTGTTTGAGCACCGCCGAGATAGACGCCAGTCCCTCGCTGTAGTTTCCGAGCTTGTTTTTGTTAAACATTTCCTCTTCAAGAAAATCGGGATAAATCAAAAGCATTGTAAGCTTTTCTGCCATATTTTAACATTCCTTTCGTTAAAATTAACAATACTACATATATTTTACTACAATCTTTCAGTTCTGTCAAGCGGTTATGCGGAAAATGAAAATTTTTTTAAAAAATTTAACCCGGATTTTCCGCGAAATTACACAAATCCGCATAAAACCGTGCTTTGCATATCTTACAATTTAGGTTTGAAACGCGGAAAGCCGTTGACAAAAAAGCAAAAATATGGTACAATATATAGTGTATGTAAATGTGATTTTAAAGGGAGGTCTTGGCAATGGTCTGCGGACGCTGCGGGAGGGCGTTTGATGAAACAAAACAGGATTACTGCGGCTATTGCAGGACTGTTCACACGAAAAAGGGCGAGCCTATCCGCGATTTGAAGGGTATTTTGCGTTATATTACCGAAAAATTCGGCGCGGAAACCCTGCTCGATTTTCGCCGAACCGACGCGCTTATCGCCGATTTTTTCCCGAAAGAGTCTCAGGCAAGACGGCTCTGCTTTGTGACGCTGTACGACGGCTGTGCAAAAAAGCTGTACGCCGTCCGCGAAAAACCGTTCGAGGTGCGGTGCGCGGCGGCTGCGGGGTGCATAAAGTCCCTCCGCGATGAAATCGGTATAAAAGGGCGCGTTGCCGCCGAGGCTGTAGAGGCGGTGGGGTGCGCGGTGGGGTGTGAAATTTCGTTTAAGAAGTCGGAAATTCTCCCTGCGTCGGAGACCGAGTCCAAAAAGAACATTACCGACCCCGCCGAGCAGTATTCTCTCGGACGGCATTTTGACAGAATTCACGAGTATGAAAAGGCTCTTTACTGGTTTGAGAACGCGGCATTGCAGGACCATGGCGAAGCCGAGTATTATATGGGAAGTTATCGCTTAGAGGGGCGCGGCGGCGTTCAGGACGTGGCGGGCGCGCGAGAGTGGTTTGTAAGAGCCGCTGAAAACGGCGTGGCTCAGGCAGAGTATATGAAAGGCTATTTCTACGCCGAGGGCATTGCCTGCGAGCTTGACGAGGACAAAGCCTACGAGTGCTTTTTAAAAGCCGCGAAAAAGGGTTGTTCCGACGCGTCGGATATGATAGCTTTGTGTTATGAAAACGGGGTTCATGTTGAAAAAAATCCCGAACTTGCGAAAAAGTGGAAAAAATACACGGGCGGGACTGATGAACTTCCCGAAGAAACCGAGGCTCCCGAGCCTTTGCCCGACGACGGCGAGGAGCTTTATCAAAGCGCGCGCCGCTGTCTTGCGGAAAAGGACGCCGAGGGCGCGGCAATGTTTTACAGGCGCGCCGCGGAGGTCGGGCATATAAAGGCGCAGTGCTCCTACGGAAAGTGCCTTTATACGGGCAGCGGCGTTCCTAAAGACCCTGCCGAGGCGTTTCGGTGGTTTAAGCTGGCTGCCGACGGGGGACTTAATATCGCGCAATACAATCTTGGGGTTATGTATCTCAAAGGAGTTTATGTTCCCAAGGATAACGAGCAGGCAAAGCATTATTTTTCGCTTGCCGCGAAAAACGGTCATGAAGAGGCGGCTAAGATTCTCAAAAAGCTGCGCCGGGCGGATAACGAATAAATGGAGGTAAACAATGAAAGCAGCGGTTATTCTTACAAAATGCAAGGAGCATCACGGACTTTTCGGCATTCGCGCCGAACAGCGCGAGGACGAAGCGTGGTACGCGACATGGGCGTTTAAGGTGTCGGAGCATACGGCGTCCCGCGAGAAATTCGGCGACACCGAGATTTCGGGAAACGTCTATGTAACGACGGATTACCCCTCCTGCCCGTATTGCGGGGCAAAGGGCTTTTTCCAGTGCAGCGAGTGCGGAAAGACAACTTGTTGGAACGGCGAAAACGAAACTGTCTGCGAGTGGTGCGGAAACGCCGCTGAGACCTCCGCGGAGGAGAAATTCGATTCCCTTACGGGAGGAGGCTTTTAATGCTGAAGATTGGCGACAAAGTCCCTCTTGAGCTTGGCGGCAGCGCGGAAATCACGGCGGTTCTCGGCTCCGGCGGGCAGGGGACGGTTTACAGGGCGCGTTTTTCGGGCAAGGAGTACGCTCTTAAAGTCTACTTCCCGAAAAAGCTGAAACGTCCCGATATTTTCCGCGACAATCTGCGCCGTTTAACCGAAGAAAAAAGCTTTGACGAGGCTTTTTTGATGCCGCGTCTGCTTACTGCTCCCGTTGACGACAGCTTTGGCTTTCTTATGGACATTATCCCTGAGGAATACAAGCCGTTTTCGGATATTTTAAACGCCCGGGTAAAGCTGTCGGGGCTGTATTCGGTGGTAAATTCCGCTATAAGGATAACTTCCGCGTTCCGCGAACTTCACAACAGCGGAAACAGTTATCAGGATATGAACGACGGCGGATTTTTCATTCGCCCGCGCGACGGAGATGTTCTTATTTGCGACTGCGATAATATCGCGCCTTACGGGGAACATCTCGGCATTGCGGGAAAACCGGGCTATATGGCTCCCGAAATTGTCCGCGGCGAAAAAGCTCCCGATAAGTACACCGACCGCTATTCGCTTGCCGTTGTGCTGTTCAGGCTGCTGCTGCGCGGCGACCCGCTGGAGGGCGGCAGGGTGCTTAAAAGCGTGTGCCTTACCGAGGAGGCTGAGCGCAGACACTACGGGTTCGAGCCGTTGTTTGTGTACGACCCCAACGACGACAGCAACCGCCCCGTGCGCGGCGTTCACAACAATATCATTAAATTCTGGCGCATTATGCCCGATTATATCCGCGAGGCTTTTGAATTTTCATTTACAACGGGTCTTTCCGAGCCGTCAAAACGCCTTATCGAAAAACAGTGGCTTGACCTTTTAAAACGTCTTCGCGGGGAGATAACCGCATGCCCGTGCGGTATACAGAATTTTCTCTCCGCTGTCGAAACCGACGACGAGGGCAAGCTTATCTGCGCGTGCGGCACTCACTATTCAAAGCCGCTGTCGCTTGTCGGCGCGAAAAGCTCGATGCTGCTTTTTGACGGAGCAAAGTTGTTTGACGACGAGGTTAATCTCAAAGCGGAGGTTGTCAGAAACAAGGTAAATCCCGCGTTGTGGGGGCTTAAAAATCACGGAGAAAGCGACTGGCGGTGTACGCTCCCGAACGGCGAGGAAAAGACTGTGCAGGGCGGGAAAGCCGCGCCGATTTTTGTGGGAACGACCGTTGAGATTGACGGCGAAAAATACGAGATAAAGGACTGAAAGGGTTGGAAGAATTTACTGTGCGCCGCGCCGAACAGCGCGATATTCCGCGTATAACAGAGCTTTTGTATCAGGTCCACAAGGTTCACTCCGACAAACGCCCCGACCTGTTCAAGCCGGGCTCGAAAAAGTACACCGAGGACGAATTGCGCGTTATAATCGCGGACGACGAGCGACCGATTTTCGTATACGACAGCGGCGAGATTAAGGGCTACGCGTTCTGCATTTTCGAGCGGCATTCGGGCGAGTCGCTGGTGCATTACACCTCGCTTTACATCGACGATTTGTGCGTTGATGAAAAATCCCGCGGACAGCACGTCGGGCGGACGCTTTACGAGTATGTGTTGAAGTTCGCGAAAGAACACGGCTGTTACAACGTCACGTTAAACGTCTGGGAATGCAACGAGGGCGCGAAAAAATTCTACGAAAAATGCGGGCTTTCGGTGCAGAAAATCGGAATGGAGAAAATTCTCTGAATAAAAAACCGCCGAGGACAACCCCCGGCGGTTTTTTATGCTCAATTTTTTAATTCGGCAGAACGTATTTGTTCTTATACTCGTTAAACTCGTCCATAAACTCGGACTTGTCGAGTTTTTTCAGCTCGTTCATATATTCGTGAGTGTCCATGCTGTTTTCCTTTATCTGGATAAGGCAAACCGCAATGTTGGAGCAATGGTCGGAAACGCGCTCGAAATTCGTCAGCAGATCCTGCAAAATGAACCCCAGTTCTATCGTGCAAAGTCCGTCCCTAAGCCGCTGTACATGGCGGTTTTTAAGCTCGGTGCGAAGCCCGTCGATAACGTCCTCCAGCGGCTCTACGTCCTTTGCAAGCGCGACGTCGGAATTTATAAACGACCGTATCGACATATCGAGAATTTCCGTCACCGCCCGTATCATTATGCCGACTTCTTCCTCGGCGGCGGGGGAGAACCTCACCTTTTTGGTATGCATTTCCTCGGCAGCCTCGACAATATTCACCGCGTGGTCGGAAATGCGTTCGAGGTCGCCTATTGTGTGCAGCAGATTAGAAACCGTCTGGCTATCATTTACGGACAGGTCTTTCGAGCTTATCTTCAGAATATACGAGCCTATATTATCTTCGTACAGGTCAATCGCATTTTCGTTGTCAATAACTTCCTGCGCTATTCTCGCATCGTAATTTTTAACAAGGTCCAAGGACATCAACAGCGTTTTCTGCGTAAGACTTGCCATTTTGTACGCAACGTTCTTGCACTGCTCGAGAGCGACGGACGGAGTGTTTAAAAAACGCTTGTCCAGCATCGGGACTTCAAGCGACTCCTCGCCCGGCTTGTCACGAACGGTAAGGCAGGCAAGCTTTTCAAGCTGTTTTGTGAACGGCAAAAACAACGCCGTTGCCAGCACGTTAAAGCAGGTGTGAATTATCGCAATTCCGACGGAATTAAGCTGTTCGTTCATAAACGGCATATCGAAAATCGCGTTTGCGATATAATACAGCGTGAGGAAAACCACCGTTCCGATAACGTTGAAATACAGGTGAACGATAGCTACGCGCTTTGCGGACTTGTTTGCGCCGATAGACGAAATAAGCGCGGTAACGCACGAGCCGATGTTCTGCCCAAGAATTATCGGCAGAGCGATGGAATACGTGATCGTTCCCGTTTTGTTCGAGAGGGTCTGCAAAATGCCGATAGAAACCGACGACGACTGCAAAACCGCCGTAAGCAGCGCACCCACAAGCACTCCCAAAAACGGATTTGTGAACATCACCATAAAATTCGCGAATTGCTCGTTGTCTTTAAGAACCTCCGCCGCGCCCGACATGGTGTTCATTCCGAACATCAAGAGCGAAAATCCGAGCAAAATCGTGCCGAAGGTCCTCTTTCGGTCGGATTTTGTAAACATAGCGAGAACCACGCCTATAATCGCGAGAACGGGCGTGAAGTTTTTCGGGTTGAACAGCGCGGCGATCCCCCCGCCGTCGATAGCGGTAAGCGACACCAACCAGCCCGTCGCGGTAGTACCGATATTCGCGCCCATAATAACGCCGATAGCCTGCGACAGTTTCATAATCCCCGAGTTTACAAAACCTACCATCATGACGGTTGTAGCCGCCGAGGATTGTATAAGCGCGGTGACGCCTGCGCCCAGAGCCACGCCCTTAAGCGGGTTGGAGGTCATTTTTTCAAGCCAGTTTTCGAGCTTTCCGCCCGCGAACTTTTCAAGCGCGCCCGACAGCGTATGCATACCGAACATAAACACCGCCAGACCGCCGAGCATAGTCAGAATATCGTTGACAGTCATACAAGACTCCTGTTGACAGTTTTCATAAACCGTTATTTTCCTTAAATCCTTTGCCTACACTTTTATTATACAAGATTTTTCTCAAAATGTATAGGGGTTTTGAATAATTTTTTATCTTTTCATCAATTTTTCATGTTTATTGCACAAATGATAGCTATTTGTTGTGCTATTCGACAATAATTTGCCCGATAGAAGCAAATTTGTATAAATTGCACAAAAATTCCGTAAAAATACACAAAGTTTTGTTAAAATGAGTGACAATACCAAAACTCTGTGTTATAATTAAATAAAGAAGAACTTCTAACCGAAAGTAGGTGTTGTTTATGTCAAACAAGATAATTACCATTACCAGGCAATACGGCAGCGGCGGCCGCGAGATCGGTCAAAAGCTTGCGGAGCAGATAGGCGTGGAGTTTTATGATAACAAGCTGCTTGACGTCGCCGCGGGAAACAGCGGTATTCACAAGAGCCACTTTGAGGAAAACGACGAAAAACGCCCGAACAGCTTTCTTTATCTGCTGTCGACTACCTACGGGCAGGGCGGAGTGCCGTTTGACGATACGCTGTTTTTCGCACAGCTCAACGCCATTCAGAAAATCGCGTTGGAGCAGTCCTGCGTTATAATCGGACGCTGCGCGGATTATGCTTTGCGCGATTTCGAGGGGGTCGTGAATATTTTCATCTGCGCGCCGTTTGAGGTTCGCGTAAAGCGCGCAATTGAGGTCTACGACATTGCCGAAAAGCATGCCGAGGACTATGTAAAGCGCATTGACAAACAGCGTACTTCTTATTATAATTACTACACCGACAAACGCTGGGGTTCGCCGTCGAATTATCAGCTTTGCATTGACAGCTCCGCGCTCGGCATAGACGGTTCGGTAACGCTCCTGAAACAGTTTTTAGACGATTATTACAACAGATAACACAACAAAGCCCCGTTCTTTCAAGGAACGGGGCTTAATTCTATCTTGCAAGCTTTTTCATTATCTGCTGCTCTATGCCAAACAAAGTCGCTTTGTTTAATCCGCTGAAAACGTTTTCCCCGCGCACCTCCACAGGACCGTTTATGATGAACTCGGAGATATTTGTACAGCCCTCGAACGCATAATCCTCTATCGTAATGCTGCCGATTTCCCGCATCAACACAACGCTTTCAAGAGAACCGCACCCCGAAAACGCGCTTTGACCTATTGAAACAACGTTTCTCGGAATTGTAACGCAGCGAAGGTTCCCGCACCCGGAAAAAGCCCCTGCCTCTATTGAGGCAACGCTTTCGGAGAACAAAATATCACACAAATTGCCGCAGTCTGCAAACGCATTTGCGTTTATTGTGATAATTCCCGCGGGGATTTCGATTTTCATAAGGTCGTCGCAGCCGTAAAACGCCTTCTCGGGGATTTGCTTTATTCCTCCGTAAAACGTCAGCGTTTCAATGCCGCTTTCCGCGAATGCCTGCGCTCCGAGGAATTCGAGATTTTCGGGCAAAGCGACAGTTTTCAAAGCCGTACAGCCCGAAAATGCCCCGTCGCCGATAGAAGTGAGGGCGTTCGGGAAATTTACGCCGGAAAGGCTTGTGCAGTTTTCAAACACGTTTTGCTCTATTAAATTTATGTTTTCGGGAAGCTTTATCTCTTTAAGACTCGTGCAGCCCGAAAACGCATTTGTGCCTATTAAATTAACGCTGTTCGGAATATTTACCGCGGACAGCTTTTCACAGTTGGAAAACAACCCCTCGGGGAAAAAATCCGATCCTTCGGGCAGTTTCGCCGTTTCAATTCCGCTTTCCGCAAACGCATACGATCCGAGGTGCTCGACGCTTTCGGGCAAAATTGCCGCTGTCAAAGCCGAACATCCCGCAAACGCCATATCGCCGATATATGTAAGCCCCTCCGGGAATTCCGTAATACAAAGCTTTTTACACTCCGAAAAGGCGGAATTGTCTATTTTCGTGATATTCGACAGTAATATTCCGTTCAGTTTAATACAGTGTTCAAAGGTATACGGCTGTATCTCCGAAACGCCCTCGGGGATATTTACGCTTTCAAGACTGTCGCAGTTTGAAAACGCGCTTTCGCCGATTTGCGTCACGGTGTCAGGGAGGGTTATGCTTTTAATCTTGAATTTTTGCGAAAACGCCCCATTTCCGATGTGAGTGACGGGCTTTCCGAGATACTTTTCGGGAACGACCACGTTTTCGCTGTCCCCGCGGTACCACACCTCTACGCCGCCGTCGTCGCGGATATAGTATACAAATTCAGGCTTTGACGTTGCACCCAAAATGATTACAGCCGCAAGAACGCACACCGCCAACGCCGCGGCAACAAATTTTTTCATAAATTGCTCCTTAAATTATAATGTATAACAAACTCAGTCAATTTCTTTAAGAGTCTTGTAAATCTGCTGCATTTTCTTGTCGGTAGCCGCAATGGTCTCCGCGCAGTCGCGAAGTTGGGACGCAAGCTCCGCCGAAACATCGGTATCGGACTTGTATTTCAGCTCGTGTTCAAGGCTTGCCCAGAAATCCATAGCTATCGTTCTGATTTGCACTTCCACGTTTACCATTTCTTTCTTGTCCGAGAGGTAAACGGGAGTTTCAATCACCAGATGCAGACTGCGGTAGCCGTTTGGTTTCGGGGAGTCTATATAGTCTTTCCGTTTGATAAGATTAACGTCGTCCTGCGCCGTAAGCAGGTCTGCGACGGTGTAAATATCCTCGATGTAGTTGCAAATTACCCTAACGCCCGCAACGTCCTGAAGATTGTCTTTAACGGACTGCACGCTGAACGGCACGCCCTTTCTCTGTAACTTTTCAAGGATACTCTGCGGGGATTTAAGGCGGTCCTCGATATGATGAATGGGGTTATAGGAGTATTTTGTGCGGAACTCGCTGTCAAGGATCTCAAGCTTGGTTTTTACCTCGCGGATTGCCGATTCGTACAGATGTTCCATTTCCACAAACTTAAACATCTGCTCCATGACCTGCTGACCGGTGTCCTCGGCAAGAAGTTGTTGTACGGTGGCAAGAGCCCCCGGTGCGGCGTCAAGCTCTTTGCTTTTGCGTTTGAATTTCAATTTCTCACTTCCTTTGAGAACTATTGTAACGTAGAAATATTACGTATATATAACAGCTTTGTGAATATTTTGTGAATAAATCATTCGGAAACGTCCTGTTTCATTCCGTTCAGAAGAGCCTCAATGTCCTCCTGGCTCATCTTCCCGCCCGAAGTAGCAGGTTCGGAAACAGGTTCGGGCGCGGGTTCGGGCGCAGTTTCCGCCGCCGCACTAGCCGCCGCAAGCATTTTCTCAATATCCTCTTGACTCATCTTCCCGCCAGAAGTGGCAGGCTCTGAAACAGGTTCGGGAGCAGATTCGGCAGCAGTTTCCGCAGCAGAAGTAGCTGCCGCCAGCATTTTCTCAATGTCCTCTTGGCTCATTTTCCCGCCTGAAGTAGCAGGCTCTGAAACGGGCTCGGGAGTGGGCTCAGCCGTAGTTTCCGCCGCCGCACTAGCCGCCGCAAGCATTTTTTCAATATCCTCTTGACTCATCTTCCCGCCAGAAGTAGCAGGTTCTGAAACAGGTTCGGGCGCAGATTCGGCAGCAGTTTCCGTAGCAGAAGTAGCTGCCGCCAGCATTTTTTCAATATCCTCTTGGCTCATTTTCCCGCCTGAAGTAGTAGGCTCTGAAAGAGGCTCGGGCGCGGGTTCGGCAGCAGTTTCAGCAGCAGAAGTAGCCGCCGCCAGCATTTTTTCAATATCCTCTTGGCTCATTTTCCCGCCTGAAGTAGTAGGCTCTGAAACAGGTTCGGGCGCGGGTTCAGCCGCAGTTTCCGCAGCAGAAGTAGCCGCCGCATTAGCCTCGGCAAGGCGCGCCGCATAGTCCAGCTTATGCTGACCGAGAATTGCCTTTACAGTACTTCTGTCGACCGCCTGTTCGGGAGCTTTCGTACTCTCCTCCGAGGACAGCTTATACATCAGCTCGTTCCAGTCGTTTTTCGCCTTTTCGTAATCGCAGTCGTCCCCGTCAAACTTCAGCCAGTAGTTGTCGTAAGGAGTAACGCCGCGGGTCTTTTTGACTATGTCGAAAACGTTGTATTTCTCCATTCCGAGCAAGGAAAGCTCTCCCCATGTAAACGGAGTTTTGTCCTGAAAAACTCTGCACGAGAAGAAATAATATATATCCGAAATGCCGAGCTTTCTTGTAATGGGCGTGAGCATTTCTTCTTTGTATTTGGTGAGTATTTTATAGTTCACCGTCTCGTCGGCGGACACCTCGTATTCGGCAATCTCGCCGTCCTCTTTCATCAAAACGTATTTCAGAGGCAACGGAATATCAAACGAGCGGTTATCCACAAGCCTGTAGTTGTAGCCTTTAAGAACGTTTCCCATAATCTCTCTCCTTCACGGTACGTTACTTTAATTATAACATAATCTTCGCCTTTATTCAATACCCAAAGCCAAACTTTATTTATTTTTTCTTTTTGGAACATTAACTTTCACAAAATGCGATTTGGGAATTTGTGAAAAATTCATAAAAATTTAAAAAAAAGCTTAATAATATTGTAAGGGTGTTTACATCTTGATTTTTTTGTGATATAATAAATGTAACCCTCCGAATTTACGGCTCGGGTCAGTTTAAAGCAGAAACGGGGAGAATTTAATGAAGATAAAGGTTGTTATACTTATCGCGGCTATCTGCTTTGCGATAATTCCCATGGCGGCAAGGGTGTTCTTGACCGATTATTTCGTCAAGAACGATTCCGTGCAGGCATACCGGGACGAAGTCAAAAGCATGGCAAGCAATCAGGTTTCCGGTTTGAACGCTATGCTCGGAACGGCGCGCTCGAATTTGAACATGCTGACGTCCTATTCGCGCATGAACACCGCCACGGCGAATAAGTCTGCCGCGGAGGTTGAAGACTTCATCACCAAATTCCAGGAAAACAACGTGATGATAACCTCTATCCGAATTGTTGATGATACGACGGGTGTAATTATCGCCGGCGACGGCAAGGGCAGGACGTTTGATAATTTCGAGAAGTACAAGGATTATGATGATGATATGCTGTACTTCGATGATATTATTGCCAACGCTAGTAATAAGACTATGTTCATCAAGAAAGAGCTGAATGGTTGCCTTGTTATCATTTCGTACAACATTTCCACCTCGAATTCTCTTATCTCCAAGGCTCTCAGCGACACCAAGTTCGATCTCCCCGATAATAAGTCTGAGGGTCAGGTGGTCATTGCCGACGCCAACGGAAACTGGTCTGCCGGCTCGGGATTTTACAATAATCTGGAGTCACGCTACACTTCGTCGTTAACTTCGCAGATCCCCGGACTTCAAGAGGGCGTTGCGACAAATGTTTTTTCGTATAAGGATTCGTCGGGTGCGCCGTTCCTGTATTCCATGGTCAGAGTGGGCGGCGAAAACGGACTTATCGCTATCGCAAGCTGCAACGACACCGTAAACGGCTTGTATTACAGCAGCACGGCGACTCCGGTTATGGTTGCCTCCGTACTTATTGCTATTATCGCGATAGTCGGCGCAATTATCGCGTCGAACGCTATTGCAAAGCCTCTTAAGATAATCGAGAACACTCTTGAAAAGGTTCGCCGCGGCGATCACGAGGCGCGTATCGGCACTATCAGCAATAACGAATACGGACAGCTTTCGCGTGCGTTCAATAACCTTGTTGATGAGATAGTTGTCAGCGAGGACAGATACAAGACCATTTCGGATATGTCGGATAACATCATCTTCGAGTGGAATTTCAAGACCAACGAGGTTGTTTTCTCCAACAACTTCAATAAAAAGTTCAGCTATCGCCCGCCTTCGGATCACTTCGGCGACAGTTTCCTGCTTAAGGCGAAAATTCACCCCGACGACGCAGACAGATACAGAAACGATCTTGATGCTCTCGAAAAGGGCACTAATTTCGAGCGCAATGAGTACCGTATAAAGAACATCTACGGCGATTTCATCTGGGTTTTGATGAGAACTTCCACCTTGAAGGACAAGGACGGCAAGCCGCTTAAGGTTGTCGGAGTTATGGTTGATATCGATCGCGCAAAGAAGTCCGAGCAGCAGCTTACCGAGCGCGCAAGCTACGACGCTCTGACCGAGTTGTACAACCGTGAGACGATTGAAACTCAGATCGATAACGAAATTTCGCTTTCCGAAATGCGCAAGACCAAAATGGCTGTTTTGTTTATCGACGTTGATGATTTCAAGCACTACAACGATAATTATTCTCATGCGACGGGCGACCAGGTGCTGAAATTCGTTGCCAGAACGATTAAGGAATCCGTGGGCGATATGGGCTTTGCAGGAAGATACGGCGGCGACGAGTTTATCGCTATGGTGCGCGACGCCGAAACAAACGAGCCTGCTCTTATCGCGCAGAAGATAATCGATACGCTGGGCGCGGGCTTTGACGCGGATATCGGAGAGCATTTGACAGTTAGTGTTTCAATCGGTATCGCGGTTATTCAGGACGATTACAACACCCGTGTTGAGTATCTTATCGGTAAGGCTGACGACGCGATGTACTCCGTTAAGAAGAGCGGAAAATCGAACTACGCGTTCATCTAAAGCTAACACAATAAGGCGGTACGCAAGTACCGCCTTTATTTTTGCCTGTTTGCGTGTAAACAGCTTTCAATTTGTATGCAATAAAAATTACCCCGTTCACTTTGAACGGGGTAATTTGTGTTATATCTTTCTGTCAATCTCTATAGTAAGCCGTAGGCTGTTTCTTGTGTGCGGGCAGGTAAAGCAGCGGGTCCAGAACCCTGCCGTTCAGACGAACCTCAAAATGCAGGTGGTTGCCCGTGGAGTCACCCGTCGAGCCGACATAGCCTATGCATTCGCCCATGGTAACTCGTTTTCCGACATACATAGTCGAGCTTATGGTGCTCATATGCCCGTATGTAACGTCCATTCCGTTGTCGTGGTGTATAACAACGTGATTTCCGTAGCCGTAATTGCTGTATTTTACCGTGGTAACAGTACCCGAAAGCCCCGCGTAAATCGGCGTTCCGTAGGGAGCGGCAATGTCAAGCCCTTGGTGATTGTAATAGCCGCCGTGGAACCACGGATATTCGCTTATCGCGCCTCCGTCCACGCCGCCCACAGGCCAGCGGAACTTGCCCTCTTCGACGGTTACCGCTCCGCCCGCGCCTGAATCGCGCGGTTTTATCCCGACAGAAACAATCTGCGTAACGGGTTCTTTGGTAACCACTCTCGACAGCACCTGCCGATTGACCTCAACCCCGTTTATATACGAAACATTCGCCACAACAGCCACTTCGCCGTTCTTTCCGGTTACACGGTTCAGCTTGTCGTCGTCGTAAATCGTCGCGTCATCGTTATATATCGTGCTGAACGGCAAAACGTCGTCATAATGCTCCTCGCGGGTGATAACGATGTTCAAAAACGGTTCGTCCTGCGTGATTTTGATCTGCTGACCGCCATAAACCGCAGAATCCGTGCTGAACCCCGGGTTTAACTGTGCAAGCTCGCTCATCGTCATATCCACCTTGTCGCAGATAAGCGCGGGAGAATCCCCGTCCTGTACGGTGTAGTAAGACGCTACTTGCTTGTTCGAGGTAAGCAAATTTATAGTATCCGACTCGTCGACAAAGCTGTCTTTCATATATTTTCCGGGGATAAAGGAAATTTCCTTTTCAAACGCGACAGTTTCTTTCGGGTTGTCGGTGCGGAACTTGTCAAGCAGGCTTTCAAGCGCAATATCAACGGTGCTGTGGCTTTCAAGCGTCCCGAAATAGACGTCGCCTATGTAAAGACCGTATCCCTCGCTAATATCTTCGTATAAAAGACCGAGTATCTTATCCGTTACCTGATAGTTGTTAAGCGTCTTTCCATAGCCGATAACATCGACCTCGTAAGACGGCTCAAACGTAATAACATCGGTGTTGCTGCCCGTGTAGTTTATACGCTTTTGAACCATCTTTTCCGCGGACGTAAACACCGTTTCGTCGCTGATATAGCCGATAAAATCGCCGTTTACCGTAAGTTTCAGCGCGTAAGTCTGGCTGTTTGCAAAGCTTATTATGTTAAACAGGAAAATACAGGAAATAATCGGCAGTGCCCAGTTGACCACGGTGACCGCAATGCCGCGCTTTCCGAAGACGACTCTTTTCGCCACTCTTGCGCTTGCCGCTGCACCCCCGATAAAGCCCTTTTCGTCCTTGGCTTTAGAGATCTCTGCGCCGCCCATTTTAAACGCCTTGCCATAGCGGTAAATCGGCATAATGACCACTCTTGCCGCCTTGTCGAAAAACCGCACAAGCCGCTTTGAAACGTATTTCCAGCCGCGCTTAGCCGCCTCGCCTATTCGTATGCCGAGCCCCGCGAGCGTAAGTCCTATTTTCATAAGGGCATCGAAGAAAAGCTCTCCGACTGATGCTATAACCTCGAAAATATGAAAAATCGCCTTTGAAAAGGGTTTTTCTTTTGCGGTTTCTGAGTTCTCAACGGCGTTGACCGCGGTTTCCTGAGAAATTCCCTCGGTCACGACCGTTTCGTCTGCCAATGCCATAAACTCTCCTAACTCTAACTTCTATCTCTAACTCTAACCTCTTACTTCTAACCTCTTAGTATCTAAAAGCAAAGGGGCGGAAATCCACCCCCCGAATTTTTGTGACCCGTTTTGAATTACTCTGCGAATTCGCTTTCAACAAGCTTTACAAGACCGTCGACTGCGAGCTGTTCGTCGGAGCCGTCAGCGATAATGCGGATCTGCGCGCCGCCAACGATACCGAGCGACAAAATGCCCAGCAGAGATTTTGCGTTTACCCTGCGCTCTTCCTTTTCAACCCAGATAGAAGACTTGTATTCGTTTGCCTTCTGGATAAAGAATGTAGCGGGTCTTGCGTGTAAACCAACCTGATTTTTCACTTCAATGTCTTTCATGCACATAACAGTAACCTCCATTACAAATGTGTGTTTAGTCAGCGAGTAACCTTATCTTTAGTTCTCTGTCTGTCCTGCCTGCTTTCTGCAGGCGATAAGAGATTCGTACAAGCCCGAATTTTCCCGCCTATATCTTTAAGTCGTGCTTTCCTTTCTCTTAATTTAAGTATAGCCAAAAAAATCAAATTCGTCAACAGGGATTTTCAATTTTTTGCCCTGTTTTTGAGATTTTCTGTTTTTTGAACCATATTTGATAAAACTTTCACCCCGAGATTGTGTAACTTGCACAAAAAGTTTTCAACTTGCTATTCAACATAGACATTAGTTTTCAACAATAACTTTCCAAAAAAGTTCCCCGTTCGGTTAAGAACGGGGACATGGTGAGTAAAATTCCAAAGCCCATACGGGCGGTGTGAATTAGTCAAGGTAACTTTTTACAATTCTTACCATCATATCGTTCAGTTTTTCGACATTAAACGCCCCGACGGTAGGCTCGATATGCCCGTTTCCGACGCCAGAGTCGTTGGTTAAGAACGTGTAAGTGCCGCCTGTCGTGAACGCCATTGTGCGGAGAAGATACTCGGTGGACTTGTCAATGCCGCTGGACGCTATTGGGATAATGCGAATGCCCATTTCGGAGGCTTTGAGGATTGACTGCTGAACTGAGTCAATTATCTGCGGGTCGTCGTGAGGCGGCGCGTCCAGCACGAGGAACATTATCTTCACGGCGTCCTCGTCCCAGTCGTGTTCGTTTATCGCGTTTTCAAGCGCGGAATGAACCGCCTCAGGGAAATCCCCGCCGCCGCTTGCCTCCTGCTCACGGAGAGCGTTGTTCACTTTGCTTATATCTTCTGAGAACGGATAACTTCTCACTTCGTACTCGTCGGTGGTGTCGCGGTAAAAGTTGACGGAAACGCGGGTCTTGATATTGCCGTTTTCCGAACGTATTGTGTTTACAATATCTTCCAGTTCAACCTGTAGATAGCTCAGTTCGTCCCACATAGACCCCGTCGTATCGCACATTATCATAAGGTCAAGCTTGTCTCCGACAGCCGATTTCGCTTTTTCCAAAGTAATGCCGCAGGTCTGGTCGCCCGTGGGGTCAACCCATTCTACTTCAGCCGTGCAGCTTTCATTGCCGCAGGAAACTTCTATTTCGTACGGAGCAGTTTCCCCGTCAAAGAACAAAAACGCTCTGCCCTTGTTGTCGGTAACGGCGGAGTTTATAAACCCCTTGCCCGAAACTTTCGCGCCCTCAAGCGGTGTTTTCCCGTCGGTCGTGACGGTAACAGCCACTCTGTGGAGGGTCTTGTTTTCCCATGCGGTCTGATAGCTGTTCCATTCGGTGTGCGATTTGTAGAGAGCCTGCCAGTCCTCCCAGTGGTCGTTGTCGTTCCATTCGCCGCCCGTAAGCAGTCCCGACTGCGGTTTAACCTCGCTTGGCGGCGCATAATCTCCGATTTCCGCGGCGGTATCGCCTGTAAGGTCTTCTGCGCCGTAGTCCCTGTCCAGGATGCCCGCGCCGCCGATGTCGGTTTTGTCATATTCTCCTGCCGTGCCTTCTGCAAACGACGCGCCGACCGTGTCACCGCCGTAAGCTCCTCCCGTTGCGCCGTTTAAAGCCCCGTCCTTACTGCCGGGCGCGGCGGCGCACCCCGTCATAGTAATGACTGCCGCCGCGATTATCAAGCTTAAATACTTTTTCATATAAATTCCTCGCTTTCGTGATTTTTTGATTTGAGTTGCCGAAATTTTTGCCGTGTTGAAAAGCCTTTCACTACTAATACCATGCGTTTCGGAAAATTGTTGCAAAATTCTGAAAAAAATTTGCAAAAATAAAAAAGGGGCGTTAACCCCCTTTATATTATAATAGTATAACTACTCCTTTTCCGACTTCTTGCCGCGCCGTTCGTTCCCGTAAGACCTCTTTTTTTCCTCTTTTGGCAGGAAAACAATCCCCCACGCCGCCGCCAGCGCGATTATCAACGCCGACAGCCGCAGCGGCTCGGAATAAAACAGCACTATAAGCCCGAAAATCTCCGGGTTCCAGAACAGTATTACCCCCACGGCGACTGCCGTCACAGCGGTTATCAGCACCCCGCCTGCCGCGCAGTCCTTTGCGAGCCGAATTCTGTGGCTGTTTTCCTCCGTCACCTTGTCCGACAGCTTTTCAATCGCCGTGTTAAGCAGCTCCGCCGCCATAACCGCAGCGCAGGTCAGCAGCAAAATTGCCCAGCGTTCCGCTGAAAACGAGTAAAATCTCGCCGCGAAAAAAATCACAAACCCCGCCGCGCAGACGTGAAATCTGAAATTCCTCTGCCGAAAAGCCGAGGCTATCCCGCGCCCCGCGTAATAAAAGCTTTTAAAAAATTCCATAACAATTACCGCACAATTCCAAGTTTTTCGAGAACTTTCTCCTGTTTTGAAAACATCTCCCGTTCCTCGTCCTCGTTCATATGGTCGTACCCCAGCAGGTGAAACAGCGAATGCGTAATAAGAAACGCAACTTCCCGCCTGAAAGAGTGACCGTATTCCTCCGCCTGCGCCGCCGCCCGTTCAAGCGAAATGACAATATCCCCGAGCAAAATCGCTCCGTTGTCGGGGTCGCACTCAAACTCCTCATCGCCCAAGGGAAACGACAGCACGTCCGTTTCGCGGTCTATTCCGCGGAATTCGGAGTTTAGTTTTTTTATATTCTCGTTGTCCGTAAACGTCACCGAAAGCTCCGCGTCGTCGGTTATGCCCTCTTCCGCGAGAGCCGCTTTAGCGCAGTCCTCGATAAGCTTTTCGGCGTTTTCGAGCGGGGACAGTTTGTCCTGTTCGTCGTTAAGATCAATATAAATCTTCATATTAAATGTCAGCCCCTCCACGCGCCGCGTTCCGATTTGGAACTTCCGTGATACTCGTCGTAAGCCTTGACTATATCCTGCACCAGCCTGTGCCGTACAACGTCTTTTTCGGTAAAGCGGTTCTGGGCGATGTCTTCTATCCCGCGAAGTACCTTCAACGCCTCTATAAGCCCTGATTTTTTCGCCTCGGGGAGGTCTATTTGCGTAATATCTCCCGTTATAACCATTTTAGAGTTGAATCCGAGTCTGGTGAGAAACATCTTCATTTGTTCGCGCGTGGTGTTCTGCGCCTCGTCAAGAATAATAAAGCTGTCGTCAAGCGTTCTCCCGCGCATATACGCAAGCGGAGCGACTTCAATTGCTCCGTGTTCGGAGAGTTTCGCAAAACTCTCCTGCCCGAACATCTCAAAAAGCGCGTCGTACAGCGGTCTTAGATACGGGTCAACCTTGTTTTGCAAGTCTCCCGGAAGAAAACCGAGCTTTTCTCCCGCCTCGACCGCGGGACGCGTTAAAATTATCCTCTGAACCTGCTTTTGCTTGAACGCCGTCACCGCGAGAGCCACCGCAAGATAGGTTTTTCCCGTACCCGCGGGACCTACCCCGAAAGTTATCGTATGCGAGCGTATCATATCGCAGTATTTTTTCTGCCCGACAGTTTTGGGCTTTATGGGCTTTCCCGAATAGGAAACGCACACGCAGTCGCCCGACATTGAGGCAATTTCGCTTTCCGCGCCGTCGTTCACCATAGAAACGGCGTAGCGGACGTTCTGCTCGTCGATAGCCTCCCCGCGCTCAAAAAACCCGCAAAGCGTGTCTATTGCCTTTTTCGCCTTTGACACCGACTGCTCGTCGTCGCCGGTTATTTTCACTTCGCTCCCGCGTGAAAATACCGTTACCGAAAACGCCTTTTGAATAACGTTTATATTTCTGTCAAAATCACCGAAAACAGCGCGCAGCTGCTCGTTATTTGAAATCGTTAAAGCCGTATCCGCCATTAAAAACCTCTCTTTTTAAGATCCGCCGCCATTTGTACATAAAATTCCCGCACGTCAAACCCCTTTATATCCTCGCGGTTGAGGTCAATCATATCCGCGTGCGTTATGCCGCGTTTGCCTTTGGGGTAAATCGGCGTAAATTTTTCGCCCCATTCCGCGGAGGTCAGCGCCACCAGTCCGTCGTTGTCGCCGTCGTATTTTTTGACTACGGGGTAGGACACATTCAGCGGGAATTTTCCGCTGCGCGAGTTTAAAGCCTTGCTCCCGTAGGATTGATACATAACGTCGGGAGAATTCGGGACTTCCTTGTTAAATTCCTCGCAGTAGCTGTTTGTAAGACAGCTTACCGCCTCCATAAAATTCGGAGAACTATCCCCCAGCATATAAAACGCCTTGTTGTAGGTCTGCTCTATCATTTTTTTGAAATTCTCGGGCGCGGTCTTCAGCAAATATTCCGCGAAAATACAGCCCCTGTGCGGCGTGTTTATCGTCGTAAGCGTCGCGACGTACTTGTCGCAGCCAAGCTTCGAGATAGCATAGCGCGAATCCAGCCCGCCCTTCGAGTGCGCGATTATATTCACTTTCCCGCAGCCCGTGGTGGTCACTATTTCCTCTATTTTTTTCGCAAGCTCTTTTGAACTTTCCACTACCGAAAGCGCGCTTTGCTGTTCGCCGTAGTATATCACCGCGCCGTTTTTTTCAAGTTCCGCGGGAATTCTCCCCCAGTAGTTTAAAAGCCTGCTGTCGCGGAAAAACACCCCGTGTACCAGCAAAATCGGGTATTTCGTCGCGCAGATCTTTTCGTCCTTGCGGCTTTCGTTCAGCTTGTATTTTTCGGTCTCGAAATCGGTCTCGCGTTTTACGGTAATGTAAATTATCATCAGCATAATAAGATTTGCAATCGGCACCATTCCGAACAGTACCCCAAGCACGCGATATTGAATTCCGAGCTGAACGGAAGTAAGATACACGCGGATAATGCCGTTCCAGAATATCGCCGCCTCTCCGAGAATGAGGATTACGGCGTAGACGATGTAGACCGTGTAGTTTTTCTCTCCCATAACGAGGTCATAAATGCCTATCCCGACAAACTGCGCGGCACACGCGCAAGTCACCCAAAACGTAAGGATAAGTTCCGCGCCGTCCCCCAGCACTTTCAGCCGTAAAACGGGGTATTTTTTAAATGTCGGCAGTATGTTGAATATCAGAAAATATGCCAGCAGCACCGCCCCAAGCGCGAGTTTAAGCGGCAGCGGAGCGTTTTTTAATATTATCGGCATATTCAGTCCGAAAATCAGAACAACCCAGTTTACAATGCGAAGAAATACAAACATTATACGCACCTCTTACAATAATCACTATTCTTATTATACAACCGCAGGCAGGATTTGTCAACGGTATTCGGCGAATAAAACACCCTTGTATGACAAAAATATTACAGCAAAGCCCCGCAAGCGCATTTTTTCGGCTTGCGGGGCTGTATTTAAAAGCGGAGGTGCTTTAATGAATTTTATTGCCTGCGGCGAAAATTGCCGTCACCAGAAAGACGGATATTGCGCGCTTGACGATCTTACTCATGCCGACGCTGCCGCTTGTTCGGAGTGCAGATACTTCGAGCAGGCGTAAAGAACCTTAGTAGGTCAGCTCGTAGCGTATCTGCAGCGCGTGTCGGTCGGTCTTTTCAAGCGGCGCGGAAAGGTTGTTTATTGTCGCAAGATAGTCCGTTCTCATCATGAGATAAAAATTCGTTCTCGTGGAGTCATAGCTGTATCTTAAGGAATACGGTATCGGGACAAGATCGCATGTCACTTCTGCTCCGGGTCCTCCGCACAGCATGGGGTAATTTTCATATTCCGCGAAAAACTTGTAATAATACCCCGAAAGCATTTCCGTTCCCATGATATAGCCGTTCCACTCGAACAAATTAAATGTTCCCGCGTGGGTAAGACTTCTTTCGGCGAGTATCGAGCAGTTTGATAAATTGATAGTAAACAGCGTTGCGTAGTTCCCCGAACCCGAAAGATAGATTTTCCCCTGTTTTATCGCGAACGAAAATCCCGAAAAGCTTTTTTCGCCGGAAATCTCAAAATTCTTTTCATCAAGCAGCCTTCCCGTCATGGGATCGATCTTCATGAGCGTAAAATGATAGATGGTCACTTTATTGAACGTATAGTTATACGCCAGCAGATAAAGACAGCCGTCCTCGCGGCAGTAGAAGTGCATAGACGAGGACGAAAGCTGCACGGGAAGTTCAAGCTCCTTTTCGGAAACTACTTTTGCCGTCTTGAAGTCGCTTATGGCGTCGCCGACTTTAATGTTGCGCGGGTCGCTTATTTCGCTTTCGTAAAGCGTGAGTATATTTGAGGTATATGTGTAGGAATACAGCCGCGTGCCTTCCGCCTTGCCGTAAAAACGTCCCAAAACGGACATAACCGTCGGGATAGACGCCAAATTCTGTCCCATATTTATTGGCGGGGTACATATGCCGCAGTTTTGCTCGTTTGTCTTTAAAAAAGCGGCGTTTCCATAGCAGAAGTTGGTAAGTCCCACGCATTTTATCACGCCGTTTGCTTTTTCGGGAGCGAAGTCCCACACCAGCATGTAGCCGTTTTCGATAGGACCGCTCATGGAGATATTTAATGTCCCTCGGCAGGGGTTTGTGCCGGTGTATTCTTTTCCTGCCGCGCCTACGGGTATGATGTCGGGCGGGATCATAAAATCCTCCGCGTTTTCGGGTAGCGTGTTCCCCAAAAGGACTATCCCGCCTATAAGTTTATTGCAGATAGGGAAGTAGTTGTCCGCGAAGTTTGAAGTTCCCATTGTTATTCTTGTGATAGGCGGGGGGAATAATACCTTTTCCAACGCCTTTGTCACAAGGTTGTGTTCCGTAATTTGTTTTACGGGCTTTTTGGTATACTTATCCGTCAGGATAAACGTTGCTTTTCCTTTCATTTTGTCACTCCGTTTCCTGTGCGCCGTCAAAGCCGGGGTAAGCGTCAAATCCCGCGAGCCCCAGATCCGTTCGCACATAGTCATATTTCGGAAATTCATCGGTAACGGTAAGCCTATCGTTTACATTGCCGCTGTTCCCTCCGCCCAAACCCTTTCCGACAAGCGTTGCGATAAGCTGATTTTTGGGGATAATCGCCGTTCCCTGCGACATACTTATCCGAACCTCGATTTTATTCGCGCCTTTCGGAAGGTTGTCCGCAAGGTAGTAATAGTGCAGCATTTCGCTTTGTTCTGCCGCGATATGCAAAGCCGTTCGGGAAATTTTTTCTCCGTTTACGGAAAGGTCGATGTTAAGCGTCACACCCGGCGCGGAGCTGACGGTAAAATTAAGGTCTATCTGCGCGAAGGTGTTTCTGGCTTTCGCGAGGAATTCAAAGCTTGCCGCCGTCACGGGCGAACTTCCGAGAGAAATCTCGTTGTCGTTTGTCTGCTTTATGCAGACGTTGCCAAGCTGCGCCCGAATTTCGTCAAGCGCGGCGTCCAGGTCCTCTTTGTGAACGGCAGCGTCGGTATAACTCCGGTTTCGGGAATAAACTTTCGCGGTAAGCGCGCCGTCGTAGTGGTAGTTTATCTCGCTTAACCAAATCGGGTGCAAATAGGCGGGGTCGTCCATAAAAAATATGCGTTCGCCCGCCTCCAGAAACGGCAGTCCCTGCATAGTGATTTTCGCACCATAGAACTGAATAAGCCTCAGCGACGCCAGCATATTGTCCAGTCCCTGCTGCGTCATAAACGGGTTGTAGAACTCGATGGTGGAGGTCAGCGCTCCGTCCCCCGATACCAGAATTTCGTTTCCCGTGTCGCACGACAGGCAGGTTATCGTCGAGTAATCCATATTTCTGCTGTAGTCCATGCAGTTTTCGAGTTCCAGCCAGTAATAAATAATACTCGTTTGTTTTTTCAGCGTCAGTTTTTCGCTGCGGTCAAGTTTCGCACAACTGTGGTTTATCGCCGCAATATAACCTATCATATCCCTCAGCGTGTGTCCTTTGGGGATTTCGTTTACGATGTAATCCGCCCCATAGTCCTCGCAGGCAAGCCCCGCCGCAGAGCACACGTCCCTCAGAATTGCGTCATACGTTGTGGGAGCTTGTATCGAGGGTATGTATTCATCGTCCAGAGAGTACATTTTGTCATAGCAGGTAATAGACGCTTTTTTCCCGCGGACATATCTTCTTGCTACATAGAAAACCCCCAGCGGACACCATTCCGAGTTGTCGAAACTGATATACGGCTTTACCGTGTCGCCCACCAAAAGTTCCCCGTTGTAGAGCACCGAAAAAGTAAACTTGTTCGGGCAAGCCGTGCCTACCGTATACCATTCCGGGTGGCAAATATCGTCGAAATCGAATTCGAGAATTTTGTCGTCAAAAAACGTTGTGTTTCCCGCGATAATTTTACAGTAAACATAACGCCCGCTTTGTACCGCGAGTTTTTTGAAATTGTCGGACACTTCGACCATAATATCACCTCTGTTTCAAAGTAAGCTTTACGCCGCCGTATAATCTTTCTCCGTTTATCACGGTAACAATCGGCGCAGGCTCGTCCGAAATAAAAAAGTCCTCGGTAATTTCTCCCTCTGGGGAGTTGAACGTCACGGGAACGAAGATTTTATCGGAGGACTTTCGCAGCGCCGCCATTTTTTCCTCGCTAAGCAGCCCGAACGTCACTTCCAGCAGGTATTTTCTGTTTACCATATCGATAAGCATATCGCCCTGCGTGTTGTATTGAATGTTGGTCTGACGAATTTCCCTTTTGGCGTTAAGTTCCGTGACGTCGTATTCCGATTCGTCAATCGTAATAGTCATGATTTATCCCTCCGTTCAGACTTCTTTTTTATTTTCGAGCAAATTCTTCGGTTGACTTTCCGAACCTCGTTTGCAAGTTCTTTTGAAATCCTGCATATGTCGTCCGACGAAAGCGCGCCGAGATTTTTCAGCTTTTCGGGCGTTTCTTTCTTGTTCATTCTCTCACCTCCGCAATTTTTCTTGCCTTGAATTTTTTGTGATGAGGAACGTCGGTTTTGTAAACCTTTGATTCCACGATCTCAAAAATCTCCCCGCCGTATTCAACCTTAGCCCCGACGGGAAACTCCGCCTCAGGGTAAGAATTCTCACAGTCGTACCATACGGTAATAGTTGTGTTTTCGCGCTGTGAGGACGAGGTATAGTCGGTTATCGCGGCTTGCTTTTCCACGCGGACGTTGTAAATCGTTTCCCTTGAAGAGCCGTAACCCGTCGGCGTGATAAGTACAATATCGTCCCCCAAAAGCTCGTCGGGAATGGGTTTTACGTTTATCATTCTTTCACCTCCGCGCCCGTATAAAGACAGCCCGCCGCGCGCAAAAGCCTTATAATCGTCCTTCCCGTGTCAAGGCGCGATATTTCCTCCTCGCTCGAACTAGAAGAACTTTTAGACGACTCCGAGGACGATGTTCCGGAAGAATAGGAGAAATCCCCTATAGAAACGCGCTCGTCGCTTTTTTTCGAGGTTTCGCTCGACGAGGATTCCGCTTGTGATTTTGCAAGAGCAATTTCCTCTTTTAAAATATCGTTCGTCTGAAAAGCCGCCGCCTGCTTTACAAAATCCGCGGCAGCCGTCCCCGAAAGAGCCGCTGTGCTTGCCGCGCCGTTTGTCAGCCCGTTTAAAACGTATTCCGCGCGCAGAATGCATTTTTCAAGCAGACTCTCGTATTTTGCCTCAACTTCAAACCCCATTTCGTGAAATTCTTCCTTTGTAATAATCATAGAGAAAACCTCCTTTTTAAAATATCGGGCGGTATTGTCGGTACCGCCCGATAGCGTTAATCTAAGCAGTTAGAGCGTCTCGGTGCAGACCGCAATGACCGCTTTTTTGTTGTCGGGGATAAACAGGTCATGATACTTGCGGTAGTCGATGTCCCATGCGTCCGCAAACTGGTTTTGTTCGGGAGTGATTATCTTCACGTTGTCGGTCTTAGATACCGCGATAGGCGCGCTCTTTGGGCAGATTATCCAGTTTATCTGCTTTGCGTCGGATTTTGCGGAGAAACCATCTGTCGCGCTGAAATCGTATCCGGTCTTCATTCTAGCCGACGGTACGGGGATAATTGCCGCGCCTGCAATGCTCTTGACGGAAAGCTCAAGATCGCCCTGAACGAAGTTCGAGCAGTCAATGGAGTGAGTAACCTCCTCCGAAAGCATCAGCTTGTCGTAAACCGAACGCGCCATAGCAACGACCAGCTCGCATTCGTCGCCCGCCGCCTCGCGTACCTTGCCGATTTCCTCAATCAGCGTGGAAAGAATGGTTGCCTTTTCGGGAGTATATTCGGTTTTGATTTCCGCTGCCGCCGCAAGGGTGGAGTATCTGTACGCGTCAATTTCGGGGATAACCTTTGTGCGCTGAAATTCAGCCGCGACATTTGCCGCCGCCAGTCCGAAATTGCTTTCGTCAACGTCCAGCGCGTCAATGCGAAAACGTCTGCCCCTGTCCTGCGTAAGCGTCATAGTTTCGTAGGAGTAAGTAACCGCGCCGCCCGTGTAGCCCGTATCGCGGTCATAGTCCGCAAGCCCTTTGAGAACCATTTTCGGGAGTTTAATTTCCCCGCCGCCGTTGTAGATAACCTGCGAGGCGTTGTCCTCCATCCAGCCCGATGTGGAGCATTCCGTCACCTGCTTGTCGAGTTCCTTCTGAAATACCTTTGCATATTCGATTGTGTTTGCCATAATAAAAAACTTCCTTTCTTAAAATAAAATTCGGTGCGGAGTTATTCTTCTGCCGCCGCGCCGTTTTTTAAGGCTAACAGCCTGCCGTTTGCGCCGCAGAAGTATCTTTCCGCTATGTTGTTTCCCGCCCCGCCCTGCCCGT
This sequence comes from uncultured Clostridia bacterium, assembly GCA_947625335.1. Lineage (GTDB taxonomy): Bacteria > Bacillota > Clostridia > Oscillospirales > Ruminococcaceae > CAG-115. The sequence continues at coordinate 33,732 of CANQNY010000001.1, read as the reverse complement.
AAATTATTTGTTGCCTTTCCGATAACTTTCCCCGCTGTCAGCCTGTCGCCCCGCGATTTTTACCGCGTGCAACTTCTTTCCGCGCCCGCGTGAACCGCTCTTGACCGCAAATTCCCGCGCAGCAACCTTTTCAGAGAGTTGTTTTCCCCACGTAAAAATTTTATCTCCCCGCGAAAATTCTCCTTATCGCCGCAAACCCGTCAAGCGCGCCCGAGCCGCCTGCCGCGAATTGCGGGATTTCCTGCTTTACCGCCTTAAGATGCGGATAATTTTCGGCGGTTTCAATCGCCGCCTCTATGGGAGTTTTTCCCGCCGCGTAAAGCCCCTCGGCTATAGCCGCGCCCTCGTCCAGTTTTTCGCGCAAAACTCCCGCCAAAAGCAGCTCGGTGCGTATCTGCGCCGCCGCAAGTTCCTTTTTGAGAGCCTCTATCTCGGCTTGATACGCCTTTTCGTCGACAGCCGCGTCTTCCACGCTGTCAATAATTTCTTCCTGAACGGTTTCTTCATTGTCCATTTGTAAAGTCCTCCTTTTCCATAGCCTTTGCCTCGTCAAGAGACACTCCGTAAATTTCCGAAAGAGCCCTCGTTTTGGAGATAAGCCCTCCCGAGTACAGTTTCAAAGCGCGTTCGGTTTTCGCGCTCTCGTCCTCGCACACGCCGTCCGCAAACCGCAAAGTTGCCTTGCTTGACGCGCCCGCCGAAAGCTCTCCCGACATTTTCCCGAGCAGGCAGATGTTCTCCGCCACATTTGCAAAGCGGTTTGCAATCATCTTCCGGTAAACGCCCGCGGTACGGTAGGTTCGGCTGTTTTTGCTGACGACTTCCGTAGCGGTTCTGATAGTTCCGCTCTTAAACGACAGCGCGCCCTCCGACAGCCCCGTCTGCATGCACAAAAGGTCCAGCAGCTTGTCCAGAGCCTCGGTGTGTTCCGACACGCGCAGCTTGTCGGTGTTGTCGATGATTTTCAGATCATCGCCGTCCGACGCCGAAAACGCCTCAAAAACCTCGTCGTTTGCGTCGAAATAGCGTTTTACCTCGCCGTCCGCGCCGTATTCTCCGCGGATAGCGTAACTCGGCACGATTATGCGCTTTTTTCCGAGAATAAACTCTCTCGAAAGGCTGTCGAACACTATGTCGAGACTTTTAAGCGTATCCACCGCACCCGCGAACACCGACGCTCCCAGAGGCTCGCATTGCGCGAGAGCCCCCGTGACCGCCCCGAAATACACAAACAGCGGCTTTTTCAGTCCCTTTATCACGCTCCTTTCGGTCATTTTCGGGAACGCCGTGTTAAGCGGCAGTTCTCCTCCGCTTTCGCGGTAGAGTTTGTTGGTCGTCACCAGTCCCTCGTCGGTAAGCTCCTCGGTTTCCGCCAGCAGATAATTTTTCCCGTTTACGGTAACATTCGAGGCGAACGCTCCGCCGCTTATGCCGCGGCTGTCCCATTTGGTAGGCACAAAGCGGTCGGCGGTGATAAAATCGAGCTTTACGCCCCGGTCGAGATAGACCTTTATAACTCCGCCGCCCAGCGCAAACACCTTTTCGAGAAACGCGGGGAATCTGTCGTAAAAGCCGTTTTCGCTAAGCGTTCGTTCAAGAAAGCTCTCGGTTTCCTTGTCCGCGCACACGGGCTTTGTCCCCTCGGAAAAGCACAGCCTTGAAAGCTCCGCGCAGACCGCTTTTGCCGCCCCAAGCGACGCCACTTTTCGCATGCCGCCGCTAAGTCCCCCTTTTCGGGTGTACCGCCAGTCGCCGCCGCCGTTGTATATGTCGTTCCACCGAACCAGATTGCCCGAATAGAACGCCGAAAGCGCGGTGAATTTGTCCTGCCCTGCCCTTCCGAAAAGCAAATTTCCGATTTCCAAAATTACTCCTCCTTTCCTTCGGGCAAGGCGTTCGGGTGCGCCCCGCCCGTGTATTAAGGGTCGGTTTCCTTTCCCTTGAGCTTATGTTATCACTCCGCAAACTGCACAAAACTGCACAAATTTTGCAGGAATTAAAAAATTTTTCTGCAAAAACACTTGCAAAATCCGCGATAAAGTAGTATCATAAGGATAGATATTAAGGGAACGGGGAAATTTTTTCGGAAAGAGGTTTCAAAAAATGAGTGAAGATCTGCTTAAAGCCATAGAAGAAAAGCTGCCGCAGTTTTCAAAAAGTCAGCGGCTTATTGCAAACTATATTCTCGCGCATTATGAAAAGGCGGCGTATATGACCGCCTTAAAGCTCGGCAACGCCGTAAACGTCAGCGAGTCCACCGTCGTGAGATTTGCGATAGAAATGGGCTTTGAAGGCTATCCTCAGCTGCAGCGTTCACTTCAGAGCCACATCAAAAACCGCCTTACTTCGCTCCAGAGAATGGACGTTTCCCGCAGCAGGATAGGCGATGAAAACCCCGTTGCGGCGGTTTTAAATCAAGATATAGACAAAATCCGCCGAACGCTTGAAAGCGTGAACAACGAGAAATTCGAGGACGCCGTGTCCACAATTCTCGCGGCAAAGCGCATTTACATTCAAGGCGCGATGAGTTCGGGACTTTTGGCAAGCTTTATGCATTATTACCTCAGAATGATTTTTGATAAAGCGACCCTTGTCGGCGCAGTCGGAACGGCTGAAATTTACCAGCAGATGATACACATAGGCGAGGGGGATCTTCTTATCGCGATGAGCTTTCCGAGATATGCCGCAAGCACTATAGAGGCTTGCAGATTCGCGCACGATTCGGGTGCGCACATAATCGCGATAACCGACAGCGAAAGCTCTCCGCTTACGCAGTTCGCGCACACCTCGCTGTTTGCGTATTCGGATATGGTGTCGTTTGTGGACAGCCTTGTCGCTCCCATGAGCCTTATAAACGCGCTTATTGCAATGGTCTCCTCCGCAAACCGCTGCCGCGTTGAACAAACTTTCCAAAAGTTGGAACAGCTTTGGGACAGCAAGGGCGTTTATAAAAAAGATGTATGATATAGTGGTGGTCGGCGGCGGCGCAGCGGGGATGACCGCGGCTCTGTTTGCCGCAGAAAAGGGCGCACGAGTGCTTGTCGCCGAGAAAAACGCCGCGCTCGGGCGAAAGTTGTCCATTACGGGCAAGGGCAGGTGCAATCTCACAAATAATTGCGACATTCCCGAATTTATGGAGAACGTCCCGAATAACGGCAGATTTCTCTACAGCGCGCTGTCCGCGTTTTCTCCGAGCGATACTATGGAGTTTTTCGAGCGGCTCGGAGTACCGCTTAAAACCGAGCGCGGGCGGCGCGTGTTTCCCGTGTCGGACAAGGCAGGGGACGTCGTTTCGGCTCTGGAGCGCGGAATGCGGGCGGCGGGCGCACAGGTTGTGAAAGAGAACGTCCGTTCGCTTGTAATCGAAAACGGAGCTTGCTGCGGAGTGAACACCCAAAATGGGCAAATTCTCTCAAAAGCGGTGATTATTGCGGCAGGCGGCGCGTCCTACCCGAAAACCGGCTCGGACGGGTCGGGCTATGGGCTTGCTCGGCAGGCGGGGCATACTATAGTGCCGCCCGTGCCGTCGCTGTGTCCGCTGGTGACAGAGGAAAAAACGGCTTGCAGGGCGGCGGGGCTTACGCTTAAAAACATCGCGGTCACGCTTTTTCGCGAGGAAAAGCCCGTTTTCGAGGATTTCGGGGAACTTTCGTTCACACCCGACGGCGTTGGCGGGGCGGTAACGCTTAGCGCCTCGGCGCACATTTTTGAGCCCCAGAAACACCGTTATTCCCTGAAAATCGACTTAAAACCCGCGCTTTCGGAGGAACGCCTTGACGCGCGGATTTTGCGTGATTTCGGGGAACTTCACGGCAAAACGTTCGCCGAAAGTTTAAGAAAACTGCTCCCTGCGGAGCTTTGCGAACCGTTCGCGGAGATAGTAAATATTCCCTATAATAAAAAAATCTCTGAAATAACTAAAATTGAACGCAAAAATTTGGTTAAAACGCTGAAAAATTTTATGCTCAATATCAAGGATTTTCGCCCGATAGACGAGGCGGTCGTGACGCGCGGCGGCGTATCGGTAAAGGAAATTTCCCCCAAAACCATGCAAAGCGCGTTGTGCGGGGGATTGTTTTTCGCAGGGGAGATAATCGACGTCGACGCGTACACGGGCGGTTTTAATCTCCAAATAGCGTTTTCCACAGGCAGACTTGCGGGGCTGTCCGCAGCGGATTTCGTGAAAAGTATCTGAAAATTTTCAAAAACCCCCTTGCAATTTTGGTTTAAGTATGGTATAATTAAGTGATTGATAAATTGGGATAATTGTATCTTTTTTGAGAATTTTCCCTGTTCGGAGTGAGTTTTTTGGCATCTGAAAGGACGGTTTCCGCCGCGATTGACGGTCCCGCGGGCGCGGGCAAAAGTACTGTCGCAAGGGCTTGCGCGAAAAGGCTCGGGTTTGTCTATTGCGATACGGGCGCACTTTACAGGGCGGTCGGGCTGTATTGCATGAGACATGGCGGCGTTGAAAGCACGGCGAACATTGCCGCGCGTGTTCCCGAAATCTCGGTGGCGATACGGCTTGTCGACGGGGTACAGCGCGTTTATCTGAACGGCGAGGACGTTTCCGAGGAGATACGCCTACCGGAGGTGTCCATGGCGGCAAGCGCGGTGTCGGCTGTCCTTGAGGTTCGGGCAGCTTTGCTTGGTATTCAGCGGAAGATTGCCGAAGAAAACGATGTTATCATGGACGGCAGGGACATCGGGACGGTTGTTTTGCCGAACGCCGATGTTAAAATTTTCCTCACGGCAAGTCCCGAGGTGCGCGCAAAACGCCGCTGCGATGAGCTTACGGGGAAGGGCGTTGAGGCGAGGTACGAAGACGTTCTTGCGGATATGCAAAAGCGTGATTATGATGATTCCCACAGGAAAGCTGCTCCGCTTAAAATGGCGGACGACGCGGTTTTGGCTGATACGTCCGAGCTTGATTTAGAGCAGGCGGTGGAGCTGGTGTGCGGGATAATTGAAAACGCTGTTCACAATAAATTGTCAAAGGAGCGCGGATAATGTTCTATGCCCTCGCGCGCGAACTGGTGTCTTTGGCTTTTCACATTTATTTTAAGATAATCGTTTTGGGCAGGGAGAATATCCCTAAGCAAAAAGGCTCTTATATCATTGCGTCAAATCACGTTTCCAACAACGACCCGCCCATGGTGGGGATTGTTTTCAAGGGCAAGTACACTTTTATGGCGAAAGAGGAACTTTTTCACATAAATCCCGTGTTCACGTGGCTGATAAAAAAGCTGGGGGCTTTTCCCGTAAAGCGCGGCTCGAAAGACCGCGCGGCTATTGACAGCGCGCTTGACAGCCTGAAACAGGGAAGGGTGTTCGTGATTTTCCCGGAGGGGACGCGTTCTAAAGACGGCGAGCTTGGCAAGCCCAAAAGCGGGGTTACGCTTATTGCGGCTCGGGCGGGCGTGCCTGTGGTTCCCGTGTTCGTGAAGTATGGGAAAAAGCGTTTTTTCAGGCGCAGGGCGTTGGTTTCGGTCGGGAAAGCTATTCCTGCCGAGAAATTCGCTATTGATATTGAAGACAAGCGTCAAATTCGCGGTGTAAGCGAGCTTATTATGGGGGAGATTGCAAAGCTTAAAGAGTGCGCTCCCGAACTTGATTGATTTTTCCGATAATATGAAGATAGAAGTTGCCGAAAACGCGGGTTTTTGTTTCGGGGTAAGGCGGGCAATTCGCCTTGCCGAAAATGCCGCGCAAGCATACGGCGAGGTTTACACGCTCGGTGAGCTTATTCATAATGAAATAGTTGTGGATAGGCTGGATAAAAAAGGCATTCACGCGGTAAACGATTTGTCGGTCTGCCGCGGGAAGGCGGTTGTGTTAAGGTCGCACGGCGTTCCGCGAGAGGTTGAAGAGCGCGCGCGCAAAGAGTGCCGCGCGGTGATTGACGCCGCTTGCCCGTTTGTAAAGAAAATACACGATATTGCGGGTTCTCTTCCCGAAAGCGCGAAACTTGTCGTGATTGGCGACGGCGAGCACCCCGAGGTCAAGGGGATTGTGGGACACGCCGCATGCAGGGCTTTTTCCTGCAAGGATAAAGCCGAGCTTGAGAGCCTTTTTGAAAGCGGCGAGATAGGTTCGGGCGATAGGGTCGCCGTGGTATCTCAAACCACCTTCGACCGCAGCAGGTTTGCGGAGCTGTCAGAACGGGTCCGCGAAAGGTACGGCTGCGTTGAAATATTTGATACAGTGTGCGACGCCACCGCAAAGCGGCAGGAAAGCGCTCGGCGGCTTGCACAGAGGGCTGCGCTGATGATAGTTGTCGGAGGCAGGAGCAGCTCGAACACAAGGAAACTGGCGGAAATCTGCGGGCAGTACTGCAAGACGGTATTCGTAAGCAGCGCCGAGGAGTTTCCTATGCGGGCTTTGAAGGGTCTGCGCTCCGATAGTATTATCGGAATAACGGCAGGGGCGTCCACTCCCGCCGATACCATTAAGGAGGTTCATGAAAAGATGAACAAAGAGATTATCAACAATAATGAAAATGAGGAGGACTTTGCTTCGCTGCTCGAGCAGGATCAGTCTTTTAACAGATTATATACCGGCAAAAGAGTTAAGGCTACTGTTGTAAGCGTTTCTAAAAAAGAAGCGGTCGTGGAAGTCGGCGCGAAGCAAACGGGGTACATAACCCGTGAGGAGCTTTCCAGCGATCCCAACGCCGAGGTGGAGGACATTGTAAAGCCGGGCGACGTTATTGACGCGGTGGTTATTAAGGTTGATGATTCCGTCGGCACGGCGGCTCTTTCCAAAAAGCGCGTTGACGCGGCTCTGGGACTTGAAAAGCTGGAGGCTGTAAAGGAGTCGGGCGAGACCATCGAGGGCAATGTGGCGCAGGTCGTAAAGGGCGGCGTTATCGTGATTTACGAGAATACGCGCGTGTTTATTCCCGCGTCTCACACCGGTGTTCCGCGCGGCGGCAAGCTTGACGATCTCAAGGGCAAGAGCGTTAAGTTCAAGATTATCGAGGTTTCAAACGAGCGCGGCGGCAGAGTTGTGGGTTCGATAAGACAGGCGAACCGCGAGCTGCGCGACGCCGAGCGTGCGAAGTTCTGGGAGACCATCGAGGTTGGTCAGAAATTCGAGGGCGAGGTTCGCTCTATCGAGAATTACGGCGTTTTTGTCGACATCGGTCCGATTGACGGGCTGGTTCACACGGCGGATCTTACTTGGAACAGAGTTGGTCACCCGAAGGACATTGTTAAAATCGGCGATAAGATAAATGTTGTTGTAAAGAGCTTTGATCCCGAGAAGAAGAGAGTTTCCCTCACCGCGAAAGACCCCGAGGACAATCCCTGGACGAAGTTCGTGGCGGAGTATGCCGTGGGCGATGTTATCAAGGCGACGATAGTTTCCATTACGGAATTTGGCGCGTTCGCGCAGATAATCCCGGGCGTTGACGGACTTATTCACATAAGCCAGATTTCCGCTGAAAGGGTTGCGGACATCAATACCGTGCTGAAGGTTGGTCAGGAGGTCGAGGTCAAGATTATCGACATCGACAATGAAAAGAACCGCGTAAGCCTTTCTATCAGGGCGCTTTCCGAGCCCAAGTCCTCAGAGTCCGAGGAGTAATAAAAGCATTCGTGCGATTATATAAAAAACGCGCCGGGCGTCCGGCGCGTTTTTTGTCAGCCTTGTTTTGTTGTTATCCGAGTGTTTCGTCTTCAAACGCTGTTCCGTCTTTGGTTGTTGTAAAGTCATAGCCGAATTTGTAGTTTTCGGGAGCGGTAATTCCCATTCTGATGTTGTCGAAATCAAATGTGTAGAAAACGCCGTTTTCGTTGTCGGAAAAAGTATTCCCGTTTATGCTTAAGTTGTCCGACAGGAACACTCCGAACGAGGTCCCGATTTCAGACGTGTTTCCTTCAAACAGCGAGAGCGCGTCGACTTCGTGTAAAACCTGCCCGAAAAGCCTTGAATCGAACATTTGAGGCTTTCCGTCAATGTCAACTATCCCGTAAAACGTCGTTTCCTTGGGCGTTGATTCTCCCTCATACGTAAACGCCAGAATATAGCCGTCCGCAAGCTTTATAAGCCGCAAATTGTAGTTCGGGGAGTCGTTGAAGGCGAAAGGCGACGGCGCGGTTGTCGAAACGGACACCGCCATGAGGGTCGTTTCGAGGGTCGTTCCATTAAAGTCGATAACAGCCTTGCAGCCCGAATATTGCGTTTCTCCCAAAAGCAGGCTGCTGTCTGCGATTTTGCCCGTGCCGACAAGCTTGCCTGTTATTCCGTCGCCAAAGTCGTATTCTCCGAGAACATCCCCGCCGTATTGGTCAAGTTCCTCGAAATCGGGCGCAGCGTCATACTGCTCCCACAAAGCCTTAAATTCCTCGCGCCGAATGTCGCTCTTATGTTCGCCGGCAATCCCGATGTCGGTATCGTCCCAGCCCTTGCGGTAGAATTTCTGCTTTACGGGTTCTTCAAGGTCGGAGTAATACAGCGTTCCGAACGAAAGCAGGCTCTCGGTAAAATATTCCTCCCCGTCAAACTTCACCGCGGCGAGAATATATGTGTTGTAAAAAATGCCGTTATCATAATTATAGCAGTAATACCAGTATTTCTCGCCGTTTTTGTCGAATTTGTTCAGCATTTCAAGCGACGTAAGCCCTTCCATGCTCACGCCCTGCGCGAAACGCCCCGTCTGCGAAATACCGTCCTTGTTTTTGGAGAAAACCGCCGCCCCGTAGCCGCCGTTTGCAAGAACGACAATCTCGTCCTTGCCGTCGAAGTTTATATCCATAATTCGGCTTTCAATAATATCAATATCCGCGCCCGAAGCGTTTTCGGCAAGGATTTCCTTGCATTCCTCAATATCGCTTGCGAGAATTCCGATATATTCCGCGCCCGTGCTTGAATTGTCCGAGCTGCTCAAGCTTTCGGATATGCTGTTTGAATTCGCAGCTCCCGAGACGTTTGGTTTTTCGGAAATCGGCAGCTTGTACGCCAGCACGATAAACAAAGCCGCCGCCGCAGCCGCTCCCGCCGCGATAAACGGCACTCTTATAACGGCCTTTTTCTTTTCGGGGCGGAGTTTAGCTCCGGGGTCGTTTTCCCAAAGAGCCTCTTCGTAGAATTTGTCGTCAATTTCTCCAAGTAAGTCGAATAGTGTGTTTTTCATAAATTATAGCCCTCCTTTTTGAATTGCTCATGTAAAGCGTTTCTGGTTCGCGAAAGCATAACCGCAACGTTGTTTTCGCTCATTCCGAGTCGCTGTGATATAGATTGAACGCTCTCGCAGCAGCAGTACCTTAACACGAACGCAAGTCGTTTTTTCGCCGACAGCCGCCTTAAAAACCTGTTTATCGTGTTTATCATCTCTCGGCGCGCGGCGGAATCCTCCGCGTTATGTACGCTCGAAATTACACCGTCAAGCTCGTCGAAAATAAGCTCTATGTCGCCGCACCCGCGTTTTTGAGCGTGAGCCGCGCGGTATCGGTCGATAGCGGCGTTCCGCGCGATTTTCGCAATAAACGCGGAAAGGATTTTCGGCTTTTCGGGCGGGATCTTCTCCCAAACTTTGAGATAGGCGTCGTTCACACATTCCTCGGCGTCCTCGCGGTTTTCGAGAATGTTTTCGGCGATAGCCGAGCAGTATCCCCCGTATTTCTCGCTTAACGCCGCGAGTGCTTTTTCGTTTCTTTCCCAAAGCATTGAAATAATCTCGCTGTCGGTCAATCCCATCACTTCCCTTTTATTTTTCCCTTCAATTATAATGACGTTAAAAATCCCTGCATATTACAGTTTAATTATACAATATTTTTTGAAATTTTTAAGAAAATTTAGTTACAAAAATATTTGGATGTTTTGCACAAAAATCAAATATAAAACTTGACATTTTTCTTACAATATGGTAAAATTAAAATAGTTTATTATGTATTGTGGAGGGCTGCTTTTATGGACAACAAAACCGTAACCGTTCTTATAGTTGATGACATAAAGCAAAATATAGAAATTCTCACGGAAATGCTCCGCGACAGCTATAACGTCGTGTCCGCCGAAAGCGGGGACGAGGCTTTGCGGCTGCTGCGAGGCGGCGAATGCTCGGTAGACGTGGTGTTGCTTGATATAATTATGCCCGAAATGGACGGCTGCGAGCTGCTTGAGCGGATAAACGCCGACCCCGCATTGCGCGGACTTCCGGTAATCGCGGTGACTTCCGACAACGACCCCGAAACGCGTATGCGCGTTCTGGAGCTTGGCGCGGTGGATTACGTTGCGCGCGGCGAGGAAACGGGGACGTTAAAACACCGCATAAAGAGCGTTTTGCGTTTGTGCGAGCTTGACAAAATCCGCTCCGAGCGCGACAGCATGAAAAAACAGCTTGAAAGCGAGCGGCATCTGTCCGCGCTTATGGACAATATCCCCGGCGGTATCGCAATAATCAAAACCGACGGCAGCAACGCCTACTGCACGTTTTTCAACAATGAGCTGCTCACGCTGTTTAATATGACCTCCGACGAGTTCAACGGGCAGTTTTCCGAGAAGGACCGCCCCGCGTGGCTTGAAAATCTTATCCGCGAGTCGGGCGATTCGGCGCATTTTTCCGCAATTTTCGGGATAGGCGACACTTCTCTCCCCGACGCTTGCCAGTGGGTAAGGCTTATCGCGGGAGTTATGGGTGAAAGCGGTGGAAAACGCGAGATATACTGCGTATTTCTTGACATTAACGCGGAAAAGCGTCAGGAACTCCGTGCAAACGAAGTGGGAAAACGCCTCCGCACGAATGAAAGTCATCTTGAGGCATTGCTTGACAACGCTCCGGGAGGAATTGCCTATGCCGAGCGCGATGATTACGGCAAAATGAAGACCCTTTTTGCGAGTCTGGGGCTTGCGGAGCTGCTCGGCTATCCCGATTACGAAAGCTGTATGAACGAGATAGGCGAAAACCCCTCCGCGGGTATCTCCGATGAAGACGTTCAGATTATTCGGCAGAAAATTTCACGCTCACTTACGACCGGAAAGCACCTTAAATATTCGTTCTCCTGCAAGACCAAGGACGGGGGAGAGCTTTGGCTGCTTATGCGCGGGCAGCTTGTGTTCAACGACGAGGGACGACTGTGCCTTTACGCGTTTATTACCAACACCACCAAAGAGCGCGAAATCGAGCAGGAGCTTCGCATAACGGCATATTTTGACCCGCTTACGGGGCTGTACAACCGCTCCGCATTTATGAAAAACGCGCAGGATATTCTGAATGCAAACCCGCTTGCGGAGTATTCGATAATGAAGCTCAATATCGGCGGATTTAAGGTCTTAAACGACGTTTTAGGGCGCGACGTGGGCGACAAGCTGTTAATTACGATAGCTGGCGTTCTGCGCGATGTTATCGGGAAAAACGGCGTTTACGCGCGGCTTTTCTCGGATCATTTTGCAATGCTTATTCCGTATTCCGAGCGTTCAATTCACCCGCAGACAATTCTTGACGCGGTGCAGAAGGCGGTATCCGACGCACCCGAAATTTCCCACGAGGTGCAGTTTTACATAGGCGTGTATAAGGTCACCGACCGAGAGTTGTCGGTAGACAATATGACCGACCGCGCGTCGATTGCCTGCCGTTCGATTTCGGGCAGTTTCCGAGAGCATATCGCATATTACGATGATAAAATGCGCCGCCAGATGATTGAGGAGCAGGAAATCTGCGACGACGCCCGCCGCGCGCTTAAAAATAAGGAATTCTACGTTTGCTATCAGCCGATTTACGGCATCCGCGCGAAGAAATTCGTCAGCGCGGAGGCGCTCGTGCGCTGGAATCACCCGACGAAGGGGCAAATTCTCCCCGCGAAATTCATTCCCGTGTTCGAGAAAAACGGCTTTATCGCGGAGCTTGATTTGTACGTTCTCGAACAGGTGTGCATTTATCAGAAAAAACGCTTTGACGAGGGTCTGCCGCCTTTCCCGATTTCGGTGAACGTTTCGAGAATGAGCCTTTACAATCCCAATTTGTTTGAAACGATAAGCGAGCTTACCGACCGCTATCGCGTAGACCCGAAATATTTCCGCATAGAGATAACCGAAAGCGCGTATAACGACAACCCGTCGCAGCTGCTGGACACTATCGGCAGACTTCGCAGGAAATGCTATCCTGTGCTTATGGACGATTTCGGCAGCGGCTATTCGTCGCTTAACACTCTTAAGGATATTCCAATTGACGTGCTGAAATTGGATATGAAGTTTATGCAGGGCTTTGAGAAAAACGGCAAGGTGGGCACTATTGTGACTTCCGTTGCGCGTATGTCAAAGTGGCTTAATGTGCCGCTGCTGGCGGAGGGCGTTGAAACCCGCGAGCAGTACGAATTTCTTGCAAGCATAGGCTGCGCGTATATACAAGGTTTTTATTTCTCACGACCCGTTCCCGAAAATGATTTTACTCAGCTTGTCGCGCAGGAAGAGATAACCGCCTATGCCGAGCCTATCGAAACCTACGGTATGGGTGAGGACGTAAACGAGCTTTTAGGCAGCAACGCGCTTGTGTCGAAGTTTATAAGCTCGGTTTTCGGCGGCTTAGGGATTTATGAAATGGTGGACGGAAAGCTTGAGCTTATCCGTGCAAACGACGGCTACAGACAGATAATGGGTTACTCGCAGGACGATTTCAGCGAGGAGAATTCCAACATCTGGAGCAAAATGCCGCCCGAGGACGCGGAGGTTTCCAAAAATGCGTGTCTTGAGGCTATGCGGACCGACAAGGCTACTCGCGCGTCGATAAGGCGTTATGACAAAAACGGAAGGGTGCTGCACCTTGACGGTATTCACAGACGGCTCGGCGGCAGCAACGACAACCCCATTTTCTGCATTGCGTTTAACAATATCACGGATAAGATAGAAAGCGACAGGATAATCGAGCAGTCCCGCAGCCGCATAGAGCAGGTCCTGAAAATCACCGATTCCATAATTCTTGATATTGATTTTGACGACGACAGCGTTTTCCAAGTCGGAGATTTGTCCGATTACGGGTTCGATTTCGAGGGCATTATAAATTACGTTAAAGAGGGGAAAATTTTTGAGAATATCACTCACCCCGACGATGTAGAAAAAGTGAGAATATTCCACGACGATCTGACCCGCGGGAAAATTTCCGAGGAGTTCCGCTTGTTTAATAAGAGAACTAACGCGTACAGCTGGTGGAGATTTACCGAAACCCGTTCGTTCAACCAAAACGGCAAGATAGTGCGCCTTATCGGTATCGGCACGAATATCGATTCCGAAAAGAAAGCCGAGCTTGCGTTAGCTCAGGCAAACGATCGCATTGCGGCTGCTATGAACAATTTCAGCGAGGGAATTCTCATAATGGAACTCCCCGAAAACGCCGAGCCCAAAATTCTGTTCAGCAACAGCAGTTTCTGGCAGATTATCGGAAAACAGCGCGCCGCAGGACCGAATGTTCTGGATTATGTAAGAGGCGGCGTTGACAACGAGGATCTCGAACGGATAATCACTACTGCGAAAGCCGCCGAGTCGGTTCATATGACTTATCACACCATCCGCAGCGACGGAAAAGGCGCGTGGATAGAGCTTACCACCGCGCGTTCGGTTTTCGGCGAAAGCAACAGCAGGATTTACATGGTCATCGTGTCGGACGTTACCGAGCAGCAGGAAAACCGTATGAAACTGAACGCGATACTCGGCAGCTTTGACGGCGGTGTGGCTCTTGTTGCCGAAAGCGGCGGGGAACTTCGCATTGATTTCGCGAACGATAATTTTTATGATGTTCTTTGCGTGCGAAAAGAGGATGAACAGCGCATAAAATCGATGCTTAAAGCGACGGTTTACGCAAAGAACGATACGGGAGATCTGCATATTCGCCGCGGGGACGGAAGTACCAGAATAGTGAGAATTCACCTTGAAAAAAGCGATTCTCCCATGCGCGGCGAAAACAGATACGTCATTGTTGCAAACGACGTTACAATAGCGCGCACGGCGGCGAGAAACCGCGTTGCCGAGCGCACCGCGAACGCCGAGGCGGGGCTTTACGATCTGGTCTACGAGGTAAACACCAAAAATCGGACGTTAAGGCTTATCTATTCGCGCTACAAACACAATAATCCTGAGCTGTCAAAACCGCTGCCGATAGACTGCGTATTGCAGGAGTGGGCGGAAAATTATATCCACCCCGCGGACGTGGAGTCGGCTCGCGCGATGTACAATATGCCGATAAACAGCCCCGATTTCACCGACGCATATATGAATATCCGCGCCGCGAACATTCACGGCGACAGCGATTATCACACCTTCAGCGTGGTTTTGGTGCGTCTTCGCAGCGATTTTTGCAAGCTGTTTATAAGGGACATGGCTCGTGTGGACAGCTCAGTAGCGTCCGAAAAAGTTGCTCAGACAGACCGTCTGTATCAGACAGTCGCAGAGCAGACCAACACCACCGTTATAGAATTCGATCACACGCAAAACCGCGTGATATGCTCTCCGTCGATAAACGAATTTTGGGCGTCAAGGCTCAGCGAGAACGAATTCTGCAACCGCGAGGAGTTCAGAAAAGGTCTTGCGGTGTATCCCGAGGACAGGGAGATTTTCGCGGAGTTTATAGAGCGCGTTTACAGCTCCGACGAACCGCAGTCCGTGACCCTTCGGCTTAAGATGGCTGATGAGAATTACAAGTGGTGCAGAATGACAATTTCGCTTAACAGGAGCGGACAAAAGGTGCTGAAAAGCCTTTGCACGATAAATATCGTCCACAGCGAGGTAATTGCTCGCAAAAAAGCGGAGCATACCGACGAGCTTTTGCGGCGCACGGTGCGTCACATTCCCGTTGGCGTGGGAATTTTCCGCATAGACAACGGCAAGCCCGTGCCCGTCTATCTTTCCGACAACATTTACCGCATGTACGGTCTGAAACCCGGCAGCATCGACGCTCCCGTGCTTCCCACCGAGGAGCTTGTAAACAACCACCGCCTGTATGACCGTTCGGAGGGAGAATACGCTCTGGAGGCAATGCGCGCGGACGGTTCGCGGTTTTGGGTTAATGTTCAGTACCGCGTTCTTGAAGAGCAGGGCGAGCTTATGTTGTACGCGGTGATTACCGACAACTCCGCAAAAATCGAAATTGACCGCCGGAAAACGGTTGAAGAGCAGATGTACAAGGTCCTTTTGGAAGAAACGGGAACGATAATCTTCGACTACAAGCCCGACTCCGACGAGCTTACTTATCTTTGCCGCGACGACCGCGGGGCTATCGAATATCACACCATTGAAAAGCTCCTGCAGAACCCCGACAGCCTTACGCTGCTTGACGGCGTCGACCGCGCGAATTTCATTTTTGTTCTCAAACAGCTCTGTGAAACTGTTGGTACGAGGGAACTTCCCGTGAAGATTGAAGTCGGCGGTTATCCGAGACGCTTTAAGGCGTTTATGAAGAGCGTTTGCGACGACAGCGGGAAGATTTTCGAGATAATCGGAAAAATAGAGGACGTTGACGACGAGGCTGCACGCCTTGAAAAAATTCAGGCGAAAGCGATGTACGACGCGCTGTGCGTTGATATTTACAACAAAGCCACCACCGAGGAGCTTATAAAAGCGGAGCTTGAGCGCAGCACGGGCGGCGCGCTGATGATGATTGACGTTGACGATTTCAAGAGCATAAACGACACGCTGGGGCATATGTTCGGGGACGAGTTCCTTAAAAAATTCGCGTCAACGATAAAGAAAGCGTTCCGCGACACCGATATTGTCGGAAGATACGGCGGAGACGAGTTCTTTGTGTTTATGCCGCACGCAACGGGCGCGCTTGCCGAAAAGAAGGGCAGTATAATCCTCAAAAATATCGCCGAAATAGAAGTTCCGCAGTTGGGTTCTATAAAAAGCAGTATAGGCGTTGCGGCGGTAAATCCCGACAACCGCAGTTATCGTCAGATACTTCGTCAAGCGGACAGCGCGCTTTACGAGGCGAAAAACCGCGGCAAAAATTGCGTGGTGCAGTTCGACCCGGTTACAATGAGCGAAACTTCCTATCGTGCCGAATCCGCCGTAAGTCAAGGCAGGAGCGGTGTGGTGCTGAGTTCTAATCCGAATTTCGCCGCGTCGCTTGTAATGCGTATGTTCAGCGCGCTTTACACAAGCCTTGACGTAACCGACGGGATAAATCAGGCTCTGGCTTTGCTGGGACGCGCGTTTGACGTGTCGAGAGTGTATATTTTCGAGGATTCTGACGACGGGGAATATTGCTCCAACACGTTTGAGTGGTGCGGAGAGGGCGTGGAGTCGGTTATGGACACGCTGCAAAACCTCTCGTACAAGGACGATCTCGGCGGCAATTACCGCGAGAATATGGACGACGACGGCATTTTCTACTGTCACGACATAAACAGCTTAAGCGACATTCACCGCGAAATTCTGGAGCGGCAAAATGTTCGTTCGGTGCTGCAGTGTTCGATTTCGGACAACGGCAAATTTAAGGGCTTTGTCGGGTTTGACGAGTGCCGCGGCAGCCGTTTCTGGACGCAGGAGCAGATTGACTCTCTCGTTTTCCTGTCGAAAGTAATTGCGATATTCCTGATGAAAGAGCGTCTTAAAAACCGCTCCGAGCAGCTTTTAGGCTCAAAAGAATAAAAATTCGCCCCGCGACGTTTCGCGGGGTGTTTTTTATGTAAAAATCAGCATTTCCGCTGCCAAAAGCAATGCCAGCAGTCCGAAATTCACAACCGAGAACACCAAGAGATAGCGCAGCGTTTTTGCGCCATCGGATTTGCGGTAAAACTGAAACGAGATAAGACTAGCAAGCGACGCGATAAGCGTTCCCAAGCCGCCGAGGTTCACTCCGAGCAGCAGCCCCGTGCCGTTTTCGGTAAATCCCGCAAGCATAACCGCGGCGGGGACGTTGCTTATCACCTGCGATAAAAGAGCCGACACCCAAATTTCCCGTCCGCTGAGCACCGAGGAGAAAAATTCTCTCACCGCGTCTATCCGCGCGACGTTACCGACAAACACGAAAAAGCACACGAACGTTCCGAGCAGCGCGTAGTCCACTTTTTTAAACAGTCCGCGGTCAAAAATTATCATCGCAAGCAGCGCGGCTATAAGGCACACTATCGGCGGCAAAATTCTGAGTACCGCAAGCAGGCACAGCGCGAACAGCACCGAGAAAACCGCGATATGCAGTTTCGAGAGCTTTTTTCGCTTGGAATTTTCGGTTGTCACCGCGCCCACCGCCGTTTTCGGCAGCAGCAATGTCAGCAGCGTCAGCAAAACCAGACTTATCCCCGCCGCAGGCAGCATTGTAATAACAAAAGTTCCCGCCGAAAGCCCGAATTTATCGTACAAAAACAGGTTCTGCGGATTGCCGACGGGCGTGGTCATACTGCCGAGGTTTGCGGCGCAGGTTTCAAGCACAATTACCCAAATTCTGCTTTTTTCGTCGGGGACGGATTTGAAAATCATAATCGTCAGCGGGATCATTGTAAGCAACGCCACATCGTTTGTCACCAGCATCGACGAGAAAAAGCACACTATTGTTAATGCGAGTCCCAGCCGCCGCAGATTGCCCGTTTTTCGGAGAACAAACCCCGTCGCAAGGTCGAAAAGTCCCGCTCCGCGAAGTCCCGCCACCGCCGTCATCAGCGCGAAAAGCTCTATAAGGACGGTGGTGTTGCAGTAGCCGAGATATTCCTTGTCGGGCGGGACGATAAACAGCGTTATTACCGCCGCCACAAACGCCGCTGTCAAAACAGGCTGCGATTTTATAAATCCAACAATTTTCTTCATCTCTTACCTCTTTCTTACCTCTTACATCTTATTTCTTACCTCTATTTTAGCACTTTTTCGCCAGATTTGTTAATTTTTCGGGTAAAAAATGTTAAAATTCCCCTTGACAAATTTGTAAAGCGGTGTTATAATAATCCTATAGAACCTACTAAAGCGGTAGGCATTAAGGAGGAAACTGTTATGATATATGAAAAGATAACCGATCTTGTCGGGAAAACGCCGATTTTGGCACTTAATAATTTCGCGCCCGACGCGAGAATTCTCGCAAAGCTGGAGTATTTCAATCCCGCGGGCAGCGCGAAAGACAGGATTGCAAAAGCTATGATTGCGGACGCGAAACAAAGCGGCAAGCTCAAAGACGGCGCGGTGATAATCGAGCCTACAAGCGGAAATACGGGTATAGGTCTTGCAGCGGTCGCGGCGTCGCAGGGGTATAAGGTAATTTTGACAATGCCCGAAACCATGAGCGCAGAACGCAGAGGTCTGCTGAAGGCATACGGCGCGGAAATCGTTCTGACTGAGGGCTCTAAGGGCATGAAGGGGGCTATTGAAAAGGCGAATGAACTAGCCGCGCAAACGCCCGGTTCGTTTATTCCGTCGCAGTTTACAAACCCCGCAAATCCCCGTATTCACTATGAAACGACAGGTCCGGAGATTTGGGAAGATGCGGGCGGCAAGGTTGATATTTTCGTCGCGGGCGTCGGCACAGGCGGCACAATTTCGGGCGTCGGCAAATTCCTCAAGGAAAAGAACAAGGATATTCAAATTGTCGCTGTAGAACCCGCGGGTTCGCCCGTTCTCTCGCAGGGAAAATCGGGTTCTCACGGAATTCAGGGCATAGGCGCGGGATTTGTCCCCGAAACGCTCGACACGAAGATATACGACGAGGTTTTCACCGTTGAAAACGAGCAGGCATACGAAACGGGCAGAACGCTTGCAAAAACCGAGGGCTTGCTTGTCGGGATTTCGTCGGGCGCGGCGGCGTTTGCGGCGTTGCAGCTTTCAAAACGTCCCGAAAACAATGGCAAGGTAATCGTCGCATTTTTGCCCGATACGGGCGAGCGTTATCTTTCCACGCCCATGTTCAGTTAAATTATATAAATTACAGAAAAAGCGGGCAGAAAAACTGTCCGCTTTTTTAACATCTCACGCAAAAAACCTGTCCATATCGTTTACTATATCGGGGTCAAGTTCGCCCTTTTCCACCATTCCCCGCATAATAGAAACCGCTTTTTCGTGCGGCATACCCGCCTTGTACGGGCGCGGCTCGGTGAGAGCCTGGTATATGTCAATGCATGCCATAAGGCGGTCCTCAAAGCTTAGCTGTTCCGCGCAAAGACCGCGGGGATAACCCTTTCCGTTCAGCTTTTCGTGATGATTTCCCGCCCATTCGATTATGTCGGGAATGTCCTTTACCTCGCTTAATATCGCGCGCGTTGCCGAGGCATGGTCTTTCATTGCGGTAAATTCCTCTGCGGTCAGCTTATCGGGCTTTTCGAGAATGTTGTTTTTAACGGCGAGTTTCCCTATGTCGTGCAATGCTCCCGCGAAAAAGAAACGTGTGGTTTTTTCGTCGTCAAAGTCGTAATGCCGCGCCAGCATTTCCGCTTTTTGAGCGACTCCCTCGGAGTGTTTTTGGGTGAATTCCGACTTGTAGTCGACAATCTTCGCGAAAAGCTTTGCTATGTTGTGAATTTCTTCGTCGGTGTAGTCAAGCGTCTCCGTAGGCAGATTTTCCCGCAGAAAAGCCTTGACGTCCGACCGCAGCGCAAGAATATCGTCATAGCTCACCGCCTCCGAAAACAGCTTTACCGCCTCTTCGGAAAACATTCCGCCCGAACGCTCGTGAACCCATGCAGAAATGTCTGAAAAATCCTCCCGCGAGACCTCCCGCAGCCTGAAGCTCATATCCGTCATATCCGCAAGGTGAAGTATCTGGGACTTCAGCCCCGTCTCGCGCGAGGTGGTTTTCATTTCGCCCGAACCGTCGGCGTTTTCGTGGTGGTAGAGAATGATGTTTTTAACGTCCGTGCGAAACGGCAAAAGGCTTATATTCTGTTCTCCGATAACGCTGTGGCGGCTGTTTACGGCGGTGGTTTTCGACAGGTCGGGCAGCCTTGTCACCGCGGGAGCTTTTTCAAGCTCCTCGTGAATATATTCCGTCAGAGCGTTGTCGTGCAGAATACAACACCCTATAAAATCGCGCAGCTCCTCGTCCTTAAATCCCGCTTTTTTCGCCATAAGCATCGCCAGACACGCCACGCGTTTTCCGTGACCCGTATCAAGCCCCAAAAGTTCCGTTTCGACGCTGTCAAGCGCGTATGACAGCGAATACAGCATATCCGTAAGATCAAGCTTCATAATATCCCCCCACAAAACCATTATACAATTTTTTCCGCCCGCTGTCAACCCTTACCGCAAATCTTACATTTTTCTTAAAATTTCGGGGAAAAGCTATTATCCGTTGACAAAACGCGAAAAATGGTGTATCATAAATTTCAGAACGGTGAAATCGGAGGGATAATATGAGCGAAAACATTCTTATCGCCGACGACGAAAAGGAGATAGCCGATCTTATCGAGCTTTATCTTCGCGGGGACGGCTACACCGTAAGAAAATTCTACAACGGCGGGGAGGCTTTGCGCTCTGTCGAAAACGACCCGCCCGACCTTGCGGTGCTGGACATTATGCTGCCCGATATAGACGGCTTTGAAATATGCCGAAAGATACGCGAGCGGTATTATTTCCCCGTGATAATGCTTACCGCGAAAAGCGAGGACAGCGACAAAATTTTAGGACTTACGGTGGGCGCGGACGATTATATCACAAAGCCGTTCAATCCGCTGGAGGTTGCCGCGCGCGTTAAAACACAGCTTAGGCGGTACAAGCATTACAATTCCTCCGCACAGCAAAACGGGGAAATAATCGAACACGATTTCCGCGGACTTCTGATAAACAAGGAGACCCATAAGTGCAGGCTTTTTGACCGCGAGCTTGAGCTTACACCGATAGAATTTTCCATACTCTGGTATTTGTGCGAGCGCAGAGGCAGCGTTGTTCCCGCCGAGGAGCTTTTCGAGGCGGTGTGGGGAGAAAAATTTCTGAACAGCAACAACACCGTTATGGCGCATATCGGTCGGCTCCGCGAGAAAATGCACGAGTCTGCGCGAAAGCCGAAGTTTATCAAGACGGTCTGGGGGGTAGGTTACACGATTGAAAAGTAAAAAGAAAAAACCGTTTTCCGAATACCGGCATTTAAAGCGGAAAATAATCTTCGGGATATTGCTGCTCTTGGCAGGTTCGTTTGCGGTGACAGCGCTTGTCTATTTTCTCGTTTTAAGAGGCAGAGTGAACGTCTGGGCGGTAAATATCCTCGTGACGATTTTTAAGGGCGATTATCCCCGCGCCGAAAACGTTTATTTTGAAATTTCCCGGCATAAAGCCGTGATAATGGCGGGAGCGTCGCTTTTGATATTTGTGGTTTCACTTCCGTTTTTCGTATCGAGGGTAACGGGTTATTTCAAAGCGATAAACGACGGTATTGACGCGTTAAACTCCCCCGAGGACGAAATTCGTCTGCCGCAGGATCTTGCTGTTGTTGAGAGAACTCTTCATTCCGTCCGCGCGAAGATGATAGGGCAAACCGCCGAAACTAAACTTCTCGAACAGCGCAAAAACGATCTTATCGTGTATCTCGCGCACGATTTGAAAACACCGCTGGCGTCCGTTACGGGGTATATTTCTCTGCTGCTTGACGGGGAGGATATTCCCGAGGAACTGAGGCTTAAATATCTTCATATCGTTCAGGAAAAAGCGGGACGTCTGGAGGAGCTTATCGACGAGTTTTTCGAGATTGCGCGGTACAATCTCTCGGACATAAAAATCCACTACGGGAATATAAATCTGACAAGGCTTTTGGAGCAGCTTGTGTTCGAGTTTAAACCCATGCTCGCGGAAAAAAATCTCTCTTGCAGGCTGTCCGCAGGAGAGGATCTTCGTATGGAATGCGACGCCGACAAAATTCAGCGCGTATTTGATAATTTGCTTAGAAACGCCGTGCTGTACAGCTATCCCGACACGGAAATTTTCGTTTGCGCGAGGGAGCTTGAAAATGATTTTGAAATAACGTTTCAAAACAGCGGCGATACTATCCCCGCCGACAAACTAGAGCGCATTTTCGAGCAGTTCTACCGTTTGGACAGCGCGCGCTCGGCAAAAGGCGGCGCGGGTTTGGGGCTTGCAATTGCCAAAAAGATAGTTGAACTTCACGGCGGGAACATCACCGCGCAAAGCGAAAACGAAACGACTGTTTTTACGGTTGTTCTGCCGAAAAAGCCTCCCGTACTGCCGTCAGATACGGATAAGGTCTGATACGTTCACGGCGGCGGTAACTTCCCCCTTGTAGGTGATAACGGCGCGGTCGCCGCGAAGTTCCGATACTGTGTAAACGGTGCTGTAGACAAACGGCGCGAGAGGTTCTCCGCTGTAGGTTGACGCGCCGTTTTTTACTCGCACAAGGTCTCCCACGGAGATGTTGTTTTCCTTTTCGGAAAGTTTGCGGTTTACAGCTTGCTGGACCGCGTCGTAGTCGTAGCCCGCGTCGGTCAGAGCCTTTCGGCGTTCCTCGCCGTTGCCCCAAAGCCCCGCAATTACCTCGTCGGCAAGCTCGTCTATAGTTTTATCTTCGGGCGCGGGGTTGTAATATGCAATATCGCCGTCCACCGCCATGCCGTCGATTTCCTCTATTCCCCATTGCCAAATTTTCTGCCCGAAATCGTATCTTGTGGGAATGTTCGGGTTATCCGTCCAATGTGCAAGCCAGATGTCGGTTTTGCCGACAAGACGGTCTTTTTCGTAGAAGTATAAAAACCAGCTCGGATTTGCATAAACGCCCGCGGAATAACCCGCTTTTGACACCTCGGACACGAATTCCAAGGCAATATTCGTCATAACGGTTCGTCCGACCTCGCGCGCAATTTTGCTTTCTTCCGCGTCAAAGAAAACAGGGTACGCGGGCGAGTAATTTTTGATGATGTCAACGCATGCGGCAGCCTCCGCGCGGACTTCTTCGATGTTCTTCGCATAGGAATACCAGTAAAATCCGTAGTCTATCCCCTGCGTGGTACAGCCGTTTACGTGGTCGGCAAGCGTGCTGTCGGCGGAGTCTGCAAACCCCGCGCGTATTATTGCAAATTTCACTCCCGCCGCTTTTAGTGCGGGATAGCTTATTCCCGCCTGATAAGATGAAAGGTCAACGCCTTTAATATTTAATTCCATAGTTCCTCCAAAAAACATGCAATTTTACCTTTAAGAGTCCCTTAGAGCAAAACCGTGCAGTACACACCATCTTCGTCGTCAAACCTCCTCGTAAGGCACACAGCCTTACTTCGTCGTTTTTCCTAGAATCTGGCGCACCCTGCTCGTTTTGCTTAAGACGCTCCCGTAATTTAAGAGTATTCTCTTGAAAAATTATATGTTTTTTTCGGAGTTGTGTGATAATCTTACATTTTTCTTACATTCTTCTTGCTTTTCCCTTACAATTCGGAAAATCCGTTGACAGGCGTTTTCCCTAGTGTTATAATTGAAACGAAAGAGGGGGAAATATGAAGAAGTTGAAGAAAGTAACAGCATTATTCTGCACTTTAGTTTTATTATTAACATTGGCAGGGTGCGCGCATAATACCGAGAATTCTCATTACACCGCAAAGGAATTTTCCACGGCGAAAATGCTTTATTGCGTGGAGGACGAGGAGATATTGCTTGCCGAAAACGAAAGCTCCCGCATATCCTGCGCGAGTATAACAAAGCTTTTGACGGCGTGTACCGCGCTGGAATACGTCGACCCCGGCGAGATATTCACCGTCGGCACGGAACAGGAGCTTGTAAACGAACATGCGAGCGTGTGTTTTATTTCACAAGGTCAGCGGCTTACGCTGTATGACCTGATAACGGGAATGCTTATGGTTTCTGGCAGCGACGCGGCGTATACTGTTGCAGTTTCGGCGGCAAGGGCGGTTTATCCCGAAAAGGAGCTTTCGGATAAGGCGGCGGTAAAGTGCTTTTGCGGGTTGATGAACGAAACGGCTAATAAAATCGGCATGGAAAACAGCAATTTTGTAAATCCCGACGGTCAGGACGATGAAAAGCAGTATACCACGGCAAGCGATGTTGAAAAACTCGCGGAGTATTCGCTGTCGTTTCCCGAGATACGGGAAATAGCGTCCACGCAGCAAAAGTTTGTGACTTTTGAGTCGGGGGAGTGCATTACATGGACGAATTCCAACAAGCTGCTTGACCCCGAAAGCGAATTTTACGCCGAGGACGCTGTAGGTCTTAAAACGGGGACAACCGCACGCGCGGGGAATTGCCTTGCGGCGGCGTTCGAGCGCGGCGGGAAAACGTATATTTCGATAGTGCTGGGCTGTGAGAGCGACGAAGCGAGATACAGTTTGACGCTTGATATGTTACAGTATATAGTAAGCAGTAGGCAGTAAACAGTAGAAAGTGTTAAAAACCTGTTGACAATACGCCCAAAATGTTATATAATATAATCAACTTGACAAGGAGGATTTTTATGCATACACCTTACGAAGTAGCATTTAAGTACGAGATTTCCAACGAGATGTTCGCAAGTATAAGCGGGTTTATTTCCAGAAATTATCACTATCCCTATTATGATGCACCCGAAGAAATTCGTGCAATTGACAATGAAATAAATGAAATTTATCACAAACTGCCTTTAGAAAACGATTATGACAAAAACGTTGAGTATCAAAAACGTTTGATTGAACTTTGGCATCGAGTGAAAGAAATCACTCCGCAGCCGCACAGATAGTTTACAGTAAACGGTAGACAGTAAACAGTAGAAGGTGTCCGCTTTCGCGGACGGTTTAGATTGTCTGCGAAAATAAGGGTCGGCAACTTTTCCCCTTTGGTACAATCAAAAAATCCGCCGAAGGCGGATTTCTTATACTGTACACTATACACTTTACCCTATAAACTGAAAAAGCTCTCTATGCAAAGCATAGAGAGCTTTTTGCGTAACCTTTGCAAAAAGATTTACATAATATCCGTACAGAAAAAAACATTCCCAGCAGAGCAACCTCCGCTGGGAAATGGTGCAGGGCATTGCCCTGCTGGTTGGGGCGGAAGGATTTGAACCCTCGGAATGGTGGAGTCAGAGTCCACTGCCTTACCGCTTGGCGACGCCCCAGTAATCAGCATTTAATATTATAACACAATAATTTCCCAATGTCAATAGGTTTTCCGAAATTTTTCAAAAAATACACTAATATAGAAAAATATAGCTTTATTTCGTGCAATTTGCACAAATATAATAAGAAAAAGCGCGTTTTAGGTGAGATTATAAAAAAATTTCAAAAAATGCTTGACAAAAAGAATTTAATGTGGTATAATGATTTAGTCACGAAATGACGATATATGGCGGCATAGCTCAGTTGGCTAGAGCACTTGGTTCATACCCAGGGTGTCGTTGGTTCAAATCCGACTGCCGCTACCAAAGGCCCGTTGGTCAAGAGGTTAAGACTCCAGATTTTCATTCTGGCATCATGGGTTCGATTCCCGTACGGGTCACCACGAGGGCTATGCTCTCAACCATTTCCCGGTAAGCGTTGATCTTGCCGGGGCATGGTTTTCCGTATGGAAATTATGTAAATTTTTTCGTACATTTTCGTAAAGTTTAGATGCCAATTAAGGTCAGCTACAAGAGGCAGAGAGATTTCCGGTCTTCTTTTTGCCGAGAAATCTTGTGCTGACCTTTTTGTTTTTCATATTGACCGTTGGGGTCAAACTTTATTTGTTTGAGGGACGCTATGGGGGAAAAGAACATTCACGATGGTCACAGAAAGCGCATGATGAAGAAATACCGCGAAAACGGTATAGAATGTTTCGAGCCTCACGAGGTGTTGGAGATATTGTTGTTCAGCGTGTTCCCACGCGGGAATACGAACGAAATCAGTCATAGACTGCTGGAAAAGTTCGGCTCTTTGGAGAACGTTTTGTCAGCGGACGTCGGGGAGCTTACAGGGGTAGACGGGATAGCGGAGGCTGCCGCTTATAAGATACGTTTTCTGGGAGATTTTTGCCGTTATCACGATTTGCCGCATGCCGAAAACGTCATCTTGGAATCGCCCAAGGACGTGCTGAAATACTTTGGCGGTATTTCGGGCGGCGAGAGGGAGTTTGGGGTGGTGTTGTTTTTGGACAGCCGTCACAAACTGGTGCTTAAATACATTATCCGCGATAATTTTTATGATTTTTTGGAAGTCGGCGTTCGTGAGATAGTTTTAAAAGCGGTGATGTCGCGGTGCGAGTACGTCATTATGGTGCATAGCCACCCCGAAACTGCCGCGCTGGCGTCGTCGGCGGATATATCGTCGTCTAATCAGCTTGCGGCGGCTCTTAAAGCCGTGGGTATTACGCTTGAAGACCATTTGATAATCGGCAGCGAGTCGACGTTGTCGCTGCGGGAGTCGGGTCTGCTGGGTAAAAAATAAATAACCCCGTCACGGGCGGTTTGCCTGCTTGTGACGGGGTTATTTTTCGCTCTGGAGCCGCAGAGCGGATTTTATTATTTCGAGGATTATCTCTTTTTCGCGCTCGGAGCGCCCGTTCAGTTTGCGCAGTATCTGCATTGTGGGAGCGTCTATTCCGAGAGTATCGTCATTTTCGTCAATAAATATATCGCTTATTGAAACGCCCATAGCGGCGCAGATTTTTTCCAGCATAGAAACCGAGGGATTTGCTTTTCCGCGTTCAAGCTGTCCGTAATAAGAGGTGGTAATTTCAGCACGGAGAGCGATTTCCTCCTGGGTAAAATGATTTTCAAGCCGCAGCCTTCGCAGCCGTTCGCCGTATGGAAACCCTGTTTTCAACACAATCACCTCTTTAATATATTGTAAGACATTATTCTTATTATCACAATATAATATAATAACTATTTTTCAATTAATATACTATTGACAATTGAGAAAATGCGTGTTATAATGTAATTGCGGCGAGAGCCGACAAAAAATTTCGGAGGGAATTATTATGTTTACAAGAATGGCTATGGGGGTCTTGACCATTATAATAATAGCAGGTGCTATATCTTCTTTAATCCTCGGAGTAAAGGTAGGTAAATCTACTGACAACTTTGGCTTGGGATTTCTTATAACGATAGTTGGCTGGGTGGTAACCATGCTTTCTTCGTGTGTGCTTGGTGTTATCGTAGAGCTTGCAAATAACGTTATGGACTGTAAGCAAATTATGCAGCAGATAGCCGATAAAATGAACAGGGCTAATCTCCCGTGCGCGGAAGAAAGCGGCAGCAACGGCAACAGCGGCGGTAAAAGCGCAGACCCGCGCGATTTGCTGAAGAGAAACGACGAATTTTGGAAATGCCCCGAGTGCGGCACGCAAAACGAAAAATTCCGATACAGTTGCCAAAGATGCGGCGCACTTTCGCGGGCGGGTTTGGTTCAACAGGTAAATTCTAATGCAAATTCCAATGCGAATGCCGTTCAAAAATACTGGTTTTGCTCCAAATGCGGCGAGCAAAACGCCCCCGAAGTTCGGTTTTGCGTACATTGCGGTCAGCCGCGCCTTTCAAAGCCGCAGGAAAAATAACTCTTATCGACTTTAAGAAAGCCCCGGATGCGAGGAAGAGCCTTGTCAACTAGCCTTTGTGGCTGTTGACAGGGCTCTGACGAAACAGGCGGGGCTTTCTTTTTTGCGTTTTCTGCCAAAATTCTGCAAATCCTCTTGAAAAATGCTGGAAAATGTGGTATAATTATTGTGTATTATTATATCGCTGCCGTGTAAGGCAGAAAAGAGGTTAATTTATGGATACTATGAAGGGCATGAAAAGAACCTGCTATTGCGGCGAGGTTACGCTTGATATGAAAGAAGTCACCGTCGGCGGTTTTACGCAGAGAGTGCGCGACAAGGGCGGCATTATATTTATCGACCTCCGCGACAGAACGGGTATTGTTCAGCTTGTGTTCGATGATACCGTTAGAAAAGCCGTTTTCGAGAAAGCCAAAACCGTCCGCGGCGAGGACGTTCTGATGATAAAAGGCGCGGTTCGCCCGCGCGAGAGCGTAAACAAGGATATAAAAACCGGCAATCTTGAAATTCTCGTGTCGGAGCTTAGAATTCTTTCAAAAGCGCAGACTCCGCCGTTCGAGATAGTTTCCGACTCCAAAACCAACGAGGAATTGCGCCTTAAATACCGTTATCTCGACCTGCGCAGAAAGCCCTTGCAGGATAACCTTATCATGCGCCACAACATCGCAAAATGCGCGCGCGAGTATTTCTACGAGAACGGTTTTCTGGAGATTGAAACTCCGATGATGATAAAATCCACGCCCGAGGGCGCGAGAGATTACATTGTCCCGTCACGGGTGCATAACGGGAAATTTTACGCGCTGCCGCAGTCGCCGCAGATGTACAAGCAGCTGCTTATGATTTCGGGGTTTGACAGATATATCCAGCTTGCGAGATGTTTCCGCGACGAGGATCTACGCGCGGACAGACAGCCCGAATTTACGCAGATTGACCTTGAAATGTCGTTTGTGGACGTGGACGATATTCTCGAAATGCTTGAGGGGTTCGTAAAGCGCCTGTATAAGGAAATTCTCGGCGTGGATATAAAACTCCCGCTGCCGAGGCTGACATACGACGAGGCTATGACGCGTTACGGCTCGGACAAGCCCGACACCCGTTTCGGCATGGAAATAACCAACATTTCCGAGGTTGTGAAGGACACCGATTTTGTGGTATTTAAAGACGCTGTTTCAGACGGCGGCTCGGTGCGCGGGATTGTCGCGAAAAACGCTGTTGCTGTGCTTACGAGAAAGGAAATCGACAAGCTTGTAGAGTTCGTCAAGGGAATAGGCGCAAAGGGCTTGGCGTATGTGCGCTGGGTAGACGACGCGCCGTCCTGCTCGTTCGCGAAGTTTATGAAAGAGGGCGAACTTGAGAATATTCTGAAAGCTCTCGGCTGCGAAAAAGGCGATGTTGCCCTGATAGTCGCGGATAAGGATAAAATCACCCTCCCGACGCTCGGCGCGCTTCGGCTTAAGGTTGCAAAACAGCTTGACATTATACCGGAGGGCTGGAATTTCCTGTGGATAACGGAATTCCCGTTCTTCGAGTACGACGAGGAAAGCGGCGAATGGCTTGCTATGCACCACCCGTTTACCATGCCCATGGACGAGTGTATTCCGTATCTCGACACCGACAAGGCTAAAGTCCGCGCAAAGTGCTACGACCTTGTTTTGAACGGCGTGGAGCTGCTTTCGGGGTCGATTAGAATTAACGATCCGGAACTTCAGCAGCATATGTTTGAAATGCTGGGTATGACCGACGAGGAAATTGCCGCAAAATTCGGATTTTTGGTTGACGCGTATAAATACGCCGCTCCTCCGCACGGCGGCGCGGGAATAGGTCTTGACAGACTGGCTATGCTTATGTGCGGGTGCGACAGCCTGCGCGACGTGGTGGCGTTCCCGAAGGTGCAGAACGCCTCCGAGCTTATGAGCGAGGCTCCGTCGGGCGTGTCCGAGGAGCAGTTGGCGGAGCTTGGCATTGCAATTGTAAACAAGGAAAGCGATTGACAGCAAATTCTTGCAGGGGGAAATATGGATAAGCGGGAATACAAGGAATTAAGCTCTCAGGCGGCAAACGGCGACGCAAAGGCGTTTTCGCGGCTGTACGAGAAGATATACCGCCCGATGTACTACACCGCGTTTTACACGCTGGTAAGCGACAGCGACGCTATTGACGCCGTTCAGGGGGCGGCTCGCGACGGGTTTAAGGCGATAGGTCATCTTCGCAGCGAGGAGGCTTTTTGCGTGTTTATGATGAAAACTCTCTGCGCGAGGATAAAGACATTTTTCAAGGAATACGGACGCGACCCCGAAAATCAGGATTACCGCATAGAGGAAAAGCAGATGTTTTTTGAGCTGGAAAACGCCGACAGACTGTGCGCGGTAATGTACATTGCGGCAAGGTTCACTCCCGAGGAAATCTCGCAGTTTTCGGGAATGTCCAAAGCGGCGGTTAAAAAACGGCTTGCGCGCGCGCTTGATTATCTCGGTCTTGATGAATAACAGTTTGCATTATTCGTTCTTTTAATTTCTGAATGGGGTGAAACAATGACAGTTGGGGAAATGCGAAAGCTTATGGTCCGCAAGGTCGTGCCTGAAAACGTTGTTCCGCAGAATATAATCGATTTTTTGATCGACGAAACCGCCGAGCTTCCCGAGCCCGACGCGTTCACGTTTTTAAATCGTTTGAGAACTTTAGGGATGGGCAGCGCGGATTTTCTGTACCTTATGGAGGGGTGCGGCGCGCCGAAAGCGGCGGTTGACAAAATAAGGGCAAATCCCGCAATGAGCCTGCAATCGCTTATTCTCACGTTGGAAAATTCGGGAATGACCTCGAAAGATTATACAAGAATGCTTTACACGGCGCGGCAGATCTGGGAAAGAACGCTGACGTTAAGGTTATTAAATTCCGAGAAAATAGTAGAAGACGGTTATCCCGACGAGTCCGCTCCCGAAGAGGAATATGAAGAATATGACGAGCCGTCTTTCGAGGAGGTTATGGAGGACGAGGTAAAGGGCGAGCCTATGCCCGAGTTGCCTGATTATCCCGATTTTTCGGATGATGAAGAAGAGGAAACGCCTGCGGAAAACGACAATATTCCTGACGAAGAGCCCGAGGAGGACGCTTATGAAGATCTCCCCGACGAGGACGCAAGCGGGCAATACAGCTACACCGACGATTCAACGGGGGTCGTTTATTCGCGCGAGGGGACTTTTGAGTTTGAGTATGTTCCCGACGACAACGGCTCGGACGAAGACGTTTCCGTGGAGGAAGATACCGAGCCCGACGGGTATGAAAACGAGTTTCCCGACGAGAATGACGAGAATGTTGAAGAAGATGAATATGCCGAAGAAGTTGAAGAATTTGAACAGGTCGAGAAAGCTGTCGATAAGCGGCATTTTGAGGTCAATATAGATTACGGCGATGAAGAACCCCCGGCGGGTTCAGGGTACAACGGCGATACCACGAGAATTGTTCAGATAGACAGCGACGCGCTGAAAGAAAATCTCGCGCGGCTTGCGGGTGAGGAAGAAACTCCCGAAACCGAGGAGGATACCGAGGAAGAACCCGAAAAAACGAATATTCCCCACGCTGTCGGAAGACAGGTCGAGAATGACGATGAATACGGCGAAGATGATGAATATGATGAAGACGACGAAGACGACGAGGACGCTCGTTCCCACCGAAAAGCCGCGCTGATAGCGTCTTCTGTGGGCGCGGCGGTGCTTTTGGGAGCTGCGGCGGCGTTCTATTTCGGGCTTTCGGGGAACGCGAAAATACAGTATGCTGCCGATGAAAACACAATTTTCGAGCGCGTAAGCGAGGCTTATTTGCAGGGCGTTTCGGGCGGCGCGTCGGCGGAGAATTATGGTCACGACAACGATGTGATTTTCGGCAATCTGTTGGTTCACAGCGGCGGTTTCGGAACTTTTTCCGACGGGAGCAGCGTTTGCGAGATAACCTCCGAGGAAATCACGGCGCATAATTTTTCCGATGGGGAACTTACCCCGATCGGTAAATTCACGCCCCCCGACGGCACGAAGATAGTCGGCGCGGTAAAGGACGGCGGCGCGCTTTTTGCGGTGTTTGACGGGGATATTTGCGGTTTTATGAAGATACAGGGCGGAAGTCTTGTTTACACGGTGCGTCAGGACGGCAGCCTTACCGATTTTGCGGTTGAGGACGGGTTGGTAAAGCTCGGCTCGGTGTATACGCCGAAGTTTTATGAAACTGTTCATGCGGAGGACACAAAGCTGTATCTTCCGAAAACGGGAACCGATGAAATGCAGCCGATCCCCGCACAGAATGTTATTTTGACAGGAACTGCGGGCTATTCATACGGCGTAAGCGCGGCGTTCTCCGCAGAAAACGGGCAGACGCTTTCTGCGTGCGCGGCTCTGGGAGACCCCGTATTTGCGGACTGCGACGGAATTTTCGCGCTGAACGGCGCGGAGGAGGGACTTATTGTCCGCGCGGGCGAAAAAGTTGAGCATAAAGAGTGCGGAAAAATTTCCACGGCGGCGTTTGGCGAGAGCGCGGCGGCAATTTATGAAAACGGGGAGATAACCGTTCTGGACGGCAGTTTTACCCCCTGCTCGAAGATTGTCGAGCTTACGAATATCCCCGAATATATGCGTTTTTCGGGCAATAATCTTATTGTATCGAGCGGCAAAGAGGTGTTTTTGATAATGAACTGCGCCGACCCGCAAAACCCCGCAACATTGAACGTCACGCAGGTCGACGGCATAACGGACGGGGAAAGCGCGCTTGTGCTGGCGGCGGCGTCCGACGGAATGACTGTATCGCGGTATGTTTTGGAGAACGGCGCGGCGGTGCAGAAATATTCGTATTCAAAGCGGCTTTCCGAGGAGGAGATGTCCTCGCTTGAGTTCGGAAATTCGCAGGCTTTAGTGCTTGACGGAGAGCTTTGCGGCGCGGCGTTCAGCTATTTCGACGGCGTTTGCGTGGTGTCGGAATATGTAACTTTAGGTTCGCCGAACACCGAGGCTGTTTTGTACGACGACCGCGAGGGCTTTAAGCTTGCTTTCGCGCAGAACGGCAAAATTTACGCATTATGCGGCGAGGGAGTTGTAGACGCAGCCTCTCTAACCTCTTAAAAAAGTAAATTATTCTTGACAAGGCGGGCGTTTGGGTGTATAATAGACAAGGGCGCAGGTGGCGAGGTGTGTTTAGTGAACGACAAAAAACGCGAAAGAATAATCAAGGTTTGCAGGGTGCTTGCGATAATTCTGGCGGCGGCGATGGTCGTGGGAATTTTCGTGCAGTCTATGCTGTACTAATTATAGGCTTGGGAGTGGAGTGTTATGGGGCTTTTTTACAATAACAACGTTGCGGGTAAGGGCGTTTCCAAAAACACCGCTCCAAAAAAGCCTTTTGCCCGTTTTAGAGAGCTGTTTTTCGCGAAATTCTGGACTCTGTTCAGGATAAATCTCGTGTATTTCCTGTTTTGCATTCCGATAGTGACCTTTGGTCCTGCGACTGCGGCAATGACGTCGCTTATGAGGGATATTTACCTCGGCAGACCGATTTTCGTGTTCCACGATTTCTTTAAGCAGTTCAAAAAGAACTTCAAGCAGTCGTTTTTTATCGGAATTCTTGATGTTGCGGCGATGGCGGGGTTGTATTTCTGCTTGTACCAGTTTGCAATGCTGGAGGAACGCAGCACCGAAAATCTGGTGCTTATGGGAGTGTGCGTTGCGGCGGAAGTGCTGTTTTTGCTGGTGAATTTTTACATTTACCCGCAAATCGTCGCGGTGGACATAAATCTCGGCGCGATTTTCAAAAACGCCGTGATATTGATGTTCGTAAACCTCGGCGGCGAGCTTATTTCGCTTGTCTTTTTCGTGGGATATGCAATTCTTGCGATAAATTTTCCCATAATAGTGCTGGTGCTGTTTCCGTTTTTGCCTGCGGCGGGGCTGGCGTTTTTGTCGGTGTTCTGTTGTTATCCGGCAATACAGAAATTTCTCATAAATCCGTATTATGAGAAATCAGGCGAGAAAAACCCCGAACTTCCCGACGACAGCGGCGAAGAGGCGTTGTTTCAGGATATGGGCGGCACGGAGGCTCCTATCGACGCGAGAGGCGATAAGGGTCGCAGCGGAAAAGTTATCAAGTAATCTATTGCAATTTTGGGAAAAATGTGATACAATAAATGCGTCGGTATTTTTGCGGATATCGCGCGGCGCTGAAAATTCATTTGAAACGAGGACGATAAAATGAGTTCCAGAGTAATTGTCGGCACACAATGGGGCGACGAGGGCAAGGGCAAGGTTATTGACATTATGGCGGCGAAAGCGGACTTGGTGGTGCGCTCAAGCGGCGGGAACAACGCGGGTCACACGGTTGTCCGCGGCGACGAGGTGTATAAGC